>JBOHUE010000093.1:0-32293 GCA_050734185.1 Candidatus Dormibacteria bacterium | reverse complement strand
ACCAGAGGCCGTCGTACACGAGACGCGCCCACTCGTCGGCGACCAGGCGTTTGAACTGCGCCACGTCCCGCGGGAGCGTCAGCGACTCCAGCGCGGCGTGCGCCTGGGTCAGCACCAGCGCCGCCGGCGCCTCGTAGATCTCGCGCGACTTGATGCCGACGAGCCGGTTCTCGACGTGGTCGATGCGACCCACCCCTGCCCCACCGGCGATGGTGTTGAGCCGCGTCACCAGCGCATCCGCGGCGAGGCGCTCGCCGTCGAGCGACACGGGCACGCCGGACTCGAACGCGATGACCACGTCGCGCCCCGCTGCCGACTCCGACTCCGGCGCCGCCGTCCAGGCGAACACATCCGGAGGTGGCTGCACCCACGGGTCCTCGAGCAATCCGGACTCGACACTGCGCCCCCAAATGTTCGCGTCGATGGAGTAGGGCGATTCGCGTGTCACCGGCACCTCGATGCCGTTGCGCGCCGCGTACTCGATCTCCTGCGGCCGGCCCATGTCCCAGTCCCGCACCGGCGCCACCACCCGCAGCTCCGGGGCAAGCGCCGCGACAGCGACGTCGAAGCGCACCTGATCATTGCCCTTGCCGGTGCAGCCGTGAGCGACCGCGACCGCGCCCTCGTCGTGGGCGACGTCGACCAGCAGCTTGGCGATCAGCGGCCGCGCCAGCGCGGTGGCCAGCGGGTACACCCCCTCGTACAGCGACCCGGCCTGCAACGTCGGAAAGCAGAAGTGCTCCACGAAGATGCGGCGGGCGTCGACCGTATGCGCGGCAACAGCGCCCGTGCGCAGTGCGCGCGCCGCCACCGAGTCGATGTCGCTCGACTCGCCGAGGTCGGCGGTGAGCGTCACCACCTCGTAGTCCATCTCCTCCTGCATCCAGCGGATTGCGACCGACGTGTCGAGCCCTCCGCTGTATGCGAGCACGCACCGCTCGGCAGCCATCGCTATTCCTCGCGGCCGCTCATGTCGCGCAGCCGCACACCGAGCCGGTGCGCCGCGGGGCGCGAGCGCGTCACGATCAGGATCGTGTCGTCGCCGGCGATCGTGCCCGCGATCTCCTCGATCCGCGCGCTGTCGATGGCCGCGGCGACGACCATCGCGCAGCCGGGCAGCGTGTGCATCACGCCGAGCAGATCTATGAACTCCACGGAGCGCACGTGCTCGCGGAGCACGGTGCGGAGCCGCTCCGAGGCTGCGCCGGCATCGAGCTCGGCCACCGCGAGCATGTAGCGTGCGCCGTCGGAGTCGTGCACGCGCACGAGCCCGAGCTCGCGGATGTCGCGGCTGACGGTCGCCTGCGTGACGTCGAGGTTGCGGTCGCGGAGCGCGTCGACCAGCTCCTCCTGCGTGCGCAGGACGCGCGTGCGCACCAGCTCGATGATCATGCGCTGGCGCTCGCTCTTGGTCGGCCCGTTCGACGAGCGCGCCGCTGTGGCCATGCTCACGCGACTCCGCTGACGTCGGCGAATGCTGCCTGCAGGCCCTGCACCGCGATGTCGACGTCATCGCGTGTCAGCACCAGCGGCGGCACCAGCCGCAGCGTTCGCTGCCCGATGGCGTTGACGATCACTCCGTGTTCGAGGGCGGCCGCGGCGACACGCGGGGCGACATCGGCGCTCAGCGCGACGCCCAGCATCAGCCCGCGGCCACGCACGCCCGCGATCGGTGCCGCCGGCGCGAGCGACATCACGGATTCACTCAGGTAGTCGCCGACGTTGGCGGCGTTGTCGACCAGCCCGTCCGCCGCGATCGTGTGCATGACCGCCACCCCCGCTGCGCACGCGAGCGGGTTGCCACCGAACGTCGAACCATGGTCGCCGGGCGTGAACACATCGGCGCGCGGGGCCGCGAGCACCGCGCCGATGGGCACGCCCCCACCGAGGCCCTTGGCCACGGTCATGACGTCGGGGACGATGCCGTCGCGCTGATGGGCCCACCACGTGCCGGTGCGTCCCATCCCCGTCTGCACCTCGTCGAGGATCAGCAGGACATCGCGCTCGTCGCAGATGCGGCGAATCTCCGCGAGCACGCCCGCGTCCAGCGGATGCACGCCACTCTCACCCTCGATGGGCTCCAGCATCACCGCGCACGTGTTCGAGTCGATCGCTGACTCGATCGCCACGGGGTCGTTGTACGCGACGTGGACGAAACCGCGCGGCAGCGGCTGGAATGGCTCCTGGTATCGCGTGTTGGCGGTGGCCGCCAGCGCGCCGAGCGTGCGCCCGTGAAACGCGCCACGCGCGCAGACGATGACGCCGGCGCCGTTGCGGCGCTCCTTGCCCCACTTGCGCGCCAGCTTGATGGCGCCCTCGACCGCCTCGGCGCCGCTGTTGCCGAAGAAGGCTCGTGAGGGAAACGAGGACGCGACCAACCGCTCCGCGAGCTCAAGCTGCGGCTCTGTGTAGTACAGGTTGCTCGTGTGCATGAGCCGCTGCGCCTGGTCGGCGAGGGCCTGCTGGATGGCGGGATGCGCATGCCCCAGCACGTTGACGGCGATGCCGGCCACAAGGTCGACGTACTCGCGCCCGTCGGCGTCGCGCACTCGCGCTCCGGCGCCGGTCACCAGCGCGAGCGGCCGCCGCGCGTACGTGTCCATGAGCACGCGCTCGGCGCGCTCGGCGTAGCTCGTCAGCGAGCTCGTCGTCATCGCTCCGCCGGCTCCGCCGCGGCGAACATCGTGCCGACGCCACGCTCGGTGAGCAACTCCAGCAGCAGCGAGTGCGGCACGCGGCCATCGATGATGTGCGTCGACGCACCGGCGCTCACCGCGCGCAGCGCCGCGCGCACCTTGGGGATCATGCCGCCGGTGACGACGCCATCGTCGATCAGCCGTTCCGCTCCCGCAGCGTCGAGCTCGGTGCGCAGGGTGCCGCTGCCGTCGCGCACGCCGTCGACGTCGGTGAGCAGGATCAGCTTGGTCGCGCCCAGCGCGACGGCCAGCTCAGCGGCGACCGAGTCCGCGTTGACGTTGTACGTCTGACCGTCGTACCCGAGGCCGATCGACGCCATCACGGGGATGCGCCCCTGCGCGAGGATCGCCTGCAGCGGCTCCGCATTCACGGTATCCACGTCGCCGACGAATCCGAGGTCGACCCCATTCTCCGGTGGGCGCGCGCGCACCAGCAGCGTGGGTCCGTCCTCACCACTGATGCCGATGGCGCTGCCGCCCATCCCGTTGATGCGCGCGACGATGTCCGGCCCCACCTTGCCGGTGAGCACCATCTTCACGATCTCCATCGCCGGCGCGTCGGTGACGCGCAGCCCGTTGACGAATCGCGGCTCCAGCCCCACGCGCTTCTGCCACGCGCTGATCTCGGCGCCGCCACCGTGCACGAGCACCGGATGCATGCCGACGAAGCGGAGCAGCACGACGTCGCGCAGCACGGAGTCGACGTCGGCCTCGGACGCGTCGACCGAACCGCCGAGCTTGATCACCATCACATGGCCGCTGAACTTGCGGATGTATGGCAGCGCCTCGATCAGCACCTCGGCACGGCGGACGCGCTCGCTGACGTCCGGCGTGAGCTCCGTCTGCGTCATGGGTACATCTCCCTCATCGTCACGTCGTGTAGTCCGCGTTGATGTGCACGTAGTCGGGCGTCAGCTCGCAGCCCCACGCGTGCCCGCTGCCGTCACCGGCACCGAGGTCGACGTCGATCGTCACGCGGCGCTGGAGAAGCGCATCGGCGATGGCCTCGAGGTCGGCGTCCGCCGGCGCGCTGCGTTCGAACACGGTCACGCCACCGATGGCGACGCGGCAGCGGTCGAGTGTGAACGAGGCGCCGCTGCGTCCCAGCGCTGCGACGATGCGGCCCCAGTTGGGATCGCCGCCGTGCACCGCCGACTTCACCAGCGGGCTCGCGGCGACCACACGCGCAGCGCGCCGCGCCTGCTCGGTGTCGGCAGCACCGTTCACCGTCACGAGAAAGTAGCGCTCGGCGCCCTCCGCGTCGGCGACCAGCTGCTCGGCCAGGCTGTCGCAGACGTCGAGCACCGCGGCCTCGAACGCGGCGAGCGCGGCACCGTCTGTGATGGGCGGACCGCCTGCGGCGCCGTTGGCCAGCAGGATCGCGCTGTCGTTGGTCGACGTGTCGCCGTCGACGGTCACGCAGTTGAAGGTCGAGTCGGTCACGCGCTGCAGCACCGGTCGCAGCACGCTCGCCGGGACGTTGGCATCGGTGGTCATCAGCGCGAGCAGGGTGGCCATGTCCGGATGGATCATCCCGGAGCCCTTGGCCATGCCGCCAACCGTGACCTGCACGCCGGCAATGTCGGCGACCGCCATCGCGACCTTGGGACGCCGGTCGGTTGTGAGGATGGCGCGTGCCGCAGCCTCGCCGCCAATGTCATTCAGGGCGGCGCACGCGCGGATCCCGGCGCTCACGCGCTCCATCGGCAGTGGCCGCCCGATGACGCCGGTGCTGCAGACGAGCACCTCGCTGGGGTCGAGGTCGATCACCTCGCCGGTGGTGGCGCACATGCGCAGCGCGTCGCGGAAGCCCGCCGGACCGGTGCACGCGTTGGCGTTGCCCGCGTTGATGACCACGGCGCCGATCGGCTTGTTGCGCCGCAGCGTGAGCTGCGAGATCACGACCGGCGCCGCCTTCACCAGGTTGCGGGTGAACACACCGGCCGCCTCGGCGAGCGTGTCGGAGCGCACGAGCGCGATGTCGAGACGGATGACGTCGCCGTCGCCGCGGATGTCCGCGGCCGCCGCGCCGGCGCGGAAGCCGAGCGGGGCGCACACCCCGGGGACGCGGTCGGCCTCCATCGGAACAGCTACGGCCACAGCGACGCCATGCCGAGCCCAGCGCGCTCGTCGAAGCCGAAGCGCACGTTGCACGCCTGGATTCCCTGGCCGGCGGCGCCCTTGACCAGGTTGTCGATGGCGACTGTCACCACGGCACGCCCGTCCTGCCAGCCGCAGTTGATCGCGGCGGTGTTCGTCCCGGAGACTGTTTTGGTCGCCGGTGGCCGCAACGAGTAGCGCAGGAAGGGCTCGCCGTCACAGAAGGCCCGATACGCCGCCTCCAGGTCCGCGTGCGTCACTCCGGCGAGCGGCCGCAGGTACGCGGTCGCCAGGATGCCACGCGTCATGGGCACCAGGTGCGGGACGAACGTGAGGCGGACCTCCGTCGCGGCGACGGCGTTGAGCTGCTCGAGCATCTCCGACTTGTGCCGGTGCCCGTCGACGCCGTATGCGTGCACGGACTCGTTGACCTCGCCGTAGTTGGTGCCGAGTGACGGTGACCGGCCCGCACCACTGACCCCGCTCTTGGCGTCGAGCACGATGTCTGCCTCGACGAGACCCGCGCGCAGCGCAGGAACGCACGCGAGCAGCGTCGCCGTCGGATAGCAGCCGGGCACCGCCACGAGGTCGGCATGTCGCAGCGCTTCACGGTGCAGTTCGGGCATTCCGTACACCGACTCCTCGAGCAGCGACGGCGCGGGATGTTCGAGCGCGTACCACGCCCGGTACGCGCCGGCGTCGCGCAGGCGGAAGTCGGCACTCATGTCGATCACCGTCGCGCCCGCGGAGAGCCAGCCGGCCGCGTGATGCGCGGCGACCGTGTGGGGCAACGCCGCAAAGATCACCTGCGCGGAGCCGGCCTCGAGCGTGTCCTCGATGGTCAGCGTGACCGCGCTCGCCGGGACCGCGTCGCAGTACGGCCTGCCCGCGTTGCTGCGGCCCATGACGCGTGTGAGCTCCATCGCCGGGTGGGCGGCGACCAGGCTGACGCACTGCATGCCGATGTAGCCGGTGGCGCCGGCGACGGCGACGCGAAGGCGGTGGGCGTCCGTCATCGGCCCAGTGTATTCCGCCGCTGCATAAATATGCAACGCCGCAATAGCGCCTAGGCCATCGCGCGCGATCGCAGGCCGCGCACGCCGAGGCCGTGCTTTCGCGCCCGCTCGATGTTCACCGCCGCCCCCACCAGCGCCAGGTGGGTGAACGCCTGCGGGTAGTTGCCCAGCAGGTGGCCTGTCTGCGCGTCCACCTCCTCGGAGAACAGGCCCACCGGGGAGGAGAGGTTCAGAAGCTGCTCGAACATGCGCTCGGCGTGATCCAGCTCGCCGAGGTGGGCCAGCGCGTCGACGAGCCAGAAGGACGTCATGAAGAACGCGCCCTCGTCGCCGCCGACACCGTCGGGCGATCGATCGGGCCGGTAGCGACTCACGAGCACGCCGGTGGACAGCTCGCGTTCGATGGCGCGTACGGTGTCGCGGATCCGCCGATCGCGGTTGGGCAGAAACCGCGCCTGGGTCATGCGCAGCACGGCGGCGTCGAGCGTGTCGCCGTCCAGCGTCTGGGTGAAGGCGCGCAGGCTCGGGTTCCATGCCCGCCGTGACACGGTGCGGTGGATCGCGAGGCGCGCCGCCTTCCATGCCGCCGAGTCGTGGGGAAGCCCGTAGCGCTCGGCGAGGCGGAGCCCGCGGTCCACCGCCACCCAGCACATCAACTTGCTGTAGGTGAAGTGCTGGCGTTCGCTGCGCACCTCCCATATGGACGAGTCCGGCTCCTGCCAGTGCTCGATGGTCAGCTCGACGACGTTGCGCAGCTCCCTCCACAGCTCCTCGGAGATGCCGCCACCGAAGCGTGCGTAGATGTACGCCGTGTCGAGGATCTCCCCGTACACATCGAGCTGCAGCTGGGTGCTCGCGGCATTGCCCACGCGGACGGGCCGCGAGCCGCGGTAGCCGTCGAGCTCGGTGAGCTCGACCTCGTCGCTGCGCGTGCGTCCCGAGAGGTCGACGAGGTTGGGGACGGTGCGCATGCGGTCGGCGACGTGGCGATGGGCCACCCAATCGAAGAACTCGTGCGCCTCCTCCATGAGGTTGAGCTGCGAGAACGCGTACAGCGTGAAGGACGCGTCGCGGAGCCAGGTGAAGCGGTAGTCCCAGTTGCGGTCGCCGCCGATCTTCTCCGGCAGGCTCGTGGTCGGCGCGGCGATGATCGCGCCCGTCGGCGCGTAGGTCATCAGCTTGAGCGCGAGCGCCGAGCGCCACACGTGCACCTGATACGGGCCGTCATAGCGAACCTGTGCCACCCACTGCCACCAGAACCGTCGCGTGTCGCGGAACGCGCGCCGCGCGCGCTCGACCGACCAGCCGTGGTCGCCGCCAAACCCGGAGCGAGCGGCGCGCATGCAGAATGCCGCGCTCTCACCGGCCCCGAGGCGGAATTCGCTCTCAGGCGCGCTGATGTCGATGCTCGACTCCAGACAGTAATGGACATTGTCGACATCAGCGTGGAGCACATGTCCATCGCCGTCGAGATGCAGCGCGAGCGGTGTGCTGGTGAAGCCTCGGTGCGGGACGAAGCGATTGGTCAGCTTCACCGAGCCTGCCAGGCACTGCACCAGGCGAACGACCCGCGGTTCGTTGTGCAGCCGTGCGTGTTGGGTGACGATGCGCTGGTACGTCGGCATGAAGTCGGTGATAACCACCGTGCCCTGCGGCGTGACGAAGATGGTGTCGAGGATGTTGGTGCGGTCGCGGTACGCATGACGGCCGTGAAACGGCTCCTCCGGGACGATCTGCCAGTACCCGCCGCGCTCGGCGTCGAGCAGGCGGAAGAAGACGGCGTCGCTGTCGAAGCGGGGCAGGCACAGGAAGTCGATGCTGCCGTCGACGCCGACGAGCGCCGCGCTGCGGCAATCCCCGATGAGGCCGTACTCCTCGATGTGGAGGTAGCCCTGCCGCCGGAGCTGTGCGCTCAGTATTCGTCCTCGGGACGCGTGTCCTCGTCGCTCTCGTTGTCGTTGTCCGAGGAGCTGCTCTCCTCCGACTCGGCTTGGAACGTGCTCATCCCCATCTCTGCCAGGTCCTCGCTCGGCGCGGCGGACGGTTCGGTGTACTCCTCGTCGTCGTCACCCAGCGACTCCTCGTCGATCTCGCGCGCGGAGAGCAGCGACTCCTTGGCGTAGGGGCGGAACTCGTCACGCCGGTTGGATCGCGACAGCTGGAATGACGTGACATGCGCGTTCTCGGGCGCCTGGTAAGTCTCGCGGATGATGATCTCGATCGCCGAGTTGTCGACCCGCGCCACAGCCGCGGAGTACCGGTTGCCGCTCGCGATGAGCGGCAGCAGGCGGCGCGAGATCTTGGGCTCGACCTCACCGAGCGCCACACCACGCGCGGTGTGCGCCCGCAGCTGAGCACCGTCGGGCTCGATCTCGACGAGATCGCCGGGCGCAACCTTCACCGCAATCTTCTCGGCGGGTGGTGTCAAGACCGTCACCGCGCTCTTGCCCGGCTCCTCGGTGAACGCGTCGACGTCGATCGGCTGCTCCGCGGTCGCCACCGTCTCCTGGTTCTCCACCATCGCAGCCAGCTTGCGCACGTTCTTTTGCGCGATCAGATTGAGCGGATTGAGCTTGAGCGCCGCCGAGTACGCGTCGAGCGCCTCGGGCAGGCGGCCGAGCTCGGTGAGCGCCTTGCCCATGCGGTTGTGCGTGTCCTCGTCAGCGCCGTACCGCTCGACCAATGCGTGGTTGGTGGCAAGCGCATCCGCCCAGCGGCTCTCCAGCGCCTGCTGCACGGCCTCCTCGACAAACATCGTGCGCGGCTTGACGCGTTCCTCTGCCAACTCGCTCCTCTCGTCCCGACTGCCAATCGCCCAATCGGCGCCCACTTTTGAACGGCAATGGGGTTCGCTATGATACCGGCTCAGTGCGGCGCGTTTGCTCGCTTGTCCGTCTCACCACGGCGCCACGCGAATCGTGACGCGGATCATCGCCGTCGCCAACCAGAAGGGCGGCGTCGGCAAGACCACGACCGCTGTCAGCCTCGCCGCGGCGCTGGCAGAAGCGGGCCAGCGGGTGCTGGCGGTGGATCTGGATCCACAAGGTCACCTCACGCTCAACATGGGGTGCCGCCGCCCCGACGAGCTGGAGCAGACGGTGTACGACCTGCTCACCTCGCCGAGCGTCACGGCAGAGGACATCCGCTTGCACTCGCAGCCGATCGGCGTCGACTTCCTGCCGGCGAACATCGAGCTCAGCGGCGCCGAGCTGCAGCTGGTGACCGAGTTCGGCCGCGAGTCCGTGCTCAACGAGAAGCTCGAGCCGATTCGCGATGAGTACGACTTCATCGTCATCGACTGCCCGCCGTCGCTGGGCCTGCTGTGCATCAACGCACTCGTCGCGTCGACGGAGGTCATCATCCCGCTGCAGTGCGAGTACTTCGGCATGAAGGGAATGCAGCAGCTGACCCGCACCATCGAGCGCGTTCGCGCCAAGCTGAACGCAAACCTCACCATCTCCGGCATCCTGCCGACGATCTTCAAGCCGCGCACGCTGCACAGCCAGGAGGTGCTCGAGCTGGTGAAGGGTGCGTTCGGTGACCAGGTGTTCGACTTCACCATCGACTCGTCGATCCGTTTCGCGGAGACGCCGCTCGCCGGGCAGTCGATCCTGCAGTACGCGCCCGCGTCGCCCGGTGCGCGCGCGTATCGCAACCTCGCGAAAGCGTTGCTCGCGCAGAACGGAGTTGGGGTGAGCAAGGAGGCGGCGGTGGTGGCGCGATCGGCCCGTCAAGTGCGAGCGGCCAAGGCGTGATGCGCGGGTTCCGCCGGGCGCAGCTGCGAGGCTCGGACGAGCTGTTCCGGCCAACCGAGGATGAGCCCGACGGTGCACGGGCGGCCGCTGCCGAGCCCGAGCGTGCCGCGGTCACCGCGGTCCCTGCGGCGCCGTCCCCGGACATGCGCTCGGTGCGGCTTTCCGAGGAGCAGATTCAGCTCATCGCCGACGCGCTGCAGCACATGAAGTTCCCGGCGAAAACGCCGGCACGTCCGTCGATCGGAGACTTCGAGAAGCTCGAACAGCTGCGTCAGAGGCTGCTCGACACGATCTGACCGGTCCGGCGCGCTGTGCGTGCTACCCGGTGTAGAGCGCGCTTATCTGAGTCGTGTACTTCTCCGCGACCACCTTGCGCTTTACCTTGAGCGTCGGTGTCAGCTCGTCGCCGATGTTGAAGTCGTGCGCGAGCAGCGTCCACTTCTTCACCTGCTCGACCTGACTCAGGCGCGCATTCACGGCGTCGACGTGGGCCTTCACCAGCGCAAGCACCGCCGGCTCACTCACCATTCCTTCGAGATCCGCAGCGAGCCCCTGCTGCTGCGCGAAGTGCGCGATCCCCTCCGGGTCGAGCGTCAGCAGCGCGCTCACGAACGGACGGCGGTCCCCGATCGCGACCGCGTGCGCGATCAACGGACTCTTCTGCAGCTCAACCTCGATGTTCGACGGCGAGATGTTCTTGCCACCCGCGGTGATGATCAGGTCCTTCTTGCGGTCGGTGATGCGCAGGTACCCGGCATCGTCGAACTCGCCGACGTCACCCGTGTACAACCACCCGTCGACGACGGTCTCCGCTGTCGCCTGCGGGTCCTTGTGGTAGCCGGCGAACACATTGCCGCCACGCACCAGGATCTCGCCGTCCTCGGCGATCCGCACCTCGTTGCATCGCATCGGCGTGCCGACCGTGCCGATGCGCGCCGCGCCCGGACGATTGATCGTGCTGATGCCGGTATCCTCGGTCTGCCCGTATTCCTCGATCACCTCGAGGCCGATCGAGCGGAAGAAGCGCAGCACCTCGGCGTCGATGGGCGCCGCCGCCGTGGCCATGATCGTGGCGGTGTCGAGCCCGAGCGTTTCGCGCAGCTTTTGCAGGACGAGCCGGTCGGCCAGCTTGGCATCGCGGCCGCTGCCACCGCGGGCCACCGCGTCCGCACCCTTGCGCAGCGCCCACTGAGCCAGCCGGCGGCGCGGACCGGATAGCTCGGCGACGCCGTGCTGCACTCGCTGGGCCATCTTCTCCCACACCCGCGGGACCGTGAAGAACATGTGCGGACGGACCTCGCGCAGGCGCTCGCCCAGCACCCCGACGTTCTCGACGAAGAACACCGGGTGCCCGTATGCGTAGGAGCGGAACTCGCTGGTCAGTCGCTCGGCGATGTGCGCCAGTGGCAGGTGGCTGACGATGCGGGTGGCCGGGGTCGCCGCGGCGAACTCGTCCAGCGCCCAGATCGCGGCGGCGACGTTGCCGTGGGTGAGGAGCACCGCCTTCGGCGGCCCCGTGGTGCCGCTGGTATAGATGAGTGTCGCGACGTCCTCGAGCGAGACCGCGTTGGCGCGGGCCTCGAGCTCGGCCCAGCGCTCCTCCATCACGGCATCGCCGCGATCGAGCGCGCCCTGCCAGGGAATGACGAACCCGTCGGACGACGCCTCCTCCTGCCCCTCGAGCACCACGATCCGGCGCAGGCGGGGAAGGTTCGCGCGCTCGGACAGCACCCGGTCGCGGAGGGCCGCGTTCTCGACCACCGCCACAACCGACTCCGAGTGGCCGAGGACGTACCCGGCCTGATCGGCGCTGAGCGTCAGGTAGACGGGCACCGGCCGGCAGCGGAGGCTGAGAACCCCGATGTCGGCGATGTGCCACTCCGGGCGGTTCGCGGACCAGATGGCCACGTGATCCTGGTGCTGAACCTGCTCGGCGAGCAGGAAGGCCGACCAGCGCCGGGCGGCGCGACCGACGTCAGCCCAGGAGATCGCTGTGTAGCGGCCGCCGGCGTGAAAGCACAGCGCGGGGGAGGTCCCCCGCTCCCTGATCTGTCTCCGGAAGTGCTCGACAAGAGTCGTCTGACGCAGGTCGGGGTCGTCCGGCGCCAGACTCGGCGCCGCCTCTGGCGCCGCCTGGATGGCCATGATCCTCTGAGGATGCCATATTCCCGGGGCATTTCACCGTCTATGCCGTGTCCTTTGCTAGCGTGATTTCGTGATGGTGCTCGGCACCCTGACGATCACGCTGCAGGTTCCCGACAGCGGGTCACTCAAGGACAAGCGGCACGTCGTGCGCTCGCTCACCTCGCGGCTGCGCCAGACGTTCAACGCCGCCGTGGCCGAGGTGGGCGACCAGGATCTCTGGCAGTCGGCGGTGATCGGCGTCGTCTGCGTCAGCGCCGACGCGCGTCACGCCGACGAGATGTGCCAGAAGATCCTGAACTTCGTCGAGGGCAACGCCGACGCGCTGGTCACCGCGTCGCGCTTCGAGCTGATTCACGCGTGAACACCGAAGGGAAGTGATCGACGAGCTCATCGCCGCGTATCAGTCGACGCTTCCGTTCACGCTCGACGACTTCCAGCGCGAGGCGATCGCAAAGCTGGAAGGCTCGCGCGGCGTGCTGGTCAGCGCGCCGACATCGAGCGGCAAGACCGTCGTGGCGGAGTACGCGATCTGGCGCAGGCTGCGCGCCTCCGACGCACTGCGGCGCCCGGCGAACACCCCGGCCGACGTCGTCTACACCACCCCGCTGAAGGCGCTCAGCAACCAGAAGTTCCACGACCTGGCCGAGCGCTACGGTGACGACGCGGTCGGTCTCGTCACCGGCGAGCACTCGATGAACGAGGGCGCGCCCGTGGTCGTGATGACGACGGAGATCCTGCGCAACATCCTCTACGACGAGCCATCACGCCTCGACCGAGTCGGCGACGTGGTGCTCGACGAGATCCATTACATCGACGACTACCCGCGCGGCACGGTGTGGGAGGAGGTGATCATCGAGACCCCGCGCCACATCCGCATCACGGGGCTGAGCGCAACCATCAGCAACGTCGACGAGGTCGCGGCGTGGATGACCGGACTGCGCGGCACGGTCGAGACCGTGACGCGCACCGAACGCCCGGTGGCACTGGAGCTGTGGCTCGCCCTCGACAACGTGCTGCATCCATTGTTCGACCCCAGGGGCAGCGCCGAACGGCGCACGCTCGAGCTCGCACAGGATCAGACGCTGCAGGACCCGCGCTGGCGGTACGCCCGGCGCGCGCCGGACAACGACCTGCTGCGCGTGATCGACGAGCTCACCCGGCGCCGCATGCTTCCCGCGATCTACTTCATCTTCTCGCGCCGCGGCTGCCGCGAGGCGCTCGCGCGCTGCGAGCTGCACGACCTTGACCTGACGGACGGCGCTGAGAAGCGCGCCATCGACGCTGCGCTCGCCGAGCGACTCGAGGCGCTCACCGACTCCGACGAGCGTCGCGTGGTCACCGACGCGCTGATGACGAAGCTGCTGCGGCGCGGTCTCGCCATGCACCACGCGGGGATGCTGCCGTACGCGAAGGAGACGATAGAACGGCTCTTTCAGCAGGGGCTCATCAAGGTGGTGTTCGCCACCGAGACGCTGTCGCTCGGGTTGAACATGCCGGCGCGCTCCTGCGTGGTGTCGACGTTCACCAAGTTCGACGGCACGAGCTTCGCCGCCCTCACCAGCGGCGAGCTGACGCAGCTGCTCGGCCGCGCGGGCCGCCGCGGCATCGACACGCTGGGCCACGGCGTCATCCTCAAGGAGTCCGACGTCGATGTCCGCGACATCTACGACGCCGCGCTCTCCGGTGAGTTCAGCGTCGAGTCCAAGTTCGCGCCGACGTACGCGATGGTGCTCAGCCTTCTGCGCACGCGCAGCGCAACCGCATCGGAGGCGCTGCTGCAGAAGTCACTCGGTCAGTACCAGACGATGCGCCAGCTCGAGGGCTGGAACGTCCGCCGCGAGAACCTGCAGCAGCAGCTGGCCGACCTGCGGCACCGCGTGTTCCGCCATCCCCGCGTCCCTTGTACCGAACGCACGCTGACGCAGTTCCTGCAAGCGAGCAACGAGCTGAGCCGGGTGCAGAGCGACCTACGCCGGCGGCGACGCGAGCACTGGCGGAGCGGTCGCGGCGGCCGCGGGCGGCAGGCGCCGGACCCGGGTCAGCGCTACGAGGTGCTCCGGCGCAAGGCCAACACCCTGCAGGAGCGGGTGAACCGGTCACCGTGCCCGCGCTGCCCGTATCTCGCCGACCATCGAGCCAATCGGCGTGAGACCGAGGAGGTCGAGGCCACGCTCAAGGGCGGCGAGGCCGAGCTCGAGGACGCGAGCCGCCGCTACGTCCGCGAGTTCCGCGCGCTGCGAGCGGTGCTGCGCGATGCCGGCTTCCTCGACGGCGATAGCTCGACCGAGATGGGGCGCCTTGCCGAGTCGCTGTACGGCGAGAGCGCTCTGCTCGTTGCGCAGGCCGTCGGCGGCGGCGTTTTCGACGACCTGCAGCCGGAGGAGCTGGCCGCGGTCCTGGTGATGCTCGTCGCCGAGGACCGTGGTCGCGACCGGCCGCCACCGTCGCGACGGCACTTCCCGACCGCGAGGGTGGAGCGCGCGTATCGCCGCCTGCGGGCCGACTGGCACCACCTCGGCGAGCTCGAGGCCGAGCACGGGGTGCAGACACTCGGGCCGCTCTCCTTCGACTTCGTCACCCCGCTGTACCGCTGGGCCCAGGGCGACGACCTGGCCGAGCTGGAGCCGCCGGCCGGGAGCGACCTCGGCGACGTGGTCAAGGCGGTGAAGTCGCTGTACTCGCTGCTGCGCCAGATGGAGCAGGCGTTGCACGAGCACCCCCTCCGACCGATCGTCGTTGCGACTCGGGAGCGGATCGAGCGTGACCTGATCCGCCGCGTGTGAACCGGGGTTTCCGGACCCCGTGCTAGCATCATCGCGGTAATGGACACACGCGTTATCGGCTCGATCATGATGATGCGTCGCGGAGGTTTCCCGGCGTAAGGGCCAGTGCGCCTGCGTCGTGAAGCCTCCCGGTCTCTCGGACCTGGGAGGTTTTTTTGTTGTCAACCGTCAGCCTGCTCGGCCGCTCCGATGCGGATGCCGCGGTCCATCCGCGCATCCTCGGGCTCGTCTGCCGCGCCTGCGGCACCGAGGCACCGGTGGGGGCGACCAACATGTGCGAGCAGTGCTTCGGGCCGCTCGAGGTCCGCTACGACTATGCAGAGGTGGCCCGTCGCGTATCGCGCGCGAGCATCGACGCGGGCCCGACGACGATCTGGCGCTACCGCGACCTGCTGCCCATCGAGTCCGACGACGTCGAGCCCGTCTCGTTGGGTGAGGGCTGGACACCGCTGATCCACGCGCGCAACCTCGGCGCCGAGCTCGGACTGCGCAACCTCTATCTCAAGAACGACACGCTCAACCCCACGGGCTCATTCAAGGACCGCGTCGTCAGCGTCGCGACCACCTGGGCGCAGGAGCAGGGCTTCACCACGTTGTCATGCGCGAGCACCGGCAACCTGGCCAACGCCGTCGCCGCGTACGCCGCGCGCGCCGGGTTGCGCGCCGTGGTGATCGTGCCGGCCGACATCGAGCCGGGCAAGATCGTGGCGACATCCGTGTACCGGCCGACGCTGGTGCGCATCGACGGCAGCTACGACGACGTCAACCGGCTCTGCACGGAGCTGATCGACACGGTCGACTGGGCCTTCTGCAACATCAACCTGCGCCCCTTCTACAGCGAGGGCAGCAAGACGCTGACGTTCGAGACGGCGGAGCAGCTGGGCTGGCGTCTGCCCGACGAGATCGTGATCCCCGTGGCGTCCGGCTGTCAGTTCGTCAAGCACCGCAAGGCGATCAACGAGCTGGTCGACCTCGGCCTGGTGGATGGCAGGAAGACGCGGCTGACCGGAGCGCAGGCTGCCGGCTGCGGGCCCGTGGCCACCGCATTCGCCGACGGATCCGATGCCGTGACACCGGTGCGCCCGAAGACGATCGCGCACTCCATCGCCATCGGCAACCCCAGCGACGGCGCCGACGTGCTGCGCATCGCGCGCGGCAGCGGCGGCGTGGTCGAGTCGGTGAGCGAGGAGGAGCTCGTCGACGGCATCGAGCTGCTCGCCGCGTCCGAAGGGCTCTTCGCCGAGGCCGCGGGCGGGGTGACCGTTGCCGTGCTGAAAAAGCTGGCGCGCGCCGGGCGCTGGCAGCCTGACGAGACCGTGGTCGCATACATCACCGGGCACGGCCTGAAGACCGCGGACGCCGTCGCCGGCCGGGTGTCGCTGCCGGAGCCGCTGGGACCCTCGCTGCGCACCTTCGTCGAACATCACCGCGACCTGATCGACTCGTAGCCCTCCGCTCACAGCGGGCGTGAGCCGTGGCCGGCCGTGGCATAGTCGATCTGGATGTATCACGAGGTCGCGCGTAACAAGCGAAAGAGCGTGCTCGTGGTGGCGCTGTTCTTCCTGTTCTGGGTCGCTGCCGGCTACGGCATCGGGCTGCTCGCAGGATCCAGCCACCAGAGCTACGACGGAGTCACCGGGGCGCTGATCGCCGGAATCCTGGCCGCGCTCGCGATCCTCTACTCGCTCACGCTGGGTCGCGCCACGATCCTCGGCGTCTCGGGCGCGAAGCCGGCGGCTCGCGAGCAGTACCCGGTGCTCTACGACGTCGTGGAGACGCTCGCGCTGGGCGACGGACTGCCGGTGCCGCAGGTGTACGTCATCGACGACCCTTCTCCCAACGCCTTCGCCACCGGGCTCTCGCCGAAGAAGGCGGCCATCACGGCCACCACCGGGCTGCTGCAGATGATGAACCGCGAGGAGTTGGAGGGCGTCATCTCACATGAGATGAGCCACATCCGCAACCTCGACGTGCGCCTGATCCTCATCGTCGGCACGTGCGTCGCGCTCGCCGGCCTCCTCGCCAGCTTCGCGTGGCGGTCGCTGTTCTTCGCGCGCTGGGGCAACGACCGCAACAACAACGGCGGTGTCATCGTGCTGATCGCGCTTGCCGCCGTGCTGACGGTGCTGGCGGTGGTCGTCGGCCCGATCATGCAGTTCTCACTCTCGCGTTCCCGTGAGTCCCTCGCCGATGCAAGCGGCGTCGAGCTCACCCGTAACCCTGCCGGGTTGCTGCACGCGTTGCAGAAGCTCGCGGGCAACGACAAGCCGTTCGCCAAGATGACGCACGTGACGGCGGCCATGTGCATCGACAACCCGCTCGAGCATCACAAGGGCTGGTATCACCGCCTGTACGACACGCACCCGCCGATCGAGGAGCGCATCGCCACGCTGCAGCGTCTTCTCGAGGTCAGGGAGACGTAGCGCAACAGCGCGCGATCAGAACGCGACGGTCGGAACCGCCTTGTCGGACTCCGCGGCTGCAAAGAACGTGAATGCCTTCAGACTCAGCGCAGAGCCGATCACGTTGGTGGGGAAGCGCTGCAATGCGCTGTTGAAGTCGCGCACGTTGCCGTTGTAGAAGCGCCGCGAGAACTCGACCTTGTCCTCGGTGGTGGTCAGCTGCTCCTGCAGGTTGATGAACACCTGCGACGCCTTCAGGTCGGGGTAGTTCTCCGCCACCGCGAACAGCCGGCTGACCGAGGTGGTGAGTGTGTCCTCCGCGCCTGCCATCGCGGCCGGGTTCCCACCCTGCTGCGCGGACATTGCGGCCGCGCGGGCCTGCGTCACCTGGTCGAACACCGCGCGCTCGTGCGCGGCGTAGCCCTGCGTGGTGGACACGAGGTTGGGGACGAGGTCGTGGCGGCGCTTCAGCTCTACGTCGATGTCGGAGAAGGCCTCCTGCGTCCGGTTGCGCAAACGCACCAACCGGTTGAACGCGTAGATGACGTAGAGGATCACCAGCGCGATGACGACGACGACGATGATCAGAGCGGTCACGGACCCATTCTCCCCCGTTGGGCGCTCACGGCGTCAGTCTTCGTCCAGCATGCTCTCGGGCACCGAGACGACGCGATACGGCATGTCGGTGATGTCGTAGTAGCGGAGCGGCTTCTTCAGACGCTTGGCGATGCCGATCTGCACCTTGACGCCGAGCGAGAGGTTCCCGAAGACCCACATTTGATCCGAACGCATGATCAGGTTGTTGCACGCCGCGCGCACCGTCTCCTTGGGAACGGTGTGGAGCAGGTAGTAGTCGAACAGCATGAATGGCACGACCGGCACATTGCCCTCGTCGAGCACGAACTTGGTGATGTGCTGCCGCCAGAAGAAGTAGCGGTTGCTGAGCGCGCAGTAGATCAGCTGCTTCGGCCGTCGCAACGTGAGCTCCGCCTGCTCTGCGGGACTCGCCTTCGGCGTGGGCGTGAAGATGCGCTCGAGGATGTCGTCCGCACTCTTGGGCAACACCGTCACCGTCGCCTCGGGAGTGGGGTCTCCGATCTCAGCCACGACGCGTTATTGCCACCTCGATGCGCAACCATGCGGGGACGCACGGTGCGAGTTGGCTCGGATGATACCAGCGGGAATCGCTTAGTTCTCGGACGATTCCGCCCAGATCACCAACTCCTGCAAGCGTCGCAACGCGCCATCGAGCAACGCCGATTGCGCAGCGTCGTTCAACCAGCGGCTCTGCCCAGACGGATGCGGCAGCGGCAACAGCACCGGCTCGTCGCGGGGCGCGCCGTCGACCGTCGCGCCCGTCACTGTGTACGCCGCGCCCACCACCTCGTCGAGCCGGCGCCTGGGCATGAATCGCTCCAGCGCCAGCGATCCCACGGGCAGGATCAGCCGCGGCTGCAACAGCTCGAGCACTGAATCGATCCACGACGAGCAGAGCGCGACCTCGCGGGCCGACGGCCTGCGGTCGCCCTGGCCGCCCGGCCGGCGACCGGGGAAGCACGTGGTCATGGCCGTCATGTACACGCGACCGCGCACGTCGGAGTCGCTCGCGAAGCCGGCGCGCCGCATCCACCGCATGAGCTGGCCGCCCGCGCGGCCGGCGAACGGCCTGGCCTCGTCGAGCTCGACCGGCCCGGGCGCCTGTCCCACCAGCAGAATGCGCTGGCCCGCACGGCCGCTGAACACGGGGAAAGCGCGCTGCAGGAAGCCTGCATCGACGCAACGGTGACACGCGCGATGCGCGCTCTGCGCCGCATCGAGGCTCGTGTACACGCACCGATGCTAGCGGGCCTTTTGGTCGCAGGAGCAAGCGGCGTATCATTTGCCGGAGCCGTCATGACCGAGGAGCCTCGTCCTTCCACCCAGCCTCACGGCCAGCGCCGCAGTGATGGGGCCCCGGCATGGTGGTCCCTGCTCGATCGCGGCGATCTCCCCGCCGACGGGCCTGCCACCGCCTCCGAACCGGTCGCCCGGCGGACCGAGGTGGTCGCCCCGGTCCCGACGCCGATCCCGGCCAACAAGCTGCGCATCGCCGTGCTGCGGCGGACGCGCAACTGGCTCATCAACGCTGCGGCCGTGCTGGTCGCGCTGCTGGTGATCATGCTCGGCATCGGTGTCGACTCGGCGCGCGGGGCCGTCGTGGCTGCGTTGATCTTCGGCGTGCCGATGCTTCTGGTCGCCGTGATCGCCACCATCGCCGCCCGCCGAGCTCGCTGACGCCGGAGCCGCCCATGGGCCGGCGACACAGTCGCCCGCATCTGGACCCGGCTGGCGCGCGACGCATACTCGTCGCCGGCGACGTGCAGGCGCCCGCCGATGCCGCTCACTCGCCGCGGGCGCGGTTCGAGGCGGGGATCGCGGCCGGCGCCACCGATGGCGGCCGCGAGGCAGACCGCGAGATCCTCACCGCCCTCGCCGAAGCGCCGGTCACGCGCGCCGCCGAGGTGATGTACGGCAGCAACGCCGTCTTCCTGCTGGAGTTCGAGGCGCCGGACCCGGCCGTCGAGGGCGCGTCGATGCGCGCGGTGTACAAGCCGTCGCGCGGCGAGCGACCGCTGTGGGACTTTCCGCGTCACACGCTGCACCTGCGGGAGGTGGCCACCTATCTGGTCGACGCCGCACTTGATCTCGGCCACGTGCCGCCGACCACGCTTCGCGACGGCCCGCTGGGGCCGGGGTCGGTGCAGCTGTTCGTCCATCCGGTGGAGCTAGCGCGCGACGAGGAAAACGTGGACACACTGGAGGAACAGCTGCGGAACGTCGCCGCGCTCGACGTACTGGTGAACAACGCCGACCGCAAGCGGGCGCACCTGCTCGTCACCGACGGCCCATGGGTGCGCGCCATCGACAACGCGTTGACGTTTCTGCCGTATCCGCGACAGCGCACTGCGCTGATCTCGCTCGGTGGCAGCGACCTCCCGGAGGCGACGGCACAGCGGCTGCGCGCCGTGGCCGACGCAGAAGATCAGGCGTCATGCCTGCGCGAGCGCCTCGGCCGCCTCCTCGCGGCCGCCGAGGTCGGCGCGTTCATGCATCGTCTGCGCGAGCTGGCGGACGACCCCGTGTATCCCGAGCTCGACGACTGGGACGGCCGCCCCTTCGAGTGGTGGTAGCGCGGACGAACCGTGCTCAGGGAAGCTGGCGCAGGTCGAGCACGCTCCCGTTGTCGTACGTCTCGTCGAGGAGGCGCCAGATGCGGCGCGCCACCACGTCTGGGTCGGCGAGCTTGCCGTCGCGGTGCAGGTCGATGAACTTCTGCCGCATGGGAAAGGCCTGCTCGGTCGTCGCCCGCAGCGCCGCCTGCATGTCGGTGGCCACTGTGCCGGGTGCGACGGCGAGCACCTGCACACCATGGGTGCCCTGCTCGGCACCGACATTGCGCACCCACTGGTCCACCCCCGCTTTCGCCGCGCCGTACGACGACCACCCCGGGTACACGCTCTTCGCCGCCCCTGACGTCAGGTGCACTAGCTGACGCCGGGCGTCGAGGTTGCGCACGGCCTCGATGAACAGAGCTCCGAGCACCAGCGGCGACGCGCTGTTGAGCACGACGTTGTCGCTGTACCGCTGCGCGTCGACAGCGCCCGCGAAGCCGATGGGATCGACGGTGCCGGCAGCGTGGATGAACACCACGCGGTCGCCGTCGAAGCCGGTGGCGGCGTCGCGGAACCCCGCGGCGACACGCGCCCACGAGCGCGGGTCACTGAGGTCGGCCTCGAGATGCTCGATACCGTTGGGACCGCTGGTGCGCGAGATGCCGACGACACGCGCGCGAGGCCACGGCACCGAGTTCACCAGCGCGCGGCCGATGCCGCCGGACGCGCCGGAGATGAAGATGAGTGCCCCAGCCTCCCTGCTCTCACCTGTCGTCATGCTGTGGCAAACCTTCCTGGTGGTGGTGCGAGCGCGCCGCCAGGCGCGCGCAGAACGCCACGAGCGTAGCGCGCCGGTCCCTCGGGCCCTCGATGATTCCGGAGCCTTCGCGCCGTCGATGACTTCAGAAGATCCGCAGGAGGGCACACCATGAAGCTGACGCTCCACTCGTTTCTCAGCCTCGACGGCGTCGTGCAGGGACCGGGCGGCCCGGACGAGGATCGCGATGGCGGCTTCGAGCACGGCGGCTGGACGGCACCCTACGGCGACCAGGACTTCCGTGACGCCATGCTCGGTTGGGTCGTCAACGCGGACGCGTTCCTGTTTGGCCGCCACTCGTATCAGCTGCTCGGCCGCTTCTGGCCGACGGTCACCGACCCTCAGGATGCGCTCGCCGCGCAGCTGAACCACAAGCCGAAGTACGTGGCGTCGACGACGCTCACCGCGTTGGACTGGACGCCGGCCGAGCTGCTCGGGGCCGACGTCGTCGCGGGCGTGCGGCGCCTCAAGGAGCAGCCCGGCAACGAGCTGCAGGTGCACGGCAGCGGCGAGCTCGCGCAGACGCTGATCGATCGCGACCTGATCGATGAGTACCGGCTGCTCGTCTTCCCGGTGCACCTCGGCGCCGGCCGCCGCCTGTTCCGCGACAGTACGCGCGCTGCGGCGCTGCGTCCAACAAACAGCAGGCTCACGAAGGCGGGTGTCGTCATCACGACATACGTCCCGGCCGGTCGCGTACGGCACGGCGCGTTCGAGCTCGAGGACGGCGCGGTGACCGCCGTCGACGAGCAGCGATGAGCGCTCCGTTGCTCTACTTCGCGATCGCCTCGCTCGACGGGTACGTCAACGACGCGACGGGCGACTTCGGCTGGGCGATGCCCGACACCGAGCTGCACGGTGCGGTGAACGACCTCGAACGGAACACCGGAACATACCTGTACGGCCGCCGGATGTACGAGGTGATGCGTGCCTGGGACACCGACGCGGTCATCACGGACCAGCCCGCGGTCATGGCGGACTACGCGCAGATCTGGCGAGCCGCAGACAAGATCGTGTATTCGGCGACGCTGCGCGAGGTCACAACGCGGCGCACGCAGCTGCGAGCCGCGTTCGACTCAGACGATGCTCAGCGGATGAAGGAGGCAGCCGAGCGGCCGATCAGCGTCGCCGGGCCCGGGCTGGCCGCGGCCGCGTTTCGCGCCGGCCTCGTCGACGAGGTGAACCTGTTCGTCGTGCCGATCATCGTCGGCGGTGGAACCCGCGCGCTACCGGACGGTGTCGTTCTCCGGCTGCAGCTCGCCGCTGAGCGGCGATTTGGCAGCGGCGTCGTCCACCTCCAGTACCTGAACGCGACGCCGCGACCGTCGTGACGGTTTGACCACGAGCGGCAGCGTGAGCGTGAACGTGCTTCCCGCGCCGGGCGACGACGAGGCCGTGAGGTCACCATCGTTCAGCACTGCCAGCTTGCGGGAGATATACAGGCCAAGCCCGGTGCCGGGGATGTTGGCGTGGTCAGGGGTGACGACGCGGCTGAAGCTCTTGAACAGCAGCTCGAGGTCCTCCTCCGCGATCCCGATGCCCGAGTCCGACACGGCCACGGCCACGCTGCCATTGCTCCGCTGCATGCGCGCGCGAATCACGCTGCCTCGCGGGGAGTATTTGACTGCATTGTCCAGAAGGTTGCCGAGAATCGTGCCGACCTGATCTGGGTCGGCGTACACCGGAGCGGGCGCGTCGGCGTCCTCGATCACGAAGCTGTGCTGCGGTGGCGCCAGCACCGCGGCCGCATCGACCGTGGTGCGGAGCACCTCGGTGAGGTCCACCACGCGCCGCTCCGACACCGGGTCGTCGGTCTCCAGCCGGGCCGTCTCCAGCATCTGGTTGACCAACCGGCTCATCTGCTCGGCCTTGGTGTCGAGCACGGACATCGCCTGCCGCATGGAGCTCGGCGTCCGCCCGAAGGTTCCGTCGGAGAGCATCTCCACATAGCCGCGAATGACGCCGACGGGGCCGCGCAACTCGTGCGATGCGAGTTGCAGGAAGTCGGACTTGATGCTCTCCAGCTTGGTGATGCGCTCGATCGCCGCGCGGAGGTTGGTGGCCTCGCGCTCGTTTGCCTCGGCCGCGGCACGCTGCGCGACCATCAGCTCCTCGCTGCGCTGCCGCACACGATCCTCGAGCTCGTTGGCTGCCTGCTGAAGCTCGTCCCACGCGCGCCCGCGCTCGGCGGCGACCGCCGTGAAGAGCATGACGGTGATCGCGAGCGTCGCATTGAACAGTTGCAGTGTCACGAGCCGTGTGGTCACGGGCAGGTTGTTGATTGGGCCCAGGTCGTTGACGACGGCAACGACCGACACGCTCGAGACGGCGGCCACCGTCAGCGCCGCGATCGGCTGCCGGTACCGGAGCGCGCCCCAGATCGCAAGCGGGATCACCAGGTACCAGAGGGGCTGCGTCGCGGCGACGAACAGGAACGACGCGAACACTATGAGCACGAGAAATAGAGCCGCCTCCGCACGCTCGTACAGCGGCATCCGGTCGCGGCCCCACGACGCCCACACCGTGAACAGCGCAGGGGCGAAGATGAGCACGCCCATCGCGTCGCCGATCCACCACACCGTCCACGCCGAGCCATACGAGTCACCCAACTCGCCCGTGAGCAGCAGCACCGTCGACCCCAGGGTGGCGCTCACGAGCATGCCGAACAGCCCGGCCGCGACGATGGCCGCCACGTCGGCCACGCGATCGAGCGTCGCGTGGAAATCGAGGCGGCGGAGGATCTCGGTCGCAACGATCGGGGCGAGCGTGTTGCCGAGAGCGATGCCGAGCGACGTCTCGAATCCGGCTCCGTTGGTGATGTTGGCAACGAGTGCGCCGACGAACACACCGGGCCACACGCGAGTGCCGATGATGAACATCGCCGCCAGCGCGATCCCGGTCGGCGGCCACACAGCAGTGACGTTGCGGTTGGCAAAGGCGAGCCGCAGCCCGAGCCGAGCGCCGGCCCAGTACAGCAGCGCAACGATCACGAGCTCGATCACGAACCGCCACGAGAAGCGCGGAACCGGGACGGCGCTCATCGGAGCCGCGTCCCCACGCGGTGCAGTGTCCGGTCGGGGTCGCGGTGGTCAGTCGCCACTCTGGCGCGAGCCTAGCACCGCCGCGAGCAGGTCGCGCCGCTATCCTCGGGCCTGTGTCCAGCCGCTTCCAGACCGCGTACCTCGAGGGATCGACGCCATGGGACATCGGGGCGCCGCAGAGCGTGTTCGTCCGGCTTTTCGAGGCCGGGGCCATCACGGGACGGGTCATCGACGCGGGCTGCGGCACCGGCGAGAACGTGCTCTACCTCGCATCACAGGGCGTCGAGGTCGTCGGGGTGGACGGGGCACCGGTGGCCATTGCGCGCGCACAGGCAAAGGCCGCAGAGCGCGGCATCACCGCCGGCTTCGAGGTGGCCGACGTGCTCGACCTCCACGCGCTCGACGGCACGTTCGACTGCGGCATCGATTCGGGGTGCTTCCACGTGTTCAACGATGACGACCGAGCTCGCTATGTACACAGCGTCCACGGCGCTCTCCGCTCCGGCGCACGCATGTTCATCCTCTGCTTCAGCGACCGGCAGCCCGGGACGTGGGGCCCGCGCCGCGTCACCCAGGCCGAGCTGCGCGACGCGTTCTCGGACGGCTGGCGTGTGGACGAGATCGAGGCAGCAAGCTTCGATGTGAACGTCGGGGCCCGCTCGGCAGGTGCCGTCGATCGCCCGAGCGACACACCGGTTGCCATCGAAGCCTGGCTGGCGCTGCTCACCCGCGCATGAGCAGCGCCGCCTGGCCGTGAGGCGCGGGGTCTAGTTCACGTTGATCGCCGTGTCGTCGATGACGAACGACGTCTGCAACATGGAGTCCTCGCTGCCGGTGAACTTCAGCGTGATCGTCTGGCCGATGTAAGGAGCGAGGCTGAACGAGCGCTGCGCGTACCCCGTGTTGTGGTCGAAGTTGGAGTACGTGGCGAGGGTTCCGAGCACCGTCCCGGACGAGTTCAACAGCTGGACCTTCAGCGTGTCGTATTGGATCGTTGTCGTGGTCTCGGCGGTGTCGATATGCAGCCAGAACGAGAGGTTCGCACTCGTGCAATTCGACGGGATCGACACGGACTGCGACAGCGTGTCCGTATGCGTGGTCCCGTAGCCGTCGAGCCATGCGTCCCAGCTGCCGGAGTGCGGCGGCTCACTCGAGCCGTTGTTGATCACGCCCGTGGTCGCGGACCACGGCGACGCCGACCCGGTCTCGAAGCCCGGGTTGCCGAGCAGCTGTGAGGCGGTGCAGCCGCTCGCCGCGTTCACGGTCCACGTGAAGGTCGCCGATCCGGACGCCCCGGTGGTGTCCGTGGCCTTCGCCGTCACGGTCGACGTGCCCGCGGCGGACGGCGTGCCCGAGATGAGCCCGGTCGATGGCGCGATCGACAGCCCGGCGGGCAGTCCCGTGGCGCTGTAGGTCAGGGTCTGCCCCGACCCGGAGTCGCTCGCGGCGATCTGCAGCGATGCCGCGAAGCCGACCGTCGAGGTCTGGCCGCCCGGGTTGGTCACGGTGATCGTGTTGCCGCTCGAAGCGCCCGCGGTGTTCAGCGCGAAGTCGTCCGCAGCGAACGACGTCTGAAGGCTTGCGTTCTCGACCCCGGTCAGCTTGAGCGTGACCGTCTGGCCGGCGTAGGCGCTCATGTCGAAGGAGTGCTGCGCGTAGCCCGTGTTGTGATTGAGGTTGCTGTACGTTGCCAGCGTTCCCAGCACCGTGCCCGAGGAGTTGAGCACCTGGACCTGCAGCGTGTCATGCGCGGTGCTGCCTGTGTCCGCTGTGTCGATGTGCAGCCAGAAGTTGAGCGTGTCACTCGTGCATGCCGCAGGGATGGTCACCGTCTGCGACAGCGTGTCCGTGTGGGCCGTCCCATAGCCGTCGAGCCACGCGTCCCAACTGCCGCTGTGTGGCGGCTCGGTGCTGTTCTTGCTGATGACGCCGGAGGTTGCGGACCACGGTGCAGCGGTCCCGGTCTCGAAGCCCGGGTTGCCGAGCAACTGGCCGGCGGTGCAGCTGGTGGGTGTCGCGCTCGCCTCGTTGCTCTGCGGGCCCTCACCGATGGCGTTCACCGCGGCGACCTTGTAGAAGTAGGTCTGGCCGTTGGTCAGCCCGGTGTCTGTGCAGGTGAGCACGTTGCTCAGGCCGCTGCACCCGCCGCCGGTGAGCAGCGTCTCGCTGCCGCTCGTCGTGCCCCGGTAGACCTTGTACGACGTGATGTTGACCCCACCGTTGCTCGACGGCGCCGTCCAGTTCAGCTGCACCTGGCCGCCGCCAGGTGTCGCTGTCAAGGCGGTGGGAGCACCCGGCGCCGTGCCCGCGATCGGTGACGCGGTGATGGTCACGCTCGAGCTCGCGGTCTTCGGTGGTGACGACGTGTCGGTCACCGTGAGGGAGGCGGTGTACGTCCCCGCGGTGCTGTACGTGTGCGCTGGGTTCTGCGTCGTGCTCACCGCCGAGCCATCGCCGAAGTTCCAGCTGTAGCCGTACGGCGGCGTGCCGCCGGTTGCGGTCCCGCTGAACGACACGGCCAGTGGGATCTGCCCCGACGTCGGGGTCGCGGCCGCAGTCGCGGCTAACGCCATGCCCACGGCGCTCACCGTGAGGCTCACGCTCGACGTCGCCGTCTTGGCCGGCGACGAGGTGTCGGTGACCGTGAGTGTCGCCGTGTAAGTGCCCGCTGCGGTGTACGTGTGACTCGGGCTCTGCGTCGTGCTCGCCGCCGAGCCGTCACCGAAGTTCCAGCTGTACGAGTACGGCGCAGTGCCCCCGGTCGCCGTGCCGGTGAACGACACGTTGAGCGGGGCGTTGCCCGTGGCCGGCGTCCCCGAGGCCGTCGCGCTCAGCGGCGTCGACCCCTGGACCCAGAAGTCCTCGAGCGGGTCGCCCAACGCCGACTGATCGGCCGTCGTCATGGGGAACGTGTTCTTGCCGACGGTGTCGTTGGGATCGATCACGCCCGGATGGTTGTTCTGCATCACCCGCTCCATCGCGGCCAGCACGTTGCTGGTCGTGTAGGCGACGTGCGAGACGTAGGCCTGCTTCTCGTAGGTCGGCGAGGCCACCACGACCAGCGGCACGCGGTACGTGTTGCTGACGTGGTCGGGGCCGTTGTTACCGTTCTGCGTGTCGTCCTCGGTGACAACGATCATCGTGTTGTTCGCGTAGGACGGGTTGTTCATGATGAAGTTCACGACCTGATCGCTCGCGGTGTCGTTCTTCGGGATGTCCTGAAACGTGCCGGGATGGTCGTTGAACAGCTCGACGTACGAGTAGTCCGGCAGCCCGTTCGCGGTGACGAAGTTCTCGTAGTCGGTGGCGATGGTCTGGTCGTCGTCGTTCTGCCCGCAGCAGGTGTAGTGGTTGTAGTTGATCTCCTCGGGGATGCTCGTGCCGGGACGGTTGACCGGCAGTGCCTCCACCGCGTTGGTCGAGGGGTTGAGCCAGTATCCGCTTCCCGTGTTGAGCATCCAGTAGAAGTCACCGTTCATCACGAACGGGTACTGGCCGCCGGTTGGCGGCACGCCGCCGGTTGCGCCCTTCAGGAAGCGGTCGAACTGCGTCCCGGTCGCCGCCGGGTACGACTGCTGCTGCGAGCTCGACTGCGACTGCCCGCTGAACAGCCACCAGTGGTTCGGGCCGCTCGGCGGTTGCGTACCGGTGGAGTACGTATCGCTGAGCGCGTACTGCTTGGCCAGCGCGTGCAGATTGGGAACCGAGCTGATGTGGTTGGTCGACTGCACCTTTCCGTTGCAGCCGGCCTGGATGGTTGTGGCGCAGTCACCGAGGTAATCGTCGAACGTGTGATTCTCGCGATAGAGGACGACGAAATGGGTGAACGGTGGGAAATATGGGCTCAGCGGGTTGACCGCCGCCGCCGGCTGCGCCACCTGCGACGTCTGCGCGCAGAGGGTGGCGCCGCAGGTCGCTGTGGTGCGAGTCGCCTGCTTGTTGGTGATCTGGAGGTTCCCCGCCTGTGGGAACTTCGCGAACTCGGTGCCCGGAGCCGCGAACTTCGCGCCGTTGCAGTTGTAGTCGTCGGGCTTGTACGTCTGCGGGCGCGATCCCTCGGGAAGGTTGGTGGCGTCCTCGGGATCGGTGTTGGCATTCCAGCCCTTCAGCGTGCAGGAGCCAACGCCGGTCGCCGGATGCCCGCCCTGCGCGGACGCACCGGGAATCATCAGCAACGAGAGCAGCGGCAGCACCACCGCACCGACCACGACGGCAGCCTTCCAGGCGCGCGACGACAGTCTCGCCATTGTCTTCCTCCCAAATGCGTGCACAGCGCGGTGCGCGCGGCGAACGCTGCGGAATCATGCCAGCACGCGGCGCCGAAGACTCCCTCCTGCGCCACTTGTTAGCGACTCCCTTCCCTCTTGGAAACTCCTTAACTGGTGACGGCACAAATTGCTGACGAAATGTTCACCGTGGAGTCATCGAATGGCCAGATTCGCTGGCGCCTGCCGACCGAGTAGGCTGCGCGCGTTGGGTGGGCAGCGAGAGGAGGAACCCGATGGCGACCAGCTCTGGAACCAAGGACGACCCCTGGAGGCTGACGACTCCGCCGGGCACGTCCGACTATCAGATGTGGAAGGACGAGGCCGCCGACCCGCCGGCCCTTGTCTGCCAGGTTGGTGGCACGCGGTTGAAGTACTACCTCAGCTGCATCGACGACCTGCACGCCTGGCTGCAGAGCCAGGGCGACTGGGTGCCGCTCGGCGGAGCCGACGAGCAGAAGCCGGCACCGGAAGGGAGCGTCGAGGCGTGGGGCCGGTCGGCCGACAATCCGGTCGGCGGCTGGTACGGGCTCAAGAAGGGACTGCGCGGCCGTTTCGGCGTCTACCTCCCGCCGCTGCTCGAGGCGCTCGGCCTCGCCGAGGTCGAGCACAACCCGAGGAACAACCGGATGCGCGCGCTGTAGCGCGTGCTGCCCGGGGGTTTCTCACCACGCCGGCCCCTAACGCGCCGGGGCGATTACGGGCGGCGGTGGCGGACGTCAGCTAGCGACCTGCCGTCGGCCCTTAAGCGCTAAAACGTCCAACCAGTTGTGAGATCACCAGCCAGGCGTGGGCGGCGGTCGACAAGCTCTGGAGTCCTTCAACGGCTCGGATGCCACCGCCCCGGACCAGTCACGCCGGACCGATGAGGGTCTCCTCAACATGGCGGACCCCCACTGGTGAGAGGTGCACAAGATGCGTTGCCCCATCGAGATGAAGCCGCCCGACGACATGCTCCGGACGCAGCACATCTCGTCTGAAGTTGCCAATGTGGTTGAGTTCCATCCACTTCATCAGGACGACATCGGAAACGGGATCTTGAGCGTGGTATAGGAGTAAAAGAACGCCGTCTCGTCTTGAAACATCGGTCTTCATTATTCGCCTGGTGCCCGCAACTGCCCAGACAAGCGGTAGCTCACGTTCAACCAACTGGTCCACGATCGCTGTAGCAGCTGCAGTGTCCAGCTGATGCACGAGGCGTACGAGCTCCGCCATCAACCACTTGCTGACGTATACGACGTAGGCCGCGTCCATATGATTGGGACTCACATCGCCGCCAACGTGGCCGACGCCTCGATTGTTGCGCACGTCGTAGAGAGCCACGATGGCTCGGGGCATCGTCACCCGAACTGAGTGCGGGGCTGAAAGCGCGTCCTCCAGGCGCTTGCATGCGTCCACCATATTTCGCGGCTTCGTCGCCTCGCTGGGAAGCGCTCCATCGGCAATTCCTCGGACAACCGAGTAGACGGCTTCGCACAATTTGCCGCCGTTCAGTTCTGACGGTTCCCAGCGTCCTTCCCGAAAGTTGACGATGATCTCGCGGAATGCGGTCAACAACTGCTCCCGCAGACGGGTCGGTAAAGTCGTCAAGGCATCGGCGCCGACGATCGCGCCCACGGTCATTGCAAGAGATTGCGGATCAAATCTCGAACCTGCTCGTATCCGGGGCGAGTGAGCCTCACCTCACGTTGCAGGCCCTTTCCGCGAACGATCAGCGCATCCCCGGCCCCAGTAACGCTTCCGGCGAAGTTGCCCGAGTCAAATACGCCGTAGTTTCTGCACGACTCACGGATCGGTGCAATTGGCGTCCAGTCGCGACCGTATCCAGCTTCGTCGCCGGCGGCAAAGATAAGCGCGACGTCCTTCGCTGCTCGTGCCTTCTGCGCGGACAGCTTCGATCGTGAGAACACGAGGTTCAACTGGTCCGTGCTGGTGTCGTATATCCGCTCCAGTTCCTCTTCGGTTAGTTCGAGCCTCGCCGCAATAAGGGTCAAGCGCGACGGTGCGGGGTCCGGTTGTGTTGGCGCACCCGCTGCCGATGGGAATCGGCCTGTCCCCGGTGCGACCTCTGCGGAGGACCGTTGTGCGAGAACCCACGCGAAGGCGGCGGACCTCAGATCCGCGGGCGTATCCGCAGCGTCGACCACGTCGATCGCAGCTTTGATCGCCGCGACGCGAGATTCCCTGGCGCTGTCTGTCATTGCGAGGTCCCTTGCAGGAGTTCGTTGACCCGCTTAATGCCCTCACCAGTGATGCGATACCGCTTCCGCGCCTGCTTCGTCGAGCCTGTCTTCCGCACCTGGAGCGCCAGCTTGGGAGTTGCTCCCATCAGCTCGCTGTAGGCGCTTGTAATGTTTGGGATGCCGTGTCCTAGCTGCTTTAGCTGTGTGTTCACGCGTTGGGCATCAATATCGCGTTGACCGTCGGTCTGCTGGAACCAATAGCTGACGACCAGTGCCTTGTCTGCGTTCGTGACCGGCGATGCTGCCTCGAACAGCTCGGCCACGTCCGAATATGGCGTGCCCTCGCGCGGCCCTGACGTGCCCGGCTCGCTCGTTCCACGAGCAAGTGGTGGTGATACTTCGAAGCGTGAACCGGCCCAAGCGAGCACCCTGGCCCGCGTGGCGGAATCCAGTGGGGCCAGGGTATTCGAGATAGCCGCCATCGCGGCAATCTCCGGGTCGTCGTCGCCACCGGGCATATGCTCCCCCTATTGCTATGGGTAAAAGTTGCGAAAACAAGTTCAGCAAGCTGCATAGCGATTATAGCTGACGAGATGCCAGCACACTAGCCAGTGACGCGGACCCCATCCGCCATGCCATATTGACCTCGTGGCTGCAGTTCGACACTGCCGCGCCAACCTCTCGGTAGCAACACGATTCTGCCCATATGACACTCTCATCAAGTTCATTGTGCCGCTACGGCAATGGAGCATACCGAACGGATATGGTCTGTGAGCCCGCGGGCATCTGGTCACGCTGAGTAAAACGGCGGGGCCAGACGGGGGAACGCTGCGCGAAGATGTCGCATTTCGGCTCAAAAACCCGATTGGCTGGGTGTCGGAGTCGACGTCTGGATTGGGCTGCGTCCCATGGAAACGGCCCCAGTAGGCAAGCCTCACGCGTCGAGCAGCCTTGCTGCCCCCCATCGTCGCGAGCAAGCCGTTGCGCGCGCTACGGTCGACGCCCCCCGCTGTCGCATCGTGGAGGTGCAGCGACCGAACCTCCCCGGCACCCGGTAACGAGCAGCGCCGCGCAGCCGCCCCTAGCCGCTCTGGTCGCGTCCTAACCGCCCGGGCTGAGAAGGCTGCCGCGGAAGCGACGGCGAAGCCGTGCCGCCTTGACCCAAGAGGTGATGGTCGACGGGCGCACGGCTAGAACCTTCCTCATCGTTCTACGCCGGCCGAGAAATGGCGACAGGAAGGGTCTCACGTGGACGGAATCTGGTACGCCCGGAGGGACTTGAACCCCCGCACCCGGCTCCGGAGGCCGGCGCTCTATCCAACTGAGCTACGGGCGCACGGTCGTGAGGCGCGCCGCCGCGTCACGAGTATAGGCGCCGCGACGCGGCCCACCCGTGGCGTGCGACGCGTCAGTCGGTTTCCTCGGCGCCGAACATCAGACCGTCCTGCACGTCGTACAGCACGTCCATCCACTCGGAGATGGCAACGCTGTCCTGAGTGCGGCGCGTGAGCGTCTGGCTATGAGGGCCGATCGCCGCCAGGACGCGCCCGCGCAGCTCCGTGGGCACCTCACGCTCATCCGCCAGGTTCAACTTCTCGAACTCGTTGATCAGCTCGTCGATGGACCGAAGACGCTGCCGCCGTGCGTCCCGCGCACGGCGAACTCGGACCCACCGCTGCTCGAGTTCCTCGATCTCGGCGCTGGTCTCTTGGATCATCCCGACCGCCACCCCCTACTAGGTCGCCAACAAGGCTTTGCCATGCTATTGCCGTTTCCCAGCATGGTCAAGAATCGTGTCTTCGCCATATTTGTGGTGGCTAAGACCACCAGCACCCAGGACGTGGTCCGCCGCGCCGCCCTCGCCGGAGCCGGCGAGGGGTTCTGCTGCCGGGCCGCGGAGCAGACGGCCGGGCGCGGGCGGCTGGGGCGCCGCTGGGT
>JBOHUE010000092.1:0-40091 GCA_050734185.1 Candidatus Dormibacteria bacterium | reverse complement strand
CCACGAAACCGATCGGAACGGCAATCCGGTTCGCGCACAACTCAGCCTAGGCGTCTTCGACGAGGGCATCTACTCGAATACGGAGCATGTCGACGTCAGCGCCGCCAGCGCGATGCCGGCAGCGGCGGCCACCGCGATCGCGATGATCGCCGCAGCCGCCACGGCCTGCGGCTCGGCCAGACCCGACGCGACGAGGCGCGGCGGACCGAGGCGCGCCGCCGTGTCGACACCGCGTGTGCCGTCGAAGTAGTCGTTGGCGTAGTTCACCGCCACCTGCAACGCCACCCCGACCAGCAGCGCGAGCAACGTTCGCGGCACGTTGACGCCGCCGCGTCCCACCGATGCCGCACCCAGCGCCACCGGCACCACCGCCGCCACGAGCGTGCGCGGCCGGGCGCCGAGAACCCAGATTCCCGCGCCCTGCGGACGGGCGGCGCCGGCGATCACGGCCGGTGCGGGAACTTGGTGAAGTCCGGCTTGCGCTTCTGCAGGTACGCGTCGCGTCCCTCCTGCGCCTCCTCGCTCATGTAGAAGAGGAGTGTGGCGTCGCCGGCCAGCTGCTGGACCCCGGCGAGGCCGTCGCTGTCCGCGTTGAAGCCCGCCTTGAGCAGGCGCAGCGCCATCGGGCTCATCTCCAGCATGCGCCGGCAGACGGTGACCGTCTCCTCCTCGAGCCGTTCCAGGGGCACGACGCGGTTCACCAGACCCCAGCGCTCGGCGGTCTCTGCGTCGTACTGCTCGCAGAGGAACCAGATCTCCTTGGCACGCTTGAGCCCGACGGTCCGCGCCAGCAGTCCCGAGCCGTAGCCGGCGTCGAACGAACCCACCTTTGGACCGGTCTGGCCAAAACGTGCGTTGTCGGCAGCGATGGTCATGTCACAGACCACGTGGAGCACGTGACCGCCACCGATGGCGTATCCGGCAACCATGGCAACAACCGGCTTGGGCAGGCGCCGGATCTGCACCTGCAGGTCGAGGACATTGAGGCGTCCAATCCCGTGGTCGTCGCGATAGCCGTCGGATCCTCTGATGCGCTGGTCGCCGCCGGAGCAGAACGCATCCGGCCCCTCGCCGGTGAGCACGACGACACCGATGGCCGGGTCATCGCGAGCCATATCGAAGGCGCGCGAGAGCTCGAACAGGGTGGTCGGCCGGAACGCGTTGCGCACCTCCGGGCGGTTGATCGTGATCTTCGCGATCCCCTCCGCCGTCTCGTAGCGGATGTCCTCCCACTCTCCCGAGGCGATCCACTGCACGATGGTTCCTGGCTCCTCACGATGCGATTGAACCCGCCCCGTCAGTCAGCGACTGTACCCCGCCGCCGCCTAGGCTCGACTGCGTGAGCGCCCAGACGCTGACTGGTCTTCGGCCTGGTGATCTCGTCGCCTGCGCCCTGCCGCCGGGGGACGGCTGGGTCTCGCTGATCGACCAGGTGTGGCAGGCCGGCGCGGCGCTGCTGCCGGTCGACAGCAGGCTGCCGGAGCCCGAGGCTCGCGAGCTCATCGGCCGCGCGCGCCCGACGATGCTGTTGACCAGTGACGGCTCGGCCCGCCTCGAAGGAGAGACCGTCAGCGACGGCGTCGCGGTGGTGGTGGCCACATCGGGCAGCACCGGATCCCCGCGATTGGTCGAGCTGTCTCGGGATGCGATCGCGGCCGCGGTCACGTCGTCCGCGGCCGTGCTCGGCGCCACCGGCGACGACCCGTGGCTCTGTTGCATCCCGGTTGCGCACATCGGCGGCTTGCTGGTGCTCCTGCGCCACGCCGTCATGGGTGCGCCGGTGATCGTGCACAGCGGATTCTCCATCGACGGTGTGCGTGACGCCGACGTGCGCTTCACCTCGCTGGTGCCGACGCAGCTGCGCCGGCTGCTCGATGCGGGCGTCGACTGCACACGGTTCAGCGCGCTGCTGATCGGCGGCGCGGCGATGCCCGACGGCCTGCGTGACGAGGCGCGGCGGCGCGGCGCGAACGCGGTGAGCACCTACGGGCTGACCGAGTCCTGCGGCGGCGTCGTGTACAACGGCGTGCCCCTGCCCGGCACCAGCGTCCGCATCGCCGACGGCGAGGAGATCCAGCTCGGCGGGCCGACGCTCATGAATCGGTACCGCTTCGATGACGCCGCCGGCGCGGCCGCGTTCGCGCCCGACGGGTGGCTGCGCACCCGCGACGGCGGCTCGCTGAACGATGGCGTCCTCACCGTGAGCGGCCGGCTCGACGACGTTATTGTCACTGGTGGCGAGAAGGTGTGGCCCCGCGAGGTCGAGGAGGTTCTTGCGACACACCCGCAGGTCGCCGAGGTCGCCGTGCACGGCCTGCCCGATGACGAGTGGGGGCAGCGCGTCGTCGCAGTTGTCGTGCCGAGCGATCGTGCATCACCGCCGGCGTTGGACTCCGTGCGCGCCCACGTTGCGCGAACACTGCCGCGCTACAAGGCGCCGCGCGAGCTGGTCATCGTGGAGTCGCTGCCGCGCACCTCGCTCGGCAAGGTGCGCGCGCCGCGAGTCAGAGGTGGCCGGTGAGGCGGAGGATGTTGGCGGCCGGCGCGAGCAGACTCGTTGCGATGAGCACCACGAGCACCGCGCGGCGCATGCGCCAGCGCAGGCGCATGATCAGCAGCGCCGAGAGCACGAGGATCGCGATCGCCAGCTTGAACGCGTAGCCCAACATCGGGTCGGTCGACATGAGGCTGCCCATCATCGGGTTGGCCTCGTTGAACCGCCCGGTGCCGAGCGCATACATGGTGGTCAGCGAATCGAGCGCCTGTGCGGCGAGGAACAGGAGCGCGAGCAGCCATGTGTCGCGGTATCCGAAGAGGTGGCGGATCCACCTGGCCTCCCCGCCCCCTGCTGCCTCGTGCGTCGATCTCATCGCCTTCCCCACCTGCGCGTTCGATAGCGGCTTCCGACGAGGGCTCCGAACGCTTCAGAACCTTCAGACGCCAGTCTGCCATGTCACAGGTTCGTCCGCCAGCCGCGCGGTCGGCCCGCCATAGACTGATGGCATGGCCGGTGTCGTCCTCGTGATCGTGATCGCCGTCGTGATCGGGGCCATGCTGCTGTGGGGAATCGGCCTCCCAGCCACCCGGCCACGCCCGGACAGCCGCTACAGGGGACGCACGTTCATGAGCGTGCACCGCCGTTTGCAACGCCCGCCGAAGCGCCGCTGAGCGGCCGTGATGCTCGCGCTACTGCCGACGGGGGTTCGCGGGGGGGCGCCGCCACGAGGCGAGCTCGGCGAGCATGGCGTGGCAGACGGCCACGGCGCGGCGCCCGTCGATGGGGACGGTGAGCCAGCCACCGAAGGTCGCAGCCGCAAGAATTCCTGCCCGCTCCTCGGGCGGGATGAGTCCGGCGCGCTCGAGCAGCGCCGCGTGCCGAAGACCGTTGGCGTACGCGTTCTGGAGTCGCTCCCAGTACTCGGCTGCTCGCACATCGACGTCCGCGTCGCCATGGCGACCACGCGCAGCGATCGAGTTCGCCCACAGGCAGCCGTATCGCGCAGGGAGGCCGTCGCCGGTGAACACCGCCGCAAGATGCCGGACGAACCGATCGACACAGGCTCCGTCAGCCTGTGGCGCCTCCAGTGGTGCGAGCAGCGGCCCGATGAAGCCCTCGATGTACGCGTCGAGGGCTTCGGCAAACAGCCGCCGCTTGCTGCCGAAGGCCTGGTAGAGGCTGGAGCGGCTCAGACCCGTGGCGGCTTCGAGGTCAGAGACCGCCGCGCCGTCGTACCCGAGCCGCCAGAACGCGTCCTTGGCCGCCTCGACCACAGCCTCAGTGCTGTAGGTGCGCCGCCGAGCCAATGCTCATCCCCCCGTCTTCTCTCCCCCTTGCCAGGGCGTTGTGTTTCCGAACCGTGCAGTACAATTCGGTGCTGGCAGTCGACTCCAATTGTGATCAATATCACCTCTTTTGTCGCGGCTCCAAGCCCGCGTCTCGAGTGACGACCGCCGTATCTCCCAGGAGCACGCCATGACGCTGAGCGCGACCGCCGGCGACAACGCTGCCGCCTCGTGGACGCGGCGCCGCCCGCGAGAGCTGGAGGGCGCCTGGCAGGAGTTGCTCGCCAGTGCCCCCGTGGTAGAGGTGCGCGCGGCCTCTCCGGTTCACGCAGACGGGCTGATGGATGACGCCGCCGCGGCGGTGCTGGACGGCGTGGTTCGAGTCTTCACTGTCACCAGCACCGGCAAGCAGCTCACCGTGCGGTATTGCCGCCCCGGCGACCTGTTCGGACTCGCGACCGCCATCACGGGTACCGGTGAGCCCCGCGGCGAGGCAGTGACCACGGTGGTCCTGGCGGTGCTGCCGGCGCCGATGCTGCGGGATCTCGCGATGCGCGACCCCCAATTCGCGTGGGCACTCGCCCACGAGATCGCTGCGGCCTCGGTGGACGGCGTGCGAACGCTCGCCGGGCTGCAACAGCGATCGACTCTGTCGCAGGTCGCGGGCCACCTCCTCGCGTGGGCGGACACGACCCGCGACGGCGTCACCGTCGCGCGCGCCAATCATCAACAGCTCGCCGACGCGACTGGCACCGCGCGCGAGGTGGTGACCCGCGCTCTGGCGAGCCTGCGCGAGGTCGGTATCGTCGAGACGCGTCGCGGCGCCGTCGTCATCACGGACCCGCCGGCACTGGCCCGAGTCGCGGACGGCGACGACTTGCAGGACGGAAAACTGCAGGTCGTATAGCGACTAGACTGGCGGTCGAATGACGATTGCACTAGTGCTCGCGTACGCAGCCGGCGTGATTGCGCTGTCGGCGCTGCTGTCCGGTGTGATCTGGAAGCGACGCGGCGGCAGCTTCAACAGGGGCGTCTACCTTGGAGTGACGCAGCCGGTTGTCGGAGTGATCATGGCGCTGTGGCTCACCCCGGATGACGACGACGAGATGCAGAGGCACGCGCCCGCAAGGTAGTTCGGCTGAAGTCGGGGCGCCCAGGCTCGAACTGGGGACCCCCTGCTCCCAAAGCAGGTGCGCTACCACTGCGCTACGCCCCGACGATTTTTGAATTGGCTTACCGCGCCTGCCTCGCTCCTTACGAGGTCCCATCTCGCCTATCTCGTGCGGCGATCTGCACCCATTCTACGGCCGCAAGCCGCGTGCCAAGCCGCGCCCTCGAGCTCGCGGCAGTCGCTAGGGTGCATCTGTGGCTCCGACCCGCTCGCAGGTGAATCGCGCCGGAGAAACGCTGCGCTCATGGATCCGCGGCGAGATCGACGACGAGCCTGCGATCGAGCGCGCGCTTCGCATCGCGCTTGCCTATCGAGCGCTCCATGCATATCCGTTGACGAAGGCGACGATGGGCGTGCGTTCCGTGATCGGCACCGAACGCTGCCGCCTGGAAGTCTCACAGCGCCTCAAGCGAATGACGACCATCCTCGACAAGCTCCGCCGAGAGCCGACGATTCGGCTTGCGCAGATGCAGGACATCGCCGGCTGTCGGGCCGTCCTCGCCGACATCGCCGAGCTGCGGCGGGTCGAGCGTCGGCTCAAGAAGAATCGGCCACCTCTCCGTTACAGCGACTACATCAGCAGCCCTCGTGGCTCCGGGTACCGTTCGGTTCACGTGGTCGTCGGCTATCCGGATGAGGAGGGCGAGCAACGGGCTGTGGAGGTGCAGCTGCGTACGCAGACGATGCACGAGTGGGCAATCACGGTGGAGCGCTTGTCCGGCCAGCTTCGCGACGATCTGAAGTCCGGCCGTGGCCCGGCGCCGCTCCTCGAGTGGCTCGCGGCCGTCTCGGAGGCGATGGCGATCGAGGAGTCGGGGAACACCGTCCCGCCTGCGCTCCACCAACGCATAGGGCAGCTGCGGCTGGCGGCGGCGCCGTCGCTGGCACATAATGGCCGTCCACAAGAGGGCACCAATGGCTGACAACATTCGCCACTTTCTCCTGGTCTTCGACCACAACCTCGGCAAGCTCGTCGAGCTCGAGGAGTTCGGCACGGACAGCGACCGCGCTGTCGCCGCGTACGCAGCGAAGGAGAAGGAGCTCGGCAGCCTGGGCAGCGCGAGCGCGATCGAAATCGTCCTCATCGGCTCGGACTCGCTCGACACCGTCAAGCTCACGCACGCCAACTACTTCGACGGCACCGCTGCCGTGTCGAAGTACCTCGCCGGCATCGGGTAAGCGGCGCGCGGCGCGGTAGCATCCGCGCCGGTGGCCACCCGCGCGTCCTTGAGCCTCAGCAGCATCGCGATCCAGACGGCCGGGCGCGACAACATCGGCCGCACGCTGCCGAGCGAGGCCAAGCAGCTGCGCCGCATCGCCGCCTTACGTCAGCAGGCGAGCGACCTGGCCGAGGAGATCACGCGGCGCGAGCGCGCGGCCGGGTTGCCGATCGGTCCGTGCTGTTGCTGCGGCGAGGAACTGCCGGCGACGCAGCTGTCGGAGCTGTCGATCGCCCGGTAGCCTTCACAGGCTGCGCAGGATCGTTCCAACGCGCTCGTGCGTTGAGAACCAATGCGTCGATCAAGCGATCGAGGGTCGGATGTCTACCGCATTTGAAAAGCGGTGTACCGCGCGACCGTCCCTCATCTCCGTCCTCAATCGCCTTGTGCGGTCGGCGTTTTCCGGCAGTGAGTTTCGGTCAGCGTTGACCGCGCGGTTGCAACACGTTGTCACAGTGACAACGCCGACACGCGCCGGCGCCGATCGGCGTATCGTCGCCGATCGAGAGGGGCGCGCCGGGGTCAACCGGCCGCCCCCATGGCCAGCTCACTGGAGGAGCCGACGTGGACGACGTTACCGCCCAGCCCGACCGACTGGATACCGACCCCGAGCTCGCGCTTGCGATCGCGGATCTCGCCAAGGCCGCCGACGAACGCCGGACCGCACACGATTTGCTCGAGCAGGTGACTTCGGCCGTCGCTGCATCGATCGCGGAGCAGCTGCAGCCGGGCGACTGCGCGGAGGTGCCCACTCAGTTCAAGGACGCCGAAGCGCTGTACGCCGTCAACACCGTCTTCGACGGGCGGGGACAGCTGCGCAAGGTGCTCGTGCGGGGAGGGCCTCGCTGGATGGTCGACGACGATCTTGACGAGCCGTATCACGTCATCGAGCACCTGGAGGAGGGCGGCGACGAACGCCAGTTGACGAGTCCGGACCATGCGCTGGGCGTGTACTTCCGCACCGCGCAATGGCCGATTGTCCTCGAGGACTTCGCGAGAGAAGCGAAATCATTGGCTGCCGCGTTCGCACAGGAGGTCCGCGACGAGGCGGAGGGGTACCGCGCCGCGGCCGCGGGCCATCCGCTGAAGACTGTCTTCACGTCGGCGGAACTGGACGAGCTGCGCGCGAAGAAGGAGTCGGCCTGAGACCATCGAGTAGGAAGCGCGTCGTCGTCGTCGCAGCGGCGCTTGCTTCACTCGCTGCAGCCGCGTGCGGAGAAGCAGACGTGACGGCCACGCCGCCGTCGTCGACGACGGAGACAGCTGCACCCACTACGGCGTCCGCGCCATCCTTCCCGCCGGCGACGGTGAGCGATCTACGCGGTCTCGCCGCGCTTGGTGACGCCTCAGCAGTGCACGAATTCCGCAGCGAGAGCACCGGAGACGTCGGCATCTGCCCGCAGCCAAAACGACTGGTCACAGTCGCCCCGAGCCTCACCGGGCAGCAGCTCGCCGAAGACCTCCTCGCCTATTTCTACACCCAAGCCCTCGACAGCCCGTGCGGCTCGTTGGTGGGCGCGTACCACGATCAGAGCGAGGCGACCGACGCGTACACCGCTGGCCGCATTCTCCTCGAGGTCACGGACTCATCAGGAGCGACCAACACGAATCCAAGGGCGACCGGGCTGAAGCACCGGCTCACACTCGACGTCGGCGGCGTGCCGTCAGAGCAGGCGTACGTCGTCGCGTACTAACGCGAAGCGTCGCTCGGTGTTTCTCGCGGCCGTCACTTCAGTGCCCAGCCGAGCTCGCGTCCGATGTCGGCCGCGGTCGCCTGCGTCTGCGCAACGTTGATCGTTATGTAGTTCACGGTGCCACCGGCCGCATCAACATCGAGCGGCGTGACGCTGCCGTGCGGCACGATCACGGCGCCGCTCGGGCTCGCGAAGATCGGCTCGGGGCCGATCTCGTTGACCTGGCCCCACATGCCCGGCGGCAGGATGCCGCCAGATGCGAAGCCGAGCGGCCCGGGAAGGTCGTTGCGCCAGTCCGACGACGGCGGCAATGGGTTGAGGCCGGTGTGCTGTCCGAGCGGGGAGTTCTTGAAGTCGGTGATGAAGTTGTGCAGCGCCTGCAGCGCGACCGCGATGGCACCCCCGATGATGGCCATGGACGCCGCGACACTCGCCGCCGCCGCCGCTGCACCACCCTCGATGGAGGCATAGGCGCCGCCCCACGCGCCGGCAGCGCCATCTGCTGCGCCGCTCCACTCACCGGCGGTGATCGCCGCCTCGGTCCCCGCGGTGGCCACCACAGCGCCGCCGGCACCGGCCATCTGCGCCACGAAGTCACCGATCCACGCGGCGGCTGCGCGAGCGGCCTGCACGATCCACGCGCCCGCAGCGAGCGCAGCCTGCTCCACCGCGCTCGCCACCGTGATGACGAACGTCCCGATGACACCGGCCTCCCAAACAGCCCACGCACCGGCCGCTTTCGCCGCTGAGACGATCCACTGCGCCGACGTGGCCGCCGATGTCCCGACCGCGTCGGCGACGAGCGCGGCATTGGTCAGGATGGCGCCGGCGACGAACGCCGCATACGACAGTCCCATCTGCACCGCGGCGATCGCCGCCGCCGCCTGCGCTGCCACGAAGGCCGCGATCATCGGTGTCAGCGCGGCGGTGACCAGCGCGAACACCGGGATGAGCTCTGGCCAATGCTGGCTGACCCAGTTGGTGAAGTTCGACGCCGCACCGTAGAGCGCCTTCAGGATCCCCACGAGTCCGGTCGCCGTGTCGCCGAGCACAGTGACGAGCGGCGGGATGACGACCTGCGCGAGAGTGATCAGCACCGGGACGACGTGGTCGTCGAACCAGCCGGCCACGTCCATGAGCACGGGCAGCAGCTGCGTCGAGAAGACGGTCCACACGTTCTCAAGCGCGGGAACGAGCGTCTTCCCGACAGCATCCGCGGCGCGCTCGAACATGGGGACGGTGTGCTGCTCGAAGAAGCCGACGAGCTCCCCGAAGACGGGCAGCACCTTCGTCTCGATGAACTTGCCGAGCTGCTCGAGCACCGGCAGCACGTGCTTCTCCACCCACTGCCCGACCTCGCCGAAGACGCTCCCCAGCCTGCCGAGCACCGGCTCGAGCGCGCCGCCCTGGCTCGTCAGGTTCGTGATGATCGTGGTGAGCGCCGCCAGTCCCGCGGTCGCCGCGGGCAGGATGAGATTGCCGATCTTGATGCCCACCACGTCGAGCGCGGCGTGGAAGTCCGCCAGGCGTTGCGTGGCCGTCTGCTGCTGCGTCGCCCAGCTCTGTGCGAACTGGCCAGCATGCTGATTGATGTCGTCGAACTTAGTCTTGACGGCGTCGAGGTTGTTGAAGAGGCTGATCAGCGCCGAGCCGCTGCGGCCGCCCCCGAAGGCGCGCGCGATCGTCGCTGCCTGCTCCGGCGCACTGACGCCGGCGTCGGTCATGTGCTGCTTCAGATCGCGGAGCGCGGCCACGAGGCCGTCCGGCTGGCGCAGGTCGGCGGCGAGCATCGTCGTCGTGACGTGCGCCTTCTCCAGCGCATCCTGCATCGCCGACGTCTGATCCGCAGCGTCCTTCGCCGACAGACCGGCGTCGCCGAGCAGCTTGGCCGCCTGCGCCGTCGGTGCTGCGATCAGCGCAATGGACATCTTCAGCCGCGTCGCCGCGTCCGCAGCCGGTACCTGCTGGTCGGTCATGAACGACAGCGCAGCGCCGACCGATTGCATCGACACGCCGAAGGTCGCTGCCACCGGCAGCAGGCCCGACCCCATCGCGTCGACGAGATCCTGCATATGCATGTCGCCAGAGCCGACGATCGCGTTCAGCACGCCCACGGCATCGGCGGCGTCCTTGATGCCGGGGATGCTGGACTTCAGCGCGCCGATAACAGCCTTGGTGGTCGCCTCGAGGTCCGACTGGCCGACGTCGGCGAGCTCTGCGCTCTGCCGCAGGATGTCGAGGCCCTGCGCACCCGTATAGCCCGCGGACGCGAGATGGAAGAACGCCTTCGCCAGCGCCTCAGGCGTCTGCCCCACCTGCGGTGCCAGCGCCATCAGCTGGTCGCCCAGCTGGCCGATGCTGTCGGTGGTGTCGCCCGCCTGGGTGCGCACCATTGTCAGCGACTGCTGGAAGTCGGCGGCCATCTTCGTGCTGGCAACGCCGATCCCGGCGACGGCGACGCCGGCGGCCGCCACAGCGGCGCCGATGAGGGGGAAGCCGCCGGCGAAGTCCGTCAGCGCCGCGCTGGCCGCCGACGTGTCGATGTTGAGGCGGGCGGTCAGGTCTCCGAGATCGTCGCTGACGCCACCTTGGCCGCCCATGTCGCTATCCGGTGGGCGGCGTCATGCCAAGGCGCGTCAGCATGGCGACGTCGGCCATGGTCGCCGGGCGTTCCTGCGGCGCTGAGCTGGTGCGCTGCGCGCGTTTCTGCGCGTCCACCTGCTCGATGCAGATCTCAGCGAGCTGGCCCAGCGTCACGTCGTCCCAGAACTCGCGAGGAGTGAGTCCGAGCTGTGTGACGGCAACCCAGAGCCATCGTCGCCAGTCGATCCGTTCATCTCTGCCTTCGCCGCCGTCTCGGGCGGCGTCGTAGGGTCCCCGTCCTTCCGCTGCGCCCCCGCGGGCAGCGCCTGGATCAGTGCCGCCGAGACGGCCTGCACGTACTCGAGGACGCGCGTCGTATCGGTGTTGTCGAGCAGCCAGTCCAAGGTGACCGGCGACGTCGTGTCGCGGCCCGGGGTCGGCACCGTCTCGTGGCGCAGCGCGAGCGAGAGCAGGTAGTACACGTTCTCGTACAACGGCGCCGGGTCGTCGGCGCCGGGACTGAGTCGCTGCAGCATCTGTCCCGCCTGGACGATCGAGCCGTAGCGCTGCTCGAGACCCATCAAGGCGCGTGGCGTGAAGCGTGCATGGAAGCTGTGGCCGGCGAGCGTGATGGGGATTCCCTCGCCGAGGAGCCGGTCCGTGTCGGTGTTGGTCATGTCCTGCTTTCTCCTATGCTGCCGGCAGCGACGCGCCGCGGCTCTCGTGCGCGGCTAGTTGCTCATCGAGGCGCTGCTGCTCGTCGCGTGCACGCTGAATCGCATCCGACACACGGCGACTATGGAGCGCGAGCGTGCGGTAGAGCTGCGCACTCAGCGACAGCGGAACCGCGGTGATGTGTCGCTCGAGCCACTGAGCGATCGGTTCACCGTCGACATCCGAGTCGTGCAGCGCGAAGGACAGCAGCTCGAGGACCGTCGCGCGCATCCGCATCACCAGCGCGGCACCGAGGCGATCGGTCTCGGTCAGCGCGTAGCGCCGGTCGAGCTCGACGATGTCCCGCGCCGTGAAGCGCACATGGAACACGCGGCCGGCGATCTCCAGAGGCACGGACTCCGCAGCGATGCGCACTGGCACGACCGCGCCGCGGATTCGCACAGCGACGTCCTCGACGACGGCCGCGCTCATTCGACGAACCCTCGGTGATCAACGACTCGGGCGCCGGTCGACGGTGCGCTGGAGTCCGCGAAGAAGTGCTGCCATGTGACCGGTTGATTGCAGCTAGTGCACGCCGAGAACGACTCGCCGTGCGTGACCGATCGTTGCATCGACGCGCCACAGCGCGCCGGCGCCACGTGCGCGGTGATCCGGTAGTAGCCGCTCTTCGAGCACGGCTCACCGGTGCGATGCACGAGCTCCTGCGCCTGCGCCTTCGGCTTGCGAAACAAGATCTCTGCGCCTATCCCGTCGTGCGCGACCTGGACGAGATCACTCACGACTCGCGGGGATCAATCGGCACCGAGTCGAGGATCTGCGCAGGCCGGTCGCTCTTCACGAACGCGTCGGGATACTCCGTCGCCAACCAGTGGGTCGGATGCACGTGCGTGATCCCGGCCTTCACATCCTGTCGCCCTGTGTACGGATCGTCGTACTCGAATGACCGCGTCGCGACGAGCATGTGCACGTCCTCGGGAAACGACGGGACGCGGCGATCGGTAGTGATGCGCTGTGTCATGCCGCAGGCTCCTCGTGCGCGTCTGCAAACTCGTCAGTCAGCGACACCATGCAGGAACGCAGGCCGGCCGTCGCCGTTTCGTAGGCGGGGAACGTGACGGGCCCGAACTCCGGGACTTTCATCTCGCGAACCGTGCGCTGCGGGATCCCGCGCGGATTGAAGTCGGACTTAGCCGGCTTGTTGTCGACCGTCTCCTTGACGACCTCGAAGCGAAAGGACGCGCCGTAGAGGTTCGCGCGCAACCCAGGGATCAAATCGGAGTTGTACGAAGTGTTGAGGAGTGGCACCACGTAGTGCGCACCGATGTCGTCCTCGTCGAGCTCGTCGATCGGGCCGAGCGGCTTGTCGCCGATGCTGGGATCGCGACCGTGCTGGAAGAGCACGCGCATGTTCGCGCGATTCTCCTTGAACGTCTTCGAGAAGGCGCCCGGCGCGATCGACTCCATGAAGTTGCCTTCCCACAGCGAGTCGATCTCGGTCCACGTGTTGAACACCGCGAAGTGGCCCTCGAGCATCGCGGGGCCGTCGCCGGCGCTTGCGGCGCGCACTGCGATCACCCGACCGCCGTGTGCCTGACTGGGCATCCGCAGCAACCCGCGGACTCCTCGGCGTCGCTTCGCGCTCACTCCACTAGCGACAGTCGCCTTTCCGCCTGTGCGCGCCGGCGCGCGAGCGTTCAGTGCCGCAATGTAACGGCCGCGTGCAGCTGCGTCGTCGAGCAGCACATGCGTCGGAACGTCGTAGATGGACGGCTCCGATCGGATGCCGAGGAAGCGCTCCCACTCGCTCTGCGTCACGGGTTCGCTGCCGTTTAACCGGTTCACGAACTGACGTTGCGTCAGCGGCCTGCCAGCTTCGAGCTCTTGGACGAACGCCGACGGTGGGGCCGGCTTGCCAAGCGACCGGATCACCTCGTCGCGCCACTCGAGCTCGCGCCGCACGTGCGCGGGCAGGTTCTTTCGCGACCGCGGCGCTCGTGGTGCGCCGGCGGAAGGACGCAGTGACGCGACAACGCGATTGCGCTCGGCGAGCTCCTCCGCGAGCGACATTCCCGGTCGCAGAGTCATCGTGTTGCCCACGCGTGAATCAGTTGCTCGAGTTCCTGCCGGCGCACGCGCAGCGGTCGACCGGGTTGTCCGGCCAGCTGCAGCGCGGGCAGCTCACCGGCAGCGATCATCCTGCGCACGGTCGCGACGGACACGTGCAGCAAACCGGCGACGTCATCGACACCGAGCATCTCGTCGTGTGTTACGCGTTCATCGACAACGGTGCTCATCTGCGCCGGACACTACCACGGCTCTCGCCGTTTTCAACAACGCGAGCGCGTCCGTGTGTCGACGACACGCATTTGCACACGCAGGTTGCTTGTTGCTCAGTGCGGTTGCAGGCGGTTGCAGATAGCGCGTGATCGTTCAAGCACATTGAATGCGGCGGTCGTCACCGACTGCGCATCGTGCGCAGGGGCCGCTCGCGCAGCAGGCGTTGCACCGTCCGCAGCATCTCGTGGAGAAGATCAGGGACTTCCGCATCGGTCGTCGGCGCCGGCGTCGTGAGGTAGATGCGGTCAGCCTCCCATCGCAGGCGCCGGTCGTCCGAGACGTAGCCAAGCGTGAGCTCGAACCAGCACTGCCGACGATGATCCGCACCATCACCCACGGCGACGCGAGGCTTCGGACCACCTTGAGGGCGAAAGGGCGACCTCTCGCCCATCTGGCGGCGCACCGCGCCGACCGTCGGCGTGCTCAGGCCGGTCGCGCGCGATACGGCCGTGTTGCTCAGCTCCGGATGCCGGCGCAAGTACTCGCGGGTGATATCGCGGCGCTGCTCGATGGTGAGGTGCCGGCGGCGCAGGTTGACGAGCACGACATAGTCCCAGCGCTCCTCGGGTGGCACGTCGACGACCTTGCGCGGCGCCTCGATGCCGAGCTCACGACACACCTGCAGCCGCGCACGCCCATCGAGGAGCACGCCGTCCGACGTGACGGCGATTTCGCACGCCGGCAGGAATCCGTGGTCGGCGATGGACCGCTTCAGGTCGAGAAGTTCGACCGAAGCCAGCTGCGGGACAGCCTGGTCGAGGTGAGGCTCAGTGCGCAGCTCGACGCCGCGCGTGCTGACCACAGCCAGGGCAGATTCGCTCGGGTGGATAGGGCAGCTGGCCCTCCCACTCGAAAACTTCATCGACGAGGTACTGCGCCTCGTCGCGGAGACGCGCAACGCGCTGCTCGATTCGCTTTTCGTCACGGGCGGACTCAAGAACGTCGAGCACGGCGCGATCGTACTACCGGGTACGTCGCGTTGAGCAATGCGCCGGCGAATGGTGCGCGCCTTGCACGCGTCCCTGCACCAGCGACGGCGGCCGCCATGCTGCAGAGGCGGACAGGGCTGACCGCAACCCCTGCACGCGAGCGGCGGTGGCCGGCGACTGTCGCGGTACCGCTGCGACTGTTCGCGGTGCTGTTCGCGCCGACATTCCGCGCTTCCGCAGCGGATCCGCGGACGACCGGTGCACGGCATGGTGAGCGGCGTGCCGCAGTAGCGGCAGCTGCGTGCGGAGGGTCGATCCGGAGGGTCATCGCTCACGGTAGCCGGTTTCATCGCGCGGCGCGCGCGAAAACTTTTCTCGCGGCGAGCCGGAACGCCTCTGCGGCTGCGCGATCTGTTCGCGATTCGACCCTACCCCCCCAGTGCAAGCCGCCTCCTCCCGACGCGTTTCGCGACCGTGACAACGCTTGCAAAGCACTTCCAACTCGCCACTGCCAACGGCAACGGCCACGCCTGTCCGGACCAGTGCGGCGCGTGGCAGGCCAGCCGGGGTTCGCGAACCATCAGCAACATCAACGGCAGCGACGCGAGCTCGACCGGTGCATGCGGTCGGTAGGCACCGACCATCCGCCCCTGACCACCGGCCCCGCTGCCAGCACCCCGCGTATCAATGAGACGGCGTCATCACCACCGCCCGCGTGCTGCCGCCATGCCGGCGCCGATACCGGCCGCGGCACCGCTCGCTGCACCACACCTGACGTCCGCGACCGCGACCGGGATCCACCAGCTGCGCACCGCACCCGCGACACATGCCGCGCGGCGCACGTCGCAGGCGCCGGAGCCACTCGTTGTACTGCAGATTCGCGTCGCCCCTGAGCGGACGGCAGCGCTCGCAGTACCGACGCGGTCGTCCACCGCGGACACGGATCGTCGCCGTGCGACCACACGCCGCGCACTCGATCTCGACGTCACGCTCGGCGATGTGGTAGCCGTACGGTCGCGTCACCGTCGCGCCCTCGACATCGCCGGCAGCGCCAGCACGCGGACGTCAGCGCCGCGGCGGCACTCGGTCCGCACGACGAGCTCATCGCTATCGACCAGGTCGTCGACGACGTCGCGCATCTGGTCCCACAACACCCAACCGTCGAGGACGAGCTCGAGGTGTCGAGCGAGGCGCCACACCGACGACGGACCGAGCAGACGAACCGCGTCGAGGACGTCGGCAACGGTGACCGCGGCATAGAACGTCACGGCGCCACCGCCTCAAGCCACTCGACCGGACGAGGATCGTCTTCGGGTCCCGGCGGCTCGTCGAAGGGCTCATCGAGCGGTTCGTCGGGCAGCGGCTCGTCACCACCGCTATCGGCCCGAGACGGTCGAGCTACAGCATCCGTCCAGGCGCCCCTTAAAGGGCGCGCGCTGGACGAACTATCGGGTGCTGTGCTCGCCGTTCGTCCAGGGGCTTCCGCGGCTGGACGACCGTTTGAATTCGAAAATGCTTCGTCCAGCGCTACATCCCCCGGTTGGACGAACGTTTTCCAGATCAGGGTGCGAGCGTGTCCTTTCGGGCCCTTCCCTGTGGTTTTTCCGACGCGACCAGCCGTCGCCAGCTGCTCCACCGCCGCGTACACGTTGGTGTGCTTGTGGCCGGCGTCCTTCAGCTCGGGCAGAAGCTCGACCACGGCCACGGCGTCGGCCTCGTTGTCCGGCAGCACCGCGAGCAGCGCGAGTGATGCCGCGGCTTGCGCCGGCATCGCCTCGCGGTAGACGCCGTCGCTGAGCTCGATGGTGAGCTCCGCCGGCGTCTCGTCGAACCGGCTCAGCGTGCGCAGGCAGCGCTGCCGCTCGTGCCCATCGCCGCCGACGCGCGTGAGCTGCAGGATGACGTCGACGTCGCCGCCGATGGCAGAGGATCCGCGTGCCGACTCCCCCACCTCGCCGCCGCTCTTGCGGTCGTGCCGCAGCACGAGCACGGCGATGTTCAGCTGCGACGCGAGCGCCTGCAGTGGCGTCATCGCCTGCATCGCCGGTCCCGACACGTTCTCCGCGTCGTCAGTGAAGCCGGCCAGCTTGCCGAGCGTGTCGACGACGACCAGGCGCGCGCCGGTTTCGCGGACGCGCTCACGCGCTGCGTCGACGAGCTGCTGCCACGCCAGCCCGGGCACCTGTCGCTTGCTGAGCACGTGGAGGTCGTGGCGACCGCCGAGGCGCGTGCGCACCAGCAGCGAACGAAAGGTGCGCGCGCCCTCCTCGGTCAGGTAGACGACAGGGCAGCTGCTCACCTTGCGGCCGAGGAACGGCACTCCCTCGAGGATCGAGTGCAACAGGAGTCCGACGAACGTCGTTTTGCCGGTCTTCAGCTTGGCGTCGAGCTCGGCGACGGTCCCGAACGCGAGGTACTCGCGCCACAGCCACTCGATGGCCTCGGGAACCTTGGCCGTGAGCTCCGCCGCTGTCTGCCACGGGAGCGATCGAGCATCATTCGCATCAGCACTCGCCGCCGGCGCCCGCCTGCCATTGAGCGCTGCCGGCGCGCGCAGCTCGTCGTGCAGCCGGTGCGCCATCGCAGCGGCGCCGAGGCCGCGGCGTGACGTCTCGGCGAGCACGTCGGCCCACGTGCCGGGGTCTGCCGCATCGACGGTCGCCGACACGACGTCGCCACCGGGAAAGGTCACTTCGAGGATCAGATGCCCACGTTCGTCGAGGCCGACGACGTCGATATGTACGAGCTCGATGACGTTGGCATCTGCGGCCATCGCAGTCATGCAGCCTTCAGCTGCGCGGCGAGCACAGCCTTCAGATGTGCGGCCAGCACAGCACGGCGCCGGATGATCCATCTGGGCACATCGCGATGGTCGTCGACGTCGGCGACCGCTGCGGCGAGCACTGCGAGCTCGTGGCGCGCCTGGTCGGCCCCTATGTGTGGGACGTCGTCGTGTCGGAGGCGTTGCAGCTGCTCGATGGACGCGTATGGATTGGGCAGTGAGCGCCGGACGGACCACGGCAACTTGCGTCCGCGCGGCGATTGCAGCTGCTGCACCTCGAGCATGAAGCATTCGCATGCGACGTGATCCGTGCTGCTGCTACGCTGCGTCGTGACGGTGTCGGCGGTGCGGGGGCTGCGCCTTGCCGGGCGCATGCCCTCCCCGTCAGCCATCTACCGCTTCGATGGCGGATGCACTCGCCGGCGCGGCGAGGATTGCATCCGCGCCCTCGAGGATCGGGACCTGCATCAGCGCACGAGCAATCCTGCGCACCGTGCCTTCGCGCACCGGATGGCCGTTGCGCGCAGTGCTCATGGTCGACTCGGAAATGCCGGCGAGTTGAGCGAGCTGCGTGCTCGTGATGCCGCGTCGCGACAGTTCGAAGGTGACTCGGGAAGGGTCGAGGCGGATCTCGCCGACCCGTCGGTCCGATGCCAGCATGGGCGTGAGTCCTCCGACGCCGCGCCTTTCAGCGAGAACGCCAGAGGCCTTCTTTCGGACCGAAGTTGGTGTGTAGGGCGAAGGCTATCGCATCAACGGCCGAAAGTGGGCGGAAGCGGTACGAGCGCCCATTGGCCGCAGGCGCCGCATTGCACGATCACCGGGATCTCTGCCGCCAACGCGGGCCCAGAGCGTCGATGCCTCGTACTCTTGGGACGAATGTCGCTGACGTTCACCGTCGCGGCCCATTCCGCGGCGCGCCGCTCGTGCTTGCGGAGCCGGTACACCCTCACGGGCCGATCCTCGATCGTGACCGTCTGCGCCGACGGCAGCCAGCCCGGAAGTTCGAGCATGAGGACCGTTCGTGATGACGCCGACGTGCTCCGCGGCGACGCCAGCATTCCGGGACTGAATAGCTCGGGAAGCGATGCCGCGAGTTGCACGCGGTGTCCGAGCGTGCGTCGGCCGCAGCGCGGACACGGCGGCCCTGCTACCCGTTCCTCGCCATCGCGCGGAAGCTGTGCGCTCTCGGGCCACACTGCGAGGCGCCAATGCGCCGCCGGCTCATCAGTGATGAAGCCGAAGCCGCCCATCACTCTTCGGCGCGCAACACGGCCATCAGCGCCGCGGCGGCGTCCGCCGGCGCCAGGTGCGAGTACACCGTCGAGATCATCTCGAGGGATTGGTGACCGAGGATCCGCTGCAGCTGCAGCGGGTTCATGCCGCGGCGCAGGCACCAGGTCGCGAACGCGTGGCGGAAGGCGTGCGGGTTCACCGGGCGGTCGCTAACGCCAGCCTTCGCGGCGACAATCGCCGTCAGCTCCTGCACCGCGCGAGTCCCGAGGGGCTCGTAGTCGCCGCTGATGCGGCTGCGGCGCTGTGTGACGAACACGCGGTCCGTTGCCGCGTCCGCCGGCCGGCCGCGCTCGATGTAGCGGCGCAGGCGCGCATACAGGGCCGGCTGCAGCGGCACCAGGCGCTCGCGCGCACCTTTGCCACGAACCTTCAGGTAGCGGTCCCGGCCCTGCTCGATAAGGTCGCCGCGCGTGAGCCCGAGCAGCTCCGAGAGTCGCAGGCCGGTGTCGGCGAGCAGCCGGATGATCAGCTTGTCGCGCTCCGTGCTCGCAGAGTCCTCCATGTCCCTGATCTGCTCCCGCGTCAGCACCGTCAGCACACGGTGCGGCAGCTTGGGCAGCTGCGGGTGAGCTGTCGTCGTTATCTCACCCTCGGCCCGCGCCCATTTGACGAAGTGGCCGATGGCGCGCAGGTAACTGTGGACCGAGTGCCGGCTCAGCTGGCCGCGAGCGCCGCCGTCCTCGAGCAGATGCGCAGAGAGAGCGTCGAGTGCGCGCTGATCGATCGCCCCGACCGAGGTCACGCCGCGCTTGGTCAGAAACGGCAGGAACACACGGCGCAGCACCGCCTCGTAGTGGTCGACCGTGCGCCGACTCAGCCCGCGCGCCTTCACGCTGGCGAGATAGTCGGCGACGGCGTGCTCGAGCGCGGCCTGCGGCGGCGGGCTGACGACGGTCAGCGCTGGTGCGGTTCGGGCGGCTCGCGGCATAGGAAGGCACCTCGTCCTGCTTGGGCATTCACGCGGCAGCACCGCGCTTGCTACCTGCAATCATATCCCTGCGCGAAGCGCATGCCAAGCCCGCCCGAAATGCCGGTCATGTATTCGCTTTTGCCGCGCCTGCTACGGGCGGCGAGGGGTCAGATTTGGCTCAGGTGCTCCCAAAGCAGGTGCGCTACCACTGCGCCACGCCCCGACGCGTTCCGATTATCAGCCCTGAGCGTCGTGCGGTCGCTTTCCGAAGACCTTGATCGCGAGCTTCTCGTCGCCGTTCCACAGCAGGTCCGTGCACGGTTCGCACAGCCGCCACTGTCCGCGGCCGCCAAGGATCAGCGCGCGGTCAAGCACCTCCCTGCCGCAGTTGTCGCAGGCGCCACCACCACCGCGATGCCGTTGTATCGACGGCTCAGGCACGTCAGAAACCGACAGCTGATTTCGTCGTCTCCAAGTCGTTGACGAAGGAGACGATGATCGACTTCGAGGTTTTGGGGTCGGTCCACTCGATGACCTTGCTCGTGGTACCGGCGCCGTTGTCCGACTCGGACAGGGTGCTGCCGTCACCGCCCATGAGCAGGCGCACGTCGGCGAGCGCCATGCCCGAATGCAGGCTGCCGTACTTGTCGGTGAAGCCCGGCGGCGGCGAGGGCGTCGGCGCCGCGATGTGCGTCGGTTTGGGCGTGTGGCTCGGCTTCGGGCTCCCGCCGCAGGCCGCAACGGATGCGGCGACGCCCACCAGCGCGAGCGCGATCAGCCGCCGCGATACCTTGCCCGTACCCATATAGCCGATCGATGGTAGCCGAGCGTCCCCCAGGTGGCGTGCGGCGCCCCGCGCCGGGTTGGCAGACTGTGGCCGGAAGTGAACCTGCTTGACGCGGTCATCGTCCTGCTCGCCCTCCTCTTCGCCTACTCGGGCTACCGCCGCGGCCTGAGCTGGGTCGCTCTCTCGCTGTTGGGCCTGCTCGGTGGCCTCCTCTTCGGCGCCCTGGTCGCGCCGCCGATCGCGCGGGCGATCTCGCACGATCGCAACGTCCAGCCGCTCATCGCCATCGGCTTCTTTCTCTCGATCGCGCTGATCATCGAGGGCATTGGCACGGCGGTCGGGTTCCAGGTCCGCCTGCGCACGGTCCGGACCCGCTACGCCCAGCTCGACTCGGCGATGGGCGCGGTTCTGGCGACCGTTGGCGCGGCGCTCGGGGCGTGGTACCTCGGCCTGGTGTTCTCGGGCAGCCCCTGGGTGGCGCTCGACCAGCAGATCAGCGGCTCCGCGATCGAGCGTGGGCTCAGCGCCATCGTGCCGACCCCGCCCACCTTCCTCGCGAGCATTCAAAACATCCTGCGATCGACCAACTTCCCGAACCCGTTCGCGGGCATCGAGTCGCAGCCGACGCCGGTCCCCATCCCCTCGCTGATCGACACGCCGGGCACGCGCAACGCCGCTGCGGTGACGTCGAAGGTGGTCGCGTTCGGCTGCGGCGGCGGCGCCGAGGCGGGCTCGGCCTGGCCGGCGGCCCAGAATTACCTCATCACCAACGCACACGTCGTGGCCGGGTCGGACAACATCGAGGTGGACACGCCGTCGGGCGCGACAGATCACGCCACTGTTGTCCTGTACGACCCGAACATCGACATCGCGGTGCTCTACGTCCCGAACCTCGGACTCGCCCCGCTGCAACGCAGCGGCAGCGACCCGACCCGTGGCCAGGTGGGCGCCGCCATCGGGTACCCCGGGGGCGGCGCGGAGTCCGTGGTGGCGGCGGCAGTCTCCGGCACGGAGCAGGCCCGCGGCTACAACATTTACGGCGACAACATCGTCACGCGCGACATCGTGGTGATGGCGTCGAAGATCATCCCGGGCAACTCAGGCGGACCGCTGGTCGACTCCAACGGGACCGTGATGGGTCTCGTGTTCGCCGCGAGCACCACCGACCCCACAGAGGGCTACGCGCTGACCATGCCGACGATCGCCTCACAGGTGAGCGCGGGTGTGGGTCGCACGCAGGCAGTGTCGACGCAGAGCTGCACCAGCTGACGATGGCGCGGATCAGCTGATGATGACGGGCGTCCCGTTGGCAGTCCAGCCGTAGAGCCACTGCATCGTGTCCGTGGGGATGTGGATGCAGCCGTGGCTCGCCCCTGACGAATCCTCGCCGCCGGGGCCGTACAGCCAATCGGGTTCCCACGACGCGTCGTGGATGAAGAACCCGTTCTGTGCGAACTCCATCACCCACTGGGACCACGAGGGGTAGTAGTAGAAGGGCGAGTCCACCGGCCAGGGCGAGATGAACTGGAACGGCGATGTCTTGTAGAAGATCGAGAAGGTGCCCGTCGGCGTGCGGAGCTCCGGCCGGCCCGTCGTCACCGGCGTGGCCTTCACGACGCATCCGTCCTGATAGAACACCCCTTCCTGCAGCGCGAGATTGAACGTCAGCACCTTGCCCGCGCCCACGTTGTGGCCGCAGACGTTGGCCGCGAGATCGGTGTTCACCGCCGTCTGGATGGCGTTGAGCTGCGCCTGCACGGCGCTGAGCGCCGTGGTGGTGGTGGCGTCATGAAACGACTGCTGCACGCCCTGGTACTGCGTTTGGAATGACGCGCTGTTCGGGGTGCCCTCGGCGGCGGCCTGGTCCACCGAGAGCTCGATCGGACGGATCAGCGAGTTGACGTTGTCATTGAGGGCGATCAGCGACCGCAGCGTGCTGTCGGCGTTCACCAGTCGCGTCACGGCGCTGGTGGCGTCGGCGTTCTGGACAATGTTGTCCTGGTAGTCGTTCGCGACCGCGTCGATGAGGTCCGGGACATCGCCCGTGTCGAGGTTGTCATCGCCGGCGATGCCGACCGCGCTGCGAGCATCGTCGAGCAGACCGGACACCCCGCCGTAATCAGAGACCTGCGCGTTGAGTTCGTTTGCCTGCGCCTTGGTGCGCGTATCGGCGATGTCAGCAAGCCACGCGCGAGAGAGGTTCGTCAGCTGCATCGGCGTTGACGCCGATGTCACCTGGCCGGCCCAGGTGGCGGCGTCTGAGCTCGCGTCGGCCGGGATGTACTGGCTCAGCTGCTGCGAAAGCTGCGACCACAACTTCACGGCGGCAGTCGCCTGCGTGCGCCCGGCGCTCATCGCGGCCGTCCAGAGTCCGCTCGTCTTCTTGCGCAGGTCGCTGATGACCTGGTCGCCGGTGTTGCCCCACCAGTGCGGCGACCACCACGTGGCGCTCGTGTTCGCCGACTGCTGCAGCGTTTTGCGAAGTGGCGCGATGCTCGCCGCCGGCACACCGAGACCGATGTCTTTCGTCCATTCCTTCTGCAAGGCGGCGGCCTGCGCGGTGAAGGTGGTGTGGCGTCCAGATGCCACCGCGGTAAGGCTCCCCCCAGCGGCGCACAGCGCCAGGACGAGACCCGAAACAACAATCGCCACCCAGCGCATCTCTCATGACATGGTACGAAAGAGCGCAGAGCCTGGTTGCGCAGTTACACGTTGGAAACAACCATTTCTCAACCGATTCTTAGTCGAGGAGTCAGCCAGTGGACGACCGGGTCGACGCGATTGTCATGGGCATGGGCCCGGGCGGCGAGGAGCTGGCTGGGCGACTGGCCCAGGCGGGACTGTCCGTCATCGGCATTGAGGAGCGGCTCGTGGGGGGTGAGTGCCCGTACTTTGCGTGCGTCCCCACCAAGATGATGGTGCGCGCCGCCGGGTTGCTCGAAGAGGCGCGCCGCGTCGATGGGATGGCCGGCGCTGCGGTGGTGACGCCGGACTGGTCCCCGGTGGCTCGGCGCATCCGCTCGGACGCCACCGACGATTGGGACGATCGCGTGGCAGTCGAGCGCTTCGAACGCAAAGGCGGACGATTCGTGCGCGGTTCGGCGCGTTTTGCGGCACCCAACCAGGTGGCCGTGGGCGACCACGTGTTCACCGCCACTCGCGCGATCGTCATCAACACCGGCACCGAGCCGCTCGTGCCACCACTCGACGGCATCCGCGACGTGCCGTACTGGACCAACCGAGACGTCGTCAAGGTGACCGAGGTGCCGGAGTCGCTACTCGTCGTCGGCACCGGCCCGGTTGGAGTCGAGCTCGCCCAGGTGTTCAACCGGTTCGGCACCAGGGTCACCGTGTTGGAGCGGCGCAATCGCATGCTCGCGCGCGAGGAGCCGGAGGCGTGCGCCCTGCTCGAGGAGGTGTTCCGCCGCGAGGGCATCACGGTGCACTGCGGCGTGCCCGGGCGCCGGCTGATGGTCGAGAACGACGGTATCGGCATCGAGCTCGAGGACGGGTCGATGTTCGCCGCGCAGCACGTGTTGCTCGCCACCGGCCGCCGCACCAACGTCGGCGCGTTGCAACTCGGTCGTGCTGGTCTCGACGAGAACGAGCCCTTCATCGCCGTTGACGAGCGCCTGCGCACGCGGGTGGCCGGGATCTGGGCAATCGGCGACATCACCGGCCACGGCGCGTTCACGCACATGTCGCACTACCAGGCGGGGATCGCCGCGGCGGACATCCTCGGCCAGCACGGGCCGGCTGCCGACTACCGCGCCGTGCCGCGCGTGACCTTCACCGATCCCGAGGTTGGTGCGGTGGGCATGACGGAAGAGCAAGCACGCGCGGCGCGGATCAACGTGCGCACCGGCGTCGCGCACATCCCGAAGACCGCCCGCGGCTGGATCCACAAGGTGGGCAACGACGGTGTCATCAAGCTGGTGGAGGACGCCGACCGCGGCGTTCTCGTCGGCGCGACATCGGTCGGGCCGTGCGGCGGCGAAGTGCTCTCGATGCTCGCGCTCGCCGTCCACGCCGAGGTGCCTGTGAACACCCTGCGCACGATGATCAAGGCGTATCCGACGTTCCATCGAGGCGTCGACGACGCGCTCGCCGAGCTTCCCATGTGATCGACGGCGAATGTCTGCAACACTGACGGTGACCCACAAGGCAATCGGGGCGGAGGTCCGTCGTGGCGCCTACGACATCGTGCTCGACGGAGAACGCGTCGGGTCGGTCGAGATGAACGACACGTTCGAGACGCCGATCGTCGCTGGACATCACACGCTACAGGTGCGCAACGGCCGCAACTCGAGTGGGACGAAGGCCTTCGACGCCACCGAGGGCGCAGTCGTCGCGTTCCGATGCACGGGAAAGAGCGTCTTGCCGGTCTTTCTCGCCTCGTTCTTCGTACCAAGCCTCGCACTCTCGCTCGTCCGCGAGTAGTTGCAGTGAGGCGGTGTGCCGGTGTCCGCCGGACTACGCCAGCGAACACCGGCACGAGAACGACGTCAGCTGCTCAGGAATCCGTTCTGCACGAGCCAGGTGTGCGCAACGTCGGAGACCTTCAGATTCTGGACTTCGACCATCGCATTCAGCTTCACCATCGTGTCGGTGGTGAGCTTCTCACCGACGGGGTTCATGAGCCCCGCGATCAGCGGGTACTTCTGCGCGACGCTCTGACTGAGGACCAGGCCCGCGTTGTCCGGCGGGAACAGGTTCTTGTCGTCCTTCAGCACTGCCAGGTTGTTCGCCTGGATCGCTGAATCCGTCGTGAACACCTCGCCGGCGACGCACTGACCAGCCGCGATCGCCTTCTCGGCGGTGCCCTGGATATCTACGTACCCCGCGCCTGCCGGCCATCCGTACTTGCTCTCCAGTCCGGGTAGCCCGTCCGGCCGCGTGCGGAACTCCGACTGGATGCAGACCGACGTCGAAGGATTCTTGGTGAGGTAGGCGCCGAAGTCACCCAACGTGGCTCCGTACTTGCCGCTGTCCGACGACTTGATGGCAACGCCGTTGGTGTCGGTGAACGGGGTGTCCGCGTACCAGCAGAGCCCGCGCGCCGCGTCCTTTTGCTGGACGAAGTTGAACGCGCCGGTCAGGTCCGTGGGGAACGAGCCCGCCTGCAAGTTCAGGTAGCTCGGGTTGGTCAGCTCAGTTCCCGTGTACTGCCAGTACATGTCGATCGTGCCGCTCTGCAGCGCCGTCCCGATGGCCGCGTCTGCCGCCTGGAACGTGTCGTCGATCTTGAATCCATGCGCCTGCAACACCTGCTGCGTCATCGACGCGAGCAGCTCCTCCTCGGCGAACGCCTTGCTGCCGATCTTCAGGGAGGCGCCGTTGCCGTTGCCTGACGTCGTCGGTGACGGACAGCTCGACGACGAGCCCGACGTCGTGGGGGAGCCGCTGCCCCCGTTGTTGCCGCCGCCGCAGGCCGCGAGCACGGCCGGAAGCGCGAAAGCCAGAAGTGCCAGTACCCGCTTCATGTTCCTCCTCCTGTTCGGCTGTATATGCGATTGGGAACCACGGCGCGCTCGACCAGCGAGAGCGCCCAGTCAGCAATCAGGGCGAGCACGGCCACCATCACCGCGCCCACGAACACAATACGGTCACTGCGGTTGATGCCGGACGAGATCACGTCGCCAAGACCGCCGCCGCCGATGAAGTTCCCCAGGGTCGCCGTGCCGATGACGAGCACGAGCGTCGTGCGCAGACCGGCGAAGATGAGCGCCGACGCCAGCGGCACCTGGACACGGGTGAGCGCCTGCCAGCGCGTCATCCCCATGCCGCGCGCCGCTTCGATGACTGCCGGGTCGACGCCCTGCACGCCGGCGACGCTGTTGCGCAGCACCGGCAGCAAACCGTAGATCACCAGGGCGATGATCGTCGGCTCCGCACCGAGTCCGAGAAACGCATACAGCAGCACGAGAATGCCGATGCCCGGCACCGCCTGGCCCAGGTTGGCGAGCAGAAAGACGAACGCTCGGGTGAGGCGGCCGCCGATCGCGATGGCGACGCCGAGGGGGACGCCGACCACCGCCACGATGCCGAACGAGATGAAGGACAGTGCGACGTGGCCGATGAATCGGCTCTGCACGAAGGGCACGTTCAGCACGGCGGAGTCCACCGGGGAACCGTTGAGCGTCTGGAAGATGCCGTACGAGGCAGCGACGCCAAGCGCAACCGCGAGCGGTACAGCGAATACGCGGAGCCATGACGTGTCGATGCGCGGGAGTGCGCCTCGCGCTGCCGGCGCGACACTCACTGCGACGCCTTCCTGATCGCGTCGCCGTCGACGAGGCCGACCACGCGCTCGCCATCCATCACCGCGACCTCACCGTCGGGTGAGCGCAGCACCGCGTCCAGCGCGTCGCGCAGCGTGCCCTCGATGGCGACGGTCGTCTGCGGCACCGCACCGTTCACCGGCCCAAGCGGCAGGCCGCGCAGATGGATCAGCGCGAGGCGACGCACCATGCGGGCGACGCCGAGAAACTCACGCACCGCAGGCGTCGCGGGTCGCGCAAGCAACTCCGCCGGGGGCGCGTACTGCTCGACCTTCGCGCCGCTCGACAGCAGCGCCACGCGGTCGCCGAGCTTCACCGCCTCGTCGATGTCATGCGTGACGAAGACGATCGTCTTGCGCACCACCTGCTGCAGCCGCAGCAGCTCGTTCTGCAGGCGCTCGCGGGCAATGGGGTCGATGGCACCGAACGGCTCGTCCATCAGCATGATGTTCGGATCGGGGGCAAGCGCCCTCGCGACGCCGACTCGCTGCCGCTCTCCCCCGCTCAGCTCTCCAGGCAGGCGCTTCGCGTAATCCTTCGGCGGCAGACCGATCAGCTCGAGCAGCTCGTCGACGCGTGCGTCGATTCTCTGCTTGTCCCAGTGGAGCAGATGCAGCACGGTGGCCACGTTCTGCGCCACGGTGCGGTGCGGGAACAGGCCGATCTGCTGGATGACGTACCCGATCGAGCGCCGCAGCTCGTTCGGATCGCGCTTGCGCGTGTCCTCACCGTCGATGGAGATCACGCCGGACGTCGGCTCGATGAGCCGGTTGATCATCTTCAGCGACGTGGTCTTGCCACATCCGGATGGTCCGACCAGGACGACGATCTCGCCCGACGGAATCTCGAGCGACAGCTCGTGCACCGCGCCACCGCCGTCGTTGCTGCTGTAGTGCTTGCTGACGTGGTCGAACGTGATCATGTCGCCGCCACTGCGACACGTCCGCCGGAGAGCGCTCGCTGCAGGATCGCGAGCGCCAGGTCGGCGACGATGCCGATCACGGCGACGGGGATGATCCCCGCCAGGACCGCATCCAGCGTCCCGGTGCTGCGCCCGATGGCGGCGAGGATGGGCTGGCCCAGGTCGTTCGCGCCAACTGTGGCGCCAACTGTCGCGATCGCCACGACGAGCACCGTCGCCTGGCGCAGCCCGGCGAGGATCACCGGCACCGCGAGCGGCAGCTGCACCCGAGTCAGCACCTGGAGCTCGTTCATCCCCATGCCTCGCGCTGCCTCCTCGACGGCCGGGTCCACGGTTTGGATCCCCGCGAGCGTGTTGCGGGTAATCGGCAGCAGCGCGTACAGCGCGAGCCCGACGATCACCGGCGGGTTGCCCAGGCCGACCCAGATGGAGAGCAGCCCGAACAACGCAAAGCTCGGGATCGTGATGATCGTGCTCGTCACCGCGAGCACCACGGTGCTCAGAACGGCGGAGCGGGCCGCCGCCACCCCCAGGGCGAGGCCGACGGCCGAGGCAATGGCCACGCTGATCACGACGATCAGCACGTGTGTCCTGACCTGCGGGCCCAATGTGTCCCAGTTGTCCGCGATGTACCGGAAGACGCTCACGGCGCGCCTCCGCGGGTGACGACGGGTGGCCGGCCCCGCAGGCGGCCGTGTCCCTGAGCCAAGGCGCGATGGTATCGAATCCGGCTCAGGCCGCCCGGACGCGCCCTTAGTATCCGGGCTGTCCCGAGGGTGTCGAGACTGCGGCGGCGTTCGCGCTCAGCGTCGGAGTGACGACGTACCACTTGCCGCCGATGCCCTGTCCGTTGGTTTGCCCCGGCGCAGTGTCCGCCGAGTACGTATGCAGCGGCCAGCCGTTGTACGTGACCTGGGAGGTGCCGTCTCCCAGCGCGACGGTCGCGAGTGTCCCGGTGGCGCCGGAAGGATTCGTGAGCGCACCGGTTGCCTTGAGCGGCGGCCATGTCGCTGCGCACCCACCGGTGCACGCGACGACCGAGCCCTTCTCCGGCGTGAAGTAATAGACCGTGAGGCCCTGCGGTGTCGTCAGCACGCTGCCGAGCGAGGTGTTGCCAACCGACACGGTGGCAGCCGGCGCCGGAGTCGGCGCCGGCGTCGCGGCGGGGGTCGCCGCAGCAGAGCTCGAGCTGGTGGCTCCAGCGGGCGTCTCGGACGCCGCTGTGGAACCGCCGCAGGCGGCGAGCCCGCCGGCGGCGACGGTCAGTGCGACGACAAGTCCACGCTGCAACATCGGCACATTTGGATACTGACCCCGGTTACACCACCGGCGCGGCAGGTATCCTCGGCGCATGTGCCGGAGCATCAAGGTGCTGCGCGGCGCCGAGCCCACGGCCGGCGACGAGGACGTGCGCGCGGCCGCGTTGCAGTTCGTGCGCAAGGTCAGCGGCTACCGTCAGCCGTCGCAGCGCAACCGCGAGGCATTCGACACCGCGGTCGACGACGTGAGCGCAACGGTCACCGCGCTGCTCGATCGCTTGGAGGTGCACTGATGCCAGGCCGCAGGATCCTCGCCGCCACCGCCGCCGCTCTGCTCGCGGGGGGCGCCGCGTTCGAGCTCGACCGCCGCCGCCTCCGTCAGGCTCGCGACGCCGATCCCGAATGGTGGGAGCTGAACTCACCGCTTGAAGGGCGGCCGGTCGAGGTCACCTCGGCCGACGGCACGCGCATCCACGCCGAGGTGTTCGGCCACGACGAGGCGCCGACGATCGTGCTCATCCCCGGGTGGCTGGAGCGTATCGATCTCTGGCACCACCAGATCCGCGAGCTCTCCAAGGACTTCCGCGTCATCTCGTACGATCACCGCGGCCACGGGCAGAGCGGCGCCGCCGGTCGCGACGCGTACACCGACGAGGCGCTCTCCGACGACCTCCATGCAGTGCTCGACGAGCTGCTGCCGGCCGGTGAGCGGTGCCTCGCCGCGGGCCACTCGCTCGGCGGTATGGCGATCGTCGCCTGGGCGGGGCGCCATGCCGACGAGGTGCCCTTCCGGCTCGCCGGGGTCGCACTCCTCAACACCGGCATGAGCGACTTCGGGCAGCGGGCGACCGTGCTCGGCGACCACACGGGTGCGGTGGTCCACAAGACCGCCCTGCGGACGCTGCTCGGCACCGAGGTCATCTGGCCCACGTGGCTCGACCGCATCGGCTACAACCTCGTGTGGCGCGCGGCCCTCGGGCCGAACGCGACTCCCGGTCAGGTGGCGTTCGCGCACAACATGTTCATTACCACTCGGGCGCAGGCACGCGCGGGCATCGGACGCCTGTTCATGACGCTGGATCTCATGCCCTCGGTGGCGCGATTGACGGTGCCCGCGGTCGTCGTCGGCGGACGCTACGACCGGCTGCTGCCGCTCTGGTACTCAGAGCAGCTGGCCGAGGCGCTGCCGGATCTCGTGGAGTACGTCGAGCTCGACTCGGGGCACATGTCCCCCGTCGAAGTGCCGGACCGCGTGACGATGCACATCGGGCGCCTCGCCCGCGCCTGCCTGCTCGCGCATCGGGCAGCGCTGGAGGGTCGCGTGATCCTGGGCGGCGCGGCTGAGACCCCAGACGAACCCGCCGAGTCGCAGCCGCGTCCGCGGCGGCGGCGTCGTGCCGCCGCGCAGACAGACGACGTGGAGCGGGACGCCGCGTCCCGCTAGGTCAGCTACTCGCCGAGGCCGGATCCCGGCTGCATCGTGATGCTGCCGTTGACGACGGTGCCGTCATCGACCCGCAGCCGCGGCGTGCGCACGTCGCCGTGGATGGCGCCGCTGCCGTGCACATTCAGCTTGACGTCGGCCACAACGTTGCCGTTGAGGGTGCCGCGCACTGTGACGTTGCGTCCCTCGACCAGGGCGTCGACCACGGCGCCGGCCTCGACCTCGACGTCACCGGTGGCGTGCACCTCGCCCTCGACGTGACCTTCGACACGGACATCACCGTCGACGCGAAGCGACCCCTTGAGCTCGTCGCGAGGACCGATCTTCACGGTGTTCAGGTTGTCGCCGTTGCGGCTCCGCGCTCGCGGTACCGCGATCTCGTTGAGTTCGGTGATGTTGTCCATGTGACGGGTTACCCTCCGTAGCGGCCTGCCCTGCTGTCCGTCACGAATGCTAGTCGAGTCGATCGGAAGCACGGGCCGGCCGTCACGAGGCCGCGACTCGGCACCTGCAGGATCCAGAATTCCACCGTGAACGTGGAGGCTGCGACGGATCCTTACACCGAGCTGCTGCTCGAGTACTACCGATCCGCCGCGCCCGTCTACGACGACTGGGCGGGGGGCGTGCACCGCAAGACGGCGCAGCGGCTGGCGCAGCTCGCAGCCGTCCGGCCGCACGACGTGGTGGTCGACGCGGGCTGCGGCACCGGCCTCGTCATGCGGAGCTTCGGCGCCGAAGGCCGCCGAGCCGCGCGCATCGTCGGCATCGACATCTCCCCGGCGATGCTCGACATCGCACACGCCCAGCGCCCGGCGGGCATGCCCACCGCGTTCGGCCAGGGCCTGGTCGAGGACCTGCTGCTGCGGAACGACACCGCGGACGTCGTCATCCTCGGTCTGGTGCTCGCCGACACGGCCGAGCCCATGGCCGTGCTGCACGAGGCGCGGCGCGTGCTGCGTCACGGTGGCCGCGTGATCGTGTCCGTGATGCGACAGAGCCTCCTGACCGAGGTGGATTCGCTATTCCTGGCGGAGCTGCGCGACGTGGCCCAGCTGATCCGTCTCCCGGAGCGCCCGCGAACGCACGACACGATCGGCGAGCCCCACGTGCTCAAGCGAATGCTCGACTCGGCCGGCTTCCTCGAGATCCAGACCAGCTCCATGGTGGTGGGCAACCACACCGAGAACGCCCACGACTTCATCGAGCTCATGCGCTACGAGAGCCCCTGGATGTACTCCATGGTGAAGCTGCTGGGACCGACGCCCCGCGAGCGGCTTGAGCGGCGATTGACGGGAACGCTGCGCTTCTCGGAGGAGGGCGAGGAGTTCCGCTACCACCTGCCTTTCACGTTCGCCGTCGCCACGCGACCTTAGGTCGCAACGAGCGTCAGGCGACGAGGTCGCGGGCGATCCCGGCGATGTCGCACACGCCGGCGAGCATCATCGCGTGAACCAGGTCGTCGCGCACCGCGTCGAGCATCGCAGCAACGCCGGCAGCGCCGTCTGACGCGAGCGCCCAGAGCACGGGCCGTCCCAGCAGTACCGCCTTCGCCCCGAGAGCCAGCGCGATCAGCGCGTCGACGCCGGTGCGCACGCCGCCGTCCACAAGGACGGTGACGCGGTCACCGACCGCGGCCACGACCTCCGGCAGCGCCGTGCAGCTCGACACCGCGCGGTCGAGCTGACGCGCACCGTGGTTGGACACCACGACTCCGGCGGCGCCCGCATCCGCACAGTCGCGCGCGTCGTCGTCGCGCAGCACACCTTTCACGAGGACGGGCAGGCCGCTCATCTCGCGCAGCCAGCCGATGGTGTCGAGGGTGATCGTGGGGTCGCCCTGCGTCGCCGCGCGCGCATCGCCGCGTCCCTCCAGGTGGTCGCGGAAGTTGACGAAGTACATGTCGTCTGTTGCCGGGGGGTCGCCGTGCCGCGGCTTGCGGCCGAACAGCGGCGTGTCACCGGTGAGCATCAGTGCACGCGCGCCGGCGGCGACGGCGCGGAGAACGAGCTCACGAGTCAGGCCGCGATCACGCACGACGTACACCTGGAACCACCACGGCGCGGAGAGTGCCGCAACGATCTCCTCCAGCCGCTGCGACGCGCGGGTCGCCACGACCATGAGAGTCTCCGCGTCGTGCGCGCCGCGCGCGGTCTCGACCTCGCCGTGGACGTGCCCGAGCGACTGCCAGGCGGTCGCGCCGACGATGATCGGCGCACGCAACTCCGCGCCGAGCACGGTCGTCGCCGTGCTGATGCTGCCCACGTCGCGCAGCACGTGAGGACGCAGGCGGTGTTCGCGCCACGCACGCTCGGCCTCGGCCAGGCTCACCTCCTCGCCGGAGCCGGTTGCGTAGTAGTCGAGCGCAGCGGGTGCGAGCGTGGATGCCGCCGCCGCGCGCTGACGCGCGAGCATCGCGACGAGCGACTCAGTCATGCAGCGAAGGCATCGGGCCGAGCCCCAGCTTTCCAGGGTTGAGGATGCCGTTCGGATCGAGGGCGGTCTTCAGGCGCCGGAGCACGCCGAACCCCTCCCCCAGCGCGGCCGGCATGTACCGCCCGCGGAGCAGCCCGATCCCGTGGTGGTGGCTGACCGAGCCGCGATGCGCGAGGGTGGCGCGCATGATCACCTCCCACGCGGCCTCGTAATACAGCTCCGCCCACCCGTCGTTCTCCGCGCCCGCGCCGAGCCCGGCGAACGTGAAGTACAGACAGGCGCCGTCGAGATAGGCGTGCGACTGGTGCGCGCTGGCGGCGACGGTCCCCTCGATGTCGCGCAGACCGCGCACCGCCGCCTCGTACAGCCCGGGCAGCTGCGACCACACCGCCGAGATCTCGACGGTATCGACCACAACTCCCATCTCGACGACAGTGCCGAGCGCCGACACGTCGTTGCGTGTGGCGTACCAGTGGTCGACCGGTTCGTTGCCGAGCGCGGCGAACTCCGAGCACTCGGCGCCGAGCACACCCATGCTCGCGTCGACTATCGCTGGATCGCCTTCGTCGAGGGCGATCAACAGCGCGCCGTCATGACCGAAGTTGCGCTGCGCCTCCTCGGCGTCATACAGACGAACCACCGCCGGCGTCGCGCCACGGCGCATGGTGCGGCGGATCGCATCGAGCCCGGCGGCGAACACCGGCACGCTCCACGCCGCACGCCGCTCCGCCGCCGCCAGTGGATGCACGCGCAGGCGCGCGCTGGTCACCACGCCGAGCGTGCCCTCGCTCCCGAGGACCAGCTGAGTGAGGTCGGGGCCCGTCGCGGATCGCGGCCCGCCGTTGGCCATGCCACCGGTGCGCACGACCTCCCCGTCTGCGAGCACGACCTCCACGCCGGCGACGATGTCCTCGATCTTCCCGTAGCGCGTCGAATACTGCCCCGCTGCGCGACACGCGACCCAGCCACCGACCGTGGAGAGGGCGATCGACTGCGGCCAGTGACCGAGCGTGACCCCGTGCTCGCGGCGCAGCGTCTCCTCCAGCGCCGCGCCGTTGGTGCCAGCTGCGACATCAACGAGGAGCGAGGTGTCATCGAGCGCAGTGAGGCCGTCGAAGGCGCGCATGTCGAGGGCCACGCCGCCATGCAGCGGAATTGCACCGCCGCAGACACCACTGCGCCCGCCGGCGACGGTCACGGGGACGCGCTCCTCGTTGCAGACGCGCAGCACATCGCGCAGCTCGGCGAGCGTCTGTGGGGTCACGACGGCCTCGGGCAGCGCCGGGACCTGGTCGTGCCGCGCCCAGCGCAGCCCGAGCGGCCACCAGTCCGCCGCCGACTCGATCAGCGCGGTTGCGTCGACGTCGACACTGTTGCACACGGAACGAAGACGGCGCAGCCGCGCGCTGTCGATGCGGCGAGCGGAGTGCCAGCGCGCGCGCACCTCGCCGGGCTCAGCGCTGACGACGATCGGAGGAGGGCTGCGACGCAACCCTCAGGAGGCCTTGTATGTCAGGGTCGCGGCCTCGCCGTGCAGGCGCACGATGACCGTGTACGTGTGGCCTGGCATCAGCACCGCGTTGTTGCCGTAGTGGTAATCGCTGACCCCCGAGGTCACGCCCTGCATCGCGGCGACTGGTATGTCCTGCGAAGGAGTGTTCGCCGTCGTGTCCTGCAGCGTGATCGTCGGCTGCTGATCGGTCACCACCGCGCCCCCGCTCCGGTTGCAGATGTGCGCCTCGACATGGCGCACATTGGGTCCGGAAACGTCGGTCATGGCGCCGCCAAGCATCACCTCACCGGTGGTGGGGTGCTGCGACGAGACCTGATCCGGCGAGTACATCGTCTCGGATCCGCCGACATCGAGCACGACGACATAGCTCGCGGTGGTGGCGGACGCATCGCCCGTCGACCCCTGGCACGATCCGCCCGGGCTGCTTGCGGGTGTCGCGGACGAGCTGCCGCCGCAGCCGGCAAGCACGGCGACACCGGACAGCGCGACAAGCGCGAGCGCCGGCACGCGAGTCACACGCGGCCCGCGGCAGGGCGCGCGGCCTCGTCGATATCGGCACGGGAGCGCGCGCGGAGGGTCAGCACACCGCCGGCGATCAGCAACAGGAGCAGCACGCCGCCGACGCCCGCGACGATCGGCACCCATACGGCCGAGCCGCCCGACAGAGGAACGCTAGCGAAGAAAATGTCTTGTTTGGCAGAATCAACGCTGCCGCGGCGCGTGTCGGTCCAGGCGATGGCGGCGACGGCATTGGTCGAATACAACCCGAGCCATTCGCCAAATCCTGGGTGCACGCCATCCTCGCTGACGGGGCCGATGTTGATGTTCGACGAGACGGCCGAGACCAGCTGCGGCGTGGAGAACGTTGCACCGCTGTCCTCCGAGCTGGTCAGGTAGACGTCCTGATCGCCGCCGTTGGTGTCGTCGTAGTACGCCATGTCGATGCGTCCGCCGGGCGCGACCGAAAGCTGCGGCCGCTGCTGCTCGTCACCCGACGCGTCCTTGAGCGTGCCCACGGTGCGCGGCACGCTCCAGGTGCTGCCGCCGTCGTGGGTCGTGGCAAACGAGATGCGCGCGTTCTTCTCCGGGTCGCCGCCCCACCACGCGAGCTCCGCGGCGCCGCCGGCGGGGCCGGTCGCGATCGAGAAGCTCTCGGGGCCGCGGTCGAAGTGCAGGTTGTCGCAGGACGCCAGTGCCGTGGTGCCCGGGGCGTTCCGACCGGGGCAGCCGACGTCCACCGCCTTGTCAACGACCACGGGCGCCGCGAAGGAACGCCCGCCGTCGTGCGACGCGGCCACCTCGAGCGGGACCGGCATCGAGCAGGTGCTGGTCGCTCCGGTGGCACCGCCACGACATCCGGCCTGGCGCTGCGTCAGGTCGAGCCAGGAGACGTAGACCGCGCCGCCGCCGTCGACGGCGAGACCGGTGCCCATGGCGTCGATCGCCGGTGCCGCCGTCGTGCCTGCCGGGCTGGCAACGACGGCAGCGGAGAACGTGTCGCCGTGGTCCCTCGAGCTGCTGACCATGGTCGTGCCCGAGACGTTGCGCGAGGCGTAGTGCGTCCAGCGCACGAAGAGCGCGCCGGTTCCGGGCTGCGCTGCGAGCCTCGGGTACCAGTCCCCGCCGCCGACGTCGCCGGCGTTGCGGGTCTGAGGATCGACGTCGACCGGCGTGTGAAACGCGACGCCGTCCGGCGATGACGTCACCAAGACGCGGCCGAACGGGTCGCGGAAGCTGATCATTGCCTGCACCGCGTAGTAAAGGGTGCCGTCGCTGCCGAACTGGGCCACGGCTTCGTAGCAGAGCGTGTCCGCGCTGTCCCACTGCAGCCGGCCCTGCGGCCCGATCAGGTCCTGGGTGTGCCAGCTGGCGCCGCCATCGTTGCTGAGCGCCAGGCTGCATACGGAGCGCTGCCCGCCCTCGCGGTAGGCGACCGCCATACGCTGGGGGTTGCGTGGGTCGACTGTCAGCCACGGCTCTTGATAGGAGTAGGGCTTGGGAGTCGTCACTGCGACGTTGGCAGGGGCGCTGTCGGCCCGCGCGGTGATGGCACCGCCGGCGAGGGCGGGCGCCGCCACCACCAGCGCAAGGACCGCGCTCCTCCAGAGACGACCCAACCTCTTCCCGGTCATGCCCGTACCTCCTCAGCGCTCGCCTTGCAGCCGAGCCATCTCGTCCAGGTCGGTCTGCCTCGCTGCCTCCGTCGCGTCGGCGGACCGCTCGGAGCGCACCGCCTCGGCGCGCTCCAGCGCCCGTCGTGCCAGTGTGCGCCAGGTGGTCGCCACGCGCCGGCAGTGCGCCGCCAGGTCCTCTTCGGCGCGAGCCATCTCCTCCCACTCGGGGAGTTCCTGGCGGTCGGCGCTGCGAAGGAGCGTGCGACCGGTCCGCGCGTTGCGCTCCCGAACCACGAGCCCCTTGCGCTCCAGCGAGAGGATCGCGCGGCTCAGCGCGGCCTCCGCCCGAGCGCGGCGAAGCCTGTCCTGGACTGCCACACCGCCATCGGCGCCTCCGGCCGCCCCGCGAATTCGCGGAAACGCCTCCTGCAGTGCCTCATCTCGTGGGGTTAAACCACTGCGGCGGCTTAACACATCGAGGATCGCGATCTCAACTCGGCCCAAACGTGGCAGGGTGGCCGCGGGAGCGGGGTTAGTTCGCGTCATTAGGTATGTTCATTTTGGGGCTTCGCGTTAATGGCTGGAGAGAGACTACCCGTTAGTCGGTGTCCCGCGCTTGACATGGGCGGATCTGAGTCGTAGCATCCGGACAATCTGTTAGGCGGCAATCTCTTAGGAGGGCAATCCCTATGCGTAGTCGGAAGCTCATGGGAGCGGGTATTGGTGTAGGCCTCGCGACCGTCGTGGGCGTGACCACAGTCTTCGCGTGCACCAACCTCGCGACCCTTAACCTCAGCCAGGCGGCGGCCCCCTCGGGCAGCAACCTGACCGTCACCGGCTCCAGCTTCGGTTCCGTGAGCTCAGGCAACAGCTCCGTGACACTGCACTGGAACTCCATCAGCGGCCCCGTCCTCTCGCAGGGCGTCGTTCCTGACTCGACAGGCGCGATCGGACCGATCAGCGTGACCATCCCGCAGTCGGCGACTCCTGGGTACTACACGATCATCGCGACCCAGACCGACAAGACCGGGCAGAACTCGTTCGGGACTCCGGCACGTGCGGCAATCCAGGTGACTGGTGCCTCCGGCGCGCCGGCGGGTAGCAGCTCCTCGCAGCCTGTTGCCAGCCCGACCAGCAACAGCTCCGGCCTCGGCGCTGGCCTCATCGGCCTGCTCGTGGCGCTGGGCGTTGGCGGCCTGATCCTCTTCGGCCTCGGCACTGCCACCTTCGTGGGCAGCTACCGCCGTCAGCCGAGCGCGAGCAAGGTCCGCAAGTAACTCTCTGACGAGAGCAAGGGGCTGTCCGGCTGCCGGACGGCCCCTTTTCGTCGGGGGATTCCACCGACCGGGGGCGACCAGGGCAGGGGCTACACCGCAGCTAAATGCGGAATGCACCTATTGACGACGCACCACTAGGTCTCTATCACTTGCCACCTACGAGACCGGTGGGCTCGCAACTGGCCACCAACGGCAGGTGGGCCAAATGACCAACCAGGAGGGATCCGGATGGATCGGTCGATGAGGCGTTGGACACTCGGTGTGGCGGGGGGCCTCGCAGGCGTTACCGCCCTCGCCATTGGCGCCGTAGTGGCTTTCGCATGCATTCCAATCGCGATGCTCAACCTGAGCCCCAACAGCGTTGCTCCGGGGCAGACGGTCACGGCGAGCATCCAGGCAATCTCAGCCAACCCAGGCTCGACAGTGCCTCCGGTGGTATTCCACATGGACACACTGAACGGCCCGGTGCTGGCGACCGGAACCACCACCGCGTTCGGTACATCGGCGACCTTCTCGGTCCCGGCGAACGCGACGACTGGTGACCATCTGGTTATCGCGACGCAGGCGCAGGCGGCGGGCTCCTCGACGTGGGGCATGCCGGCTCGCGCTGTGATGCACGTGTCTGCCAACGGCTCGACTGGTTCGCAGAGCTCCGGCTCGGCGCCAGTGAGCACAAGCAATACCGCCGGACTGTCGACCTCGTCGGCACTCAGCCCCGGCATCCTCGCGCTGATCGGTGTCGGCGTGGCCGCGGTGGCGGTGAGCCTCGTCGGGCTCGCAACCTGGGGCATGGCGCGCTCGCCGCGTCCCGAGAAGGTCAGCCGCCGCTGATCTGAACGTCTTCTGACGTATCAGGAGCGAAGGGGCTCCCTCGGGAGCCCCTTTTCTTCTGAGTAAAAATCCAAGGAAGGAACTGGACAACTCAGCATCAGCGAGAGGGGAAAGCAAGGTGGTGGCAAGGAGTGGAGCGGTGAGGAATAGTCGACTGTTGGTTCCCGCGCTGGTGATGGTCGGCGCTGCAGCGCTGTTGAGTGGATCCGTCGGGGCATCGGCCGACTCGTTCCCACGAGTCTCGGCAAACGCCGACGTATCGCAGAACAACAAGAGCCCCGTGCGCGATATGTCAACCGCGAACGTGGCTACTGATCCCAAGGACGCGAAGCACATCGCTATCGTGGCCGGGGACTGGCGGCTCGGAACGTGCTACCTGTACGTGTCGTCCGATGGCGGTGCTGCCTGGGCCGTGGGCAAGCGGAGCCCGCTGCCGGCGAACTTCGACACGTGCACGCCGAACGGCGGTACCAACGCCTGGGGGATCGCGTTCGATAACTCGGGCAACATCCTCGTCGCGCTTATGGCGGCCAACCGGCCCTCCACCATCTCGGCAAGCGGAAGCATCGTCGTCTCGAAGACGACCGACAATGGCAACAACTGGTCGTCGACGATCGTCAAGGACAACCGGAACACGAGCCCGCAGCAGGGCGCCGGTCAGATCCAGATGGCGGTCGACAACGCGCACAACCGCGTGTTCGTCGCCTGGCAGCAGCGCGGCGTCGTTGTGTCCGGCTACTCGGGCTCGCAGCGCCGTGCCGACGTCGCCACGTCCAACGACGGCGGCGTCACCTTCGGCACCCCGATCGACGCCGAGGGGGATCCGTCCAGCACCCTCTCCATCGGCGGCCCGAACATGTCGGTGGGCCCTGACGGGACGCTCTGGATCTACTACTCCCAGTCCGCTGCACCGAAGGGATCGTCCACGGTGTTCTCGTCGCAGAAGAACGGGCTCAAGCTCGCCAAGACGACGGACGGCACGAGCATCACGCAGGTGGGAACGATCGACGCCACCGCCCCGACGTTCTTCGGCTTCGCCAACTTCGCAGCCGGCTCCTACAAGGGCGGCACCGCCCTGGTGTTCATCTTCGAGGCGATCGCCCAGGGCACGGCCGGCTCGCAGTACCAGCTGCGCGACATCTACTCGCAGAACTCGCTTGACGGCGGTCAGACCTGGAACAGCCCGGTCCGCGTGACTGATGACGACATCCAGACCGACCTTGGCAACAAGTTCACGCCAGGCATCAACTCAGCGCCCAACGGCAGGTTCGATGCCGCGTGGATCGACTTCCGCAATGACAGCGGCAGCCTGTTGACCGACACGTACTACGCGTCATCGAGCGACGGCGGCACCACATGGTCGAAGAACATCAAGGTGTCGGACGCGCAGAGCGACCGCCACTACGGGCTGTTCGCCAACTACAGCGACGTCCGTTCCAACATCAACATAGCGTCGAACAACTACGCGGCGAACATCGCCTGGGACGACACGCGCAAGGCAAGCGCGTCGGCGGACGTGAGCGACATCGAGTTCGGCGCGGTGCAGCAGGCGGCAATCCCCGACGCGACCAGCACGACGGTGCTCTACATCGTCGCCGCCATCGCGGGAGGGCTCGTGGCCGCGGCGCTCATCCTCTTGGTTGTCGGACTCGTCATCCGCGGTCGCCGCGGCGGCGGACGTCCCACTGCGTCGCCGCCCAAGGCGGGCGCGACGACAGCGAGCTGATCTCGAGTTAGACCGAAGGCATCACAACCATTCGGTTGCTGTAGGGGCTGCCGGGGGTGGTCCTGCACCCCCCGCAGCCCCGACAGCAACCGCATGGTGGTGGGGCCTGCGGGGGAACTCGAGA
>JBOHUE010000091.1:0-2148 GCA_050734185.1 Candidatus Dormibacteria bacterium | reverse complement strand
AGAACTCGCCGTCCCCGATGTCGAGAGAGACGTCGTTGACGACCGGGACACCCGCGTAGTGTTTGGTGACCTGATCGAGCGTGATGGACATGACGCGGATGCTACCGGGCCGGCGCTCGGGGCGTCAGTGTCCCTCAGGTCAGGGCGGTGACAAACAGGTTATAGATGCGGGGTCTACCACGGCGTGCCCGCCAGCTCGCCCTTGTAGCGCTGCAGCTCCTCGTACACCCGCCGCCAGCGTGGTCCGGGCTTGCCGGTGCCGACCGGCCGTCCGTCCAGGCGCGTCACCGGCTGCACTTCGCGCGTGGCGGCGGAAATCCAGATCTCGTCCGCGGCGCGCAGCTGCGCCTCGCTCACCGGGGCGGCGCGCCACGGCAGGCCGGCGCGCGCGGCCATCTCCTCCACCACGCCGCGGGTGGTGCCGGGGAGGATGCGGGGGGAGTTCGGCGGCATGAGCAGCTCGTTGCCGATGGCGACGTGCACGGCCGACGCGGACGCCTCGGTCAGCTCCCCGTCGCGCAGCAGGATGGTCTCAGCGGCGCCGGCGTCCACCGACTGCTGCCGCAGCAGCACGTTGGCGAGCAGCGAGACCGACTTGACGTCGCAGCGCGCCCAGCGGGTATCGGCCGCGGTGATGCAGGCAACGCCCGCCTGCATGAGTTGCGGCGCGATCGACGGCAGCGGCGCGCAGAACGCAAACACGGTGCGTGGAATGTCCGGCAGCGGCGCGTGCGTGCGGCCGTGCTGCGCGCCGCGCGTGACCTGCCAGTACACGTACTGCTCGCCGCCGCCGTTCCTTTCGGTAAGCGTGCCGAGGATCGCACGCCATTCACCGCGGGTATGCGGATCCGCCATGGCGAGCGCCGCGAGGCTGCGCGTGAGGCGCTCGGCGTGCGCGCTGAAACGGAACGGACGTCCGCCGTACACCGGCATGAGCTCGTAGACTCCGTCCGAGTACAGAAAGCCGCGATCGAGCGGCGAGATACGCGCTTGCGCAAGCGGCAGATATGCGCCGTTGAGGTAACACAGCGGGAGCGGTTCGGCCATGAGTTGCCTCTGTCGATGCGGCTTCTAGCGGAACCACAGCGTGATGGTGTCCACCGCGCGTCTCCACAGGCTGCCCAGCGGCACGGGCGCGAGCGGCACCAGCGGGGCGCGCGCGATGACCTGCCCGCTGCCATCGGTCACGGTGAATTCGCCGACCGCCTGGCCGGCGGCGAGCGGCGCGATCAGCGGTTCGCGGGTGAGGTGCGCCTCGGTCTTCAGCGCGGCGCTCTGGCCGCGGGCGACGCTCGCGTACACATCGTACGGCACGCCCACGGCGGCGAACTCGGTCGCCGACTTGTAGATCCGCGGTTGGAGCACGGCGGCATGCGCCGCCCTGACGTGGATGGTCTCGTAGAAGGTATAGCCGTAGTTGAGGAGCGCCGCGCTCGCGTCCTCGCGCCCCCGCACGCTCGACGCGCCCATCACCACCGACACCAGCCGCATGCCGTTGCGCAGTGCGGAAGTCACCAGACAGTAGCCGGCCTCGGCGGTGTGCCCGGTCTTCAGTCCATCGACCGACGGGTCCTTGCCGAGCAGTGTGTTGCGGTTACCCTGGCGGATATTGTTCCAGACGAACTCGCGCAGGCTGAAGAGCGCGTAGTACTGGGGAAACTCGCGGAGCAGCGCGCTCGCCAGCGTCGCCATGTCGCGCGCCGTGCTGTACTGATCGGGCGCCGGCAGCCCGTCGCTGTTGACGAAGTGGCTCGACTTCATGCCGAGCCGCTGCGCGTACTCGTTCATGAGCTGCGCGAACGCGGCGTCGGTGCCGCCGACTTTCTCGGCGAGCGCCACGGTGGCATCGTTGCCGGATTGCACGATCATGCCCTTGAGGAGGATGGCGACCGGGACCTGCGTGCCGACCCGGATGAAACTGCGCGATCCTCCCGTGCGCCACGCATGCTCGCTCACCGTGACCTCGTCGCTGAGCTTGAGCCGCCCGGCGGTGAGCGCCGCGAATACCACGTAGGCGGTCATGAGCTTGGTGAGGCTCGCCGGCTCCTCGTGGTCGTCGGCGCGCCGTTGCGCGAGCACCCGGCCGGTGAAGTGATCGACGAGTATAAAGGCACGCGCGTTGACCATGGGCGGCGCCGGGATCGGCGC
>JBOHUE010000090.1:0-37127 GCA_050734185.1 Candidatus Dormibacteria bacterium | reverse complement strand
GGCGTGGAACGTGCCGCCGCGCACGCGACGCAGCCGGCCGGCCTGCGTCAGCGACGCCGCCCGCGCCAGCATCTCCGCGGCGGCGCGCCGCGAGAAGGTGAGCAATAGGATCCGCTCCGGCGGCGCGCCGGACTCGATGAGATGTGCGACGCGATGGGCAAGCGTCATCGTCTTCCCCGTGCCGGCGCCGGCGACGACGAGCAACGGACCACCGTCGTGGCGCACCGCCTCGAGCTGTTGAAGGTTGAGGGCGAACAGGCGTTCGTTATACTACGTGGCGACGCCGGGCCTGGGCAATGTAGTAATGAATCCAGAGGCGTGACCCCACCACCCCAGGAAAGCATCTCCGGCGCGCTCGGCCACGTGCTCAAGCTGCGCAGTCCGCATGCCGCCGAGGAGCGGGCGATCGTCATCGAGCACCGCGAGCCGCTCATCTACATGCTCTGCGCAGCCGCGGAGCTGGAGCACGCACTCATGTGCGAGTACCTCTTCGCAGCCTTCTCGCTGAAGCGCTCCGTGGCCGAGGGGCTCACCGAAGCGCAGCTGCAACAGGTCCAGCGGTGGCGCGCAGCGCTGGTCGACGTCGCCAAGCAGGAGATGCTGCACCTTGCGGTCAACTGCAACCTGGTGACGTCGCTGGGCGCGAGCCCGCACCTGTCGCGACCGAACCTTCCGCAACCGGCGCGTCACTATCCCCCGGGGGTGAGCCTGGAGCTGCTGCCGTTCGGCGAGCGGGCGCTGCGGCATTTTCTATACCTGGAACGGCCCGAGGGCATGGACATCGATGACGCCGAGGGCATGGCGGCGATGGACTACGCCATCCCGGTCATGGATGTCGACGAGATCGCGCCGCACCAGCAGGAGTTCCAGACCGTCGGACACCTCTACCGGTCGATCGAGGCCGGGTTCCGCCACCTGTCAGACAAGATCGGGGAGGAGCGGCTGTTCCTCGGCCCGCGCGACGCACAGGCGCACGGCGAGCTGTTCGGCTGGAAGGAGCTGGCGCCCGTATCCTCGTGCGACGAGGCTGTGCGCGCCATCGAGGCCATCGTGGAGCAGGGCGAAGGACCGCGGGGCGACTGGCGCAACGCGCACTTCGGGCGCTTCCTCGAGGTGCTCACCGAGTACGCGGAGCTCATGGAGGCGGAACCCGACCTCGTGGTCACGCGCCCGGTCATGCAGGTGCTCGTGCGCCCGCCGGAATCTGGAGCTCCGTGCAACCTCATCACCGATCACCACACGGCACGGGTCGCCGATCTGTGCAACGTCGCCTACGAGGTGCTGCTGCAGCTGCTCTACCGCTTGCTCTGTCACGTCGACGAGTCGGACGACCAGATCCAGGTGCTCGCGGACGTCAGCGTGAGCATGATGTTCGACGTCATCGAGCCGCTGGCCGACATCCTCACGACGATGCCGGTGGGGCCGGAACATCCAGGCCGGACGGCAGGCGCGACGTTCGAGCTCTTCTACCAGCCCGACTACCTGCTCCCCCACCGCCGCGCGGCGTGGCTGCTCATGTCGGAGCACCTCGGAGACGCCGCCGCATTTGCAAACGCCGAGGCGCTCCGAGACGCACGATTCGAGCCGGTGGTGACCGCGCTGCAGGCACACGCGGACCAGCTCCGCGCCGCTGCCGGCTGAGACACGCTGACCGTCACGCGGCCGGCTCGTCGAGGATCCACGTGATCTCTCGGTGCGGATCAGGGCTGTAGCGACACGTCGCGCCGGTGCGAACGGTGTCCGCGAGTACGCGGCTCAGCTCGGGATCGATCTCGCCGATGCGCTGAATCGCCGCCGCGATTGCCTTGCGGACCGCGACCCGGGCGCGCTCGTCGGTGCTGCCGGTCCGGCGCACACGACCTCCGGCGCCGGTCGCGGCTCGCACCTCGGCGAGCAGCGCATCGCGCTCCGCACTCAACTGTTCGGCGCGCGCCGGATCGGACCATGCACGTGCCTCGTCGAGCTCCGCGTCGATGTCCCGCAGGCGCTGACGGTAGTCGGCGAGCGCAGTACGGTCGACCACGTCGAGCCCCGGCTGCCGTGGCACCGCCGTACTGTTTCCGACAGCAACGTCAGAAAGATCCACCGCCGCGATGTCGGACTGCGGATGCGCCAGCAGCGTTCGCAGGTGGCGCAGGCCCTTGCTGTCGCGGACCGGTGCCGCCGCGCCATCGCGGCCGACCCACCAGATGCCGCCCGAGCCCGGTCTGAGGTGAAAGCGACGCGGCGGGACGGACACAAGCTCCGCAACGCGGCGCGGGACCGTGCGCCGCGCCCACCAAACCGCCCCGATCCGCGCGTATGCGCCGGCAGCGGTTGCGGACCACCGCCGTTGGTCGTCATCGCGGCCGAGAACCTCGCACGCGTGGCCGAGGTAGTCGTCCACGACCCCGGCAAAGCCGGCGCCGCCGCCGTTGACCACCCCGCGACCGGCGTACGGTTCGAGAAGCTCGACGGCTGCCGCGCAGAGCGCCTCGACGCCTCGATTGGCGGCGACCTCGGTCAGCATCGCCATCGTCAGCAGCCACTCGACGTCGCGCGTGATGGTGGCGAATGGCGCGCCTCCAGAACCGCGCGTCGCCACCTGCAGCAACAGCGACTCGGCGCGTTCAGGGACGCCGCCGGCATCCCAGAGCATCGCCGCCTCGGCGAGGACCGCCGTGATCCCCTCACGCATCCCCGCCGCCTCGAAGAGCGCCGCCTCGGCGGCGAGCGTGCCGGCGTCGCCCTCGTGACGCGCGATCGCGGCGATGAGCGCGTGCTCGATCGCGTATGCATCGGGCTCACCGGCATCCCACCCGGCGGCGATCGCCTCGGCCGCGGAGGCGCGCGCGGCGGGGACGTCGTCGTCGACGAGCGACTGCACCGCGCGGCGCGATGCGGCGAAGAACACGACGCGCGGCGACCCCGTTTCCGCAGCAAGATCGTCGAGGCTGCGCACCTGCCGCAACGCCGCCGGCCGATCGAGTGTCTCCATCGCCGTGGTCAGGCGCCACAGGTACGCCGACATGCGCGCTTCGACATCGCTGACATGCGCGACGGCATCATCAAGTCGTTGCGTGAGCCGGGTGCGCTCGCTCAGGTCGTCGGGTCCCCAGCGGACCAGCAGCGATGCGTCCAGCGCCGCCGCGAGTGCTGTCGGGTCATCCCGCTGCTCCGCATCCGCCAGCGCCTCGGCGGCAAATGTCGCTGCACGCGCAGGGTCTCCGCTGTACGCCCAGACCCGCGCGATGGCCACGGCGAGCCTGGCCCGAAGCGGACCCTCGGCCTCGGAATACGCCTCGTAGAGAAATGCCGGGAGCCGGCCGGGGACGGTCCCCCACACCTGATGACCGGCAAGGCCGAGCGCCGCCTCGGCCATTGCCTGCACGTCGTGCCGCTCGTGCGCCGCGTCGTACTGGCGGACGAGGCGCGCGCGCGCCTCGTCCGCCGCGTCGCTCATACCAGCCTCGGCATACCCTGCGATGGTACGAGCGTCCCCCCGTGCCGCCCGGCTACGGCCGGAGCAGCGTCACGCTGCTCGCGTGTTCGGCGATCCTCTCAGGGCTCCAGTCGCCGGTGCAGTACAGCGAGAGCTCGACAATGCGGCCATCGCGCACGCCGGCGCGCACCATCTCACGGCACGTCCACTCGCCGCCCTCACCCTGCCACGCCTCGGTGAGCTCGATCACGAAGCCGTCGGGAATGATGTCGAGCCGGCGGCGTGGGACGCGGCCGGTCGACGGGTGGCCGGCGCGGCGAAGCGCGACCATTCCGTCCAGATCGCTCGCCTGCAGGCGCCACGTTGGCAGTGTCACGTCGCTGAAGAGGTCCGGAGCGAAGAGGTTGGGCGGCACGTCGCCGGTCTCGAGGAACACGACAAGGTCCTCAGCCAGCCGGCGCGCGACCGCCTCGTTGCCGGCCACGGCAGCTGCCGCGGTCATCGCCCGTTCTCCTGCGGCGCCATGTTTGCCCCGACGACGGCCATGGTCGCCTGCAGCGCGTCCGTCGGGCTGAACTCGACGACGTCGGTCCCCGCCTGCGGATGGGGCAGATGGCCGGGCTCGACGTAGTACGCGTCCCCTGCCGCGTATGACTCGACATGGTCCGCGTAGCGGATCACGAGCTCGCCGCTCGTCACGACGCCCCAGTGTGGGCACTGGCAGCGGTCGTCGGGCAGCCCCTGAAACAGCGCCGCCGGGTCGAAATCGGTCGGGAAGGACTCGTAGGCGAGGGTATACGGGCCCAGCTCCACGTAGCGACCGGTGATGACCGGTTCATCGACGAGGATCGGGGCTTCTTCCTTGCGCGTCCGTGGCATGAGGTGTTCCTCCGTGTGGATGGCTAACACCTCCCATCGCGTGACATCGGACGTCACATCGTGAGATTCGTCACCACGGCGACGGCTCAGCTCGCGAGTCAGTCGCCGGTCGGCGTGAGGACTCCCGTCTCGTAGACGCGCACCAGGGCCTGGGTGCGATCGCGCAGGCCGATTCGATGCAGCAGATCGTTGACCTGCGTCGCCACCTCGAGCTCACGTGTCCCCCGCTCGGAGGCGATCTCGTGATCAGTGCATCCGCGCGCCAGCATCACCACGAGGTCACGGTCCGGCTCGCTCAGCGAGCGAAACCATGCAGGCTCGGCCGGACGCCATGCCGGCAACGCGCCGACGAACCGCGCCATCAGGCTCCGCATGATGGCCGGCGCGAACAGGCCGTCGCCGCGCGTCACGACTCGCAGCGCGCGCACGAGGTCCTCCGGCGGCGCGTCGCGCGCCACGAAGGCGCTGGCGCCCGCGCGCAGCGCCGCGACCAGGTAGTCGTCGTGTTCATTCGGCGTGAGCACCACGAGATGCGTGCCCTGGATGAGTCGCGCGACGTCGATCGCATCGAGCCCGCGCGCACGCAATTCCATGACGAGCACATCGGGGTGCAGGCGTTCGACGGCGTCGAGCGCCTGCGCGCCGTCGGATACCTCCGCCACCACGCGGATGTCGTCCGTTGAATCGAGCACTGCCCGCAGCCCGACACGAACGAATGCCTGCCCATCCGCAACGACAACGCGGATCACCGACCCCTCGCTATTGGGAGATTCCGGTGGCGACGTTGGAAAAAACGTTGCTGGTTTCGCGGCCGACGACGCTGAGCAGCACGAGGACGACCATCGCCATGAGCATCAGGATCAGTGCGTACTCGACCATCCCCTGGCCGGCCTGCTCTCGCCCCCGGCGAAGAGCGGCCTGCGCGGCGTGCACCGGGCGGCTGTCAAGAAGCGCGCGGAGTGTCTCCATCGGTCCGAGTATCGGGGCCAATCGACGCGATCGGGCCGACTCCGCGGTGTCGGCTGCGTAACGAAGGTTCGACTTCAGCCAGCGAGGCGAGCCGGTTCTTCAGCGATGCCGTATCCGTCGGGGAGCGGCCGGGATGGCTCGGGGCCGATGTACAACGCCGAGGGCCGGATCAGCCGGTTGTCGGCGGCCTGCTCGGCGATGGCCGCGGTCCAGCCGACGGTGCGGCTGCAGGCGAAGGTCGGCGTGAACATGTCGGGGGGATGCCGACGCTGTTCATGACGACTCCCGCGTAGAACTCGACGTTGGTGTACAGGCGACGTCCAGGCTTGAGGTCGTTGAGGACGCGCAGCGCCGTGGCCTCGACGTGGCGCGCGAAGGCCACCTGCTCCCCGCCCAGCTGGGTGGCCACCTCGCGGAGCAGCGTCGAGCGCGGGTCATCCGTACGGTAGACCCGATGGCCAAAGCCCATGAGCCGGTGCCCGGCGGCGACCTCCTCGCGCAGGTAGGCCTCGGCGCGGTCGGGGGTGCCGATGGCGTCGAGCATCGCGAGGGCCCGCGACGGGGCGCCACCGTGCAAGGGCCCGGCGAGCGCCCCGAGGGCTCCGGTCAATGCAGAGCCGAGGTCCGACCCGGTCGACGTGATCACGCGGGCCGTGAAGGTCGACGAGTTGAAGCCGTGGTCCATGGTGAGGATGAGGTACTGCTCGAGCGCCCGTGACGCGCGCTCGGTCGGGCGCTCTCCGGTGAGCATCTGCAGAAACGCTGCCGCGTAGCCCAGGTCCTCGTCGGGATCGACCGGAGGCAGGCCGGCGTGATGCCGGTGCAGGCGCATCAGGAGCACGGGGACGAGCGCGGCCATCCTGAGACCGTCGTCGCGTACCTGACGCGGCGAGACGTCGAGCGTGGGCTGCGCGCCCACCGCCGCCGCGGTCAACGAGATCGCCGAGCGAAGCGCGCCCAGCGGCGTGTAGCCCGGGAGCGCCGCGACGGCCGGGAGCATTGCGGCGATGCCGTCCGGCAGCGCGCGCGCCGCCACAGTCTCGGCGGTGAACGACGCGAGCTCGGGGTCGGTGGGCAGCTCGCCGTCGATCAGAAGGCGCCACACCTGCTCGAACGAGCAGCGCCGCGCGAGCTCCACGGCGTTGTAGCCGCGGTAGTGGAAGAACCCCTCGTCGCCGCGGACGTCCCCGACCGCGGTCTGCGCCACAGCGACCCCCTCGAGCCCGCGTGGCGCCAGCTCGGGCGCCGGTGGCGTGCCCCCCGGCCGCACCTCTTCGATGTGGGCAACGCGCACGAGGTGACGGATCGAGAGGATCCCAGCAACCCGCGGCCCGTTCATCACCGGTAGGTGACGGAACCGGTGGGTGCGGAACACCTCGAGCGCCGTGGCAACCGTGTCCGCGACCGCGAGCGTCACGGGGTCGCGCGTCATAACCTCGGCCACGCTCGTGGACCCCGGGTCGACTCCATGACCGACCGCGTGCAGGAGGTCGCGTTCGCTGATGACTCCGGTCAGCGTTCCGTCCTCGTCGAGGACCGCGGCGGCGCCGACCTTGTTGTCGTCCAGGACCCTGCTGGCGCGGCTCAGGCTGATGTCCTCGGGCACCACCACCGCCGGTGTGTGCATGAGGTCGCCGACAGACAGCGCCTCGGTCACCGCGTGAGTGTAGCCACGCCGGGAACCGGGGCGGGATCCGCACCCGCCCCGGCCCGAACAGTGGGGATTTGTGTTGTGGAGTTGGTTTCGGCCGGCGTCAGCCGCCGCTGTCGTCGTTGCTCGTGGGCTGACCTGTCACCGGGTTGAGGAACAGCGTGCGGCTGTCGTCTTCGCTGTGGAAATCGAACATGTTGTTCAGCGTGCCGGCGAAAGCGTCCGCCGCACCATTCCCGAGGCGCTCGCCACTGAGCCAGTTGTCCTCGATGAAGCGCACCACCGATGACTGGTCGGTCATGGAGTGGTCGACGAAGTTCGTCTTGGCGTAGGGGGAGATCACCAGCAGCGGCTGACGCATGCCGTACCCACAGCGCCCGACCTCCGGGGTTGCGGTGCTCGTCATCGGCACGCGCTTTGCGTTGGATCCGCACTGCCCGTTCGCGGTGAGCTGATCGAGCGCTTCGGAGCCCGCCGGCGGCGTGGTCGGCGTCTGCGACTGCATGACGACCGGCGCCATCGCGTGGTCGTACCAGCCGTCGCTGTCGTCGTACGCGATCACGACCGCTGTGCTCTTCCACTCGTCGGACATCTGCAGTTTGTTTATCGTCGAGACGATGAACTGCTGCTCGTCCTGCGGGTCCGAGTTGTTCGGGTGCCCGTCCTGGAAGCGCGCAGCCTTGAGATAGCTGACGGCGGGCATGTTCCCTGCGCCGACCGCGGCCCAGAAGTCCGCAAGGTCGTACTGGTGGTTGGCGCCGTCGCTATTGCTGCCGATCGCACCGATGCTCGATGGAGCGACGTGCGTCGGGTTGCTGGTCGACTGGTAGTACTGGAACGGCTCGTGGTGGGCGCTGTAGTCGGCCTGGCATCCCGTCCCGGACGTGCACACCTGGCCGTCGAGCGCTGCCCCGGCGAGGACGTTGTAGTGCTTCGAGGTGCACTTCCCGCTGCTCGCAACCGTCGAGGTGCTCGGCGTGCCCGGCACGTATCCCTGGTTCTGGAAGCCGCCTTCGAACCAGCCCCAGCTGAGGTTGGCCGACGTCAGCTCGGTGCCGACGTTGGGGCCGCCCGTCGCGGCCGTGGCAGTCTTGTTGCTGCAGACGTCGTAGTAGGCGTCGGCGTCACTGATCATTGTGCCGGTGCCCGCGGCTGTCCCGGTGTTGCCGCCGGTCGTGCTGATGCCGGTGCCGGGGCACGCCGGGGTCGACGACGGATAGACGTTGGGGTCACCATTGGCGATGCTCGAATAGTCTCCGGAGTTCTGCGAGCACTGCACGCCGTACGTCTGTCCCGCGATGACGTTGAGGGCTCCGGGCGTCGACGGTCCGTAGGTGGTGCTGTACGAGTTGTCGCTCATCGCGAAATGTTGTGCGTAGTTCCAAAGCCCGGTGACCGTGTTGCCGTCGTAGTAGTCCATCACCGCGTAGTCGCTGGGGCTGAGGCCGCTCGGTGGCGTGGTCCCCGCCTTGGTGTCGCACGCAGCTCGCGTGAGACTCGCGCCTGTGTTCTGGACAAACGCGTCGGCAACTCCGTGATCCATCGCCAGCTGCTCGTTGCTGTAGTCGTGGTCCTGATCGCAGGTGACCTCCTCACTGCGATCCAGGCGCTGCGGATTGCCGAGGTTCGGGTTGTTCGTCAGCAGCCCGCCGCTCTCCAGGTTGTTGACGGTCGGCGTGTTCGACGCCGCGTGGAACGCGGGCTCGCCAGCGGGATTGGTCGCGTTCGGGTAGCTGCCGAAGTAGTGATCGAAGGAGATGTTCTCCTGAAAGATGACCACAACGTGTTTGATCGGTGTTGCGGTCGGCGGCCCGTCGGCAGCTGCCCGCGAGACGAGCCCGGCTGTTGTCCCACCCGCCACAACAGCGATACCGGCCACCATGAGGCCGATCTTCATTGGTCTGCGCATGCTTCTCCCCTTTGACGCCACCATTCGTTCGGGGCGCACTGTGGCGAGAAGCCGATTAGGTCCTCACCTGCTATCGGCGAAGAAAGCGTTATAGGCGGGTTAACGCCTCGCCAGGCTGTGGATCGCGATCTCGCGCGACACATCTGCCCGGCGTCGGCGCATGATGCTAGGCATGTTTCGAGCGCTCGGCGCTCGGTTGCGGCTCGACTGCAGCAGCGGCGACGCGGATGAGGTCACTGTCGGCGCCGTTCAGGCCGTCTGGGAGTGGGCGGCTCGGGGGATGTCGGGCCCCCAGGGATGGACCGAGGGCGAGCTGCGGAATGGCCTCTGCCGCGTTGAAACCCTCCACTCCAAGGGGACGATTCGCGAGCTCTACCGCACGACTCTCTATGGCCCAGATGAGTGGGAGACCAGCACCCTCTGGCGCACGACTGTCGATCTTGTGCATTCGAGCGACAGCGTCGAGATCGGCTTCGTGGTGGAGCAGGACGTCATCGATCCGAGCTTCATCGCCGTGCCGCTGCAACCGCCCCTCATGCAGCTGTTGCGAGACCTCGCGCAGCGCGGCGCGTCGGCGGGCAGCCAACCCGTCGGTGCCGGCGCCAACGCCGTCGTCGGGACCGCGGGAGTGGAGCGGTTCGTCAGCTCGGTGCTGCTCGATCGCCGCAGGACGCTGCCGGTCCTGCTCTTCACGGCCGTCAAGGAGCACGACGGGGTCTTCATGCCCGAGCGCACGGACCCGTCGCTGGTCGCGCGTGAACTGTGCGGGCTGGCTCACGTGTACCTGATGCCACGCGTCGAGGACACCCACAAGCTGACCAAGCAGCTCGGGCTGCTCTCGGCATACGACGGCGCCGTCCGCCTGTACTGGCCGGGCTTGCGCCTGACCGATCGCCCGCCTCGGCATCCGCTGCATCTGCGCGCCCGGCTGAACTCGGGCAGCATCGTCCTGATCATGCGGCGGATCGTCGACGCAGCCGCCCGCGGCTACCGCCCGCCGATGGGCACGCAGAGCCTCATGGCACTGCGGTGGCGGCGGCAGGAACGGCGCCAGGTCACGCATGGCGTCGTCAGCCAATCGTTGCTGGAGCGCAGGGTGGCGACCCTGAACCAGGAGTTGGACCACGCCCTCACCCAGAACGTCCGCCTGTCAGAGGAGCTGGAGACGGTACGGATCGAGCTCGAGCGGGCTCAGGAGCGGCTTCTCGAGTTGCCGGGCGATGGTGAGGCGCCGGGTTTCGCGGGGTGGCATCGCCTCGCGGTCGACGCAGTGGCCGCGTCGATCACCGTGGCGAGCGGGCACGGCGGCCTGCGACCACGCGAGTGACTCCGAGCGCATCTCGCGTCCAGCCGACCTCGACGAGGCCCGCGCGCCGCAGCGTTGACTGAGCCTGCCGCGACAGGTAGGTGCCGATCTCGACGAGCAGCGACCCACCGGGTCGCAGCCAGTCGATCGCCTGCGCCGACAGCGCACGCACGAGCTCGAGCCCGTCATCGGAGCCGTCGGTGAGCGTCGTGTGCGGCTCGAAGTCTCGGATCTCTCGCGGCAGGGAGCGCAGCTCACCACGACTGACGTACGGGGGGTGAATCGTGAACACGTCCACGGCACCGCGGAGCCGCGATGGGAGGCTGTCGAGCATGTCGCTGACTCGGAACTGCGCGTTGGCGATGCCGAGCTTGCGCGCGTTGTGGCGGCAGAGACGGACCGCCTCGCGCGAGATGTCCACGCCCCACACCTCCGCCTCCGGAACGTCGCGAGCGACAGCAAGCGCGACCGGACCGGAGCCCGTGGCCACGTCGACTGCGACACGCTGACCTCGCCGCCGGCGCAGCTCGCGGATGGCCTGGTCGGCGAGCAGCTCACTCGAGATCCGCGGCACGAACACGCCGTCACGAACGTCGAGCTGCATCCCGCTGAAATCGAGGTATCCCTTGATTCGGGCGACCGGCTCGCCCCGCACGCGCCGCCCGACCATCGCTCGGAAGCGGCGCCGCTCCGCTGCTGACGGTTCGTGGCGCCGCAGAGATCGTGACACCGGCTCGCCCAGCACCACGGACATCAGCTCATCGGCATCCCAGCGCGCCAGCTGGGGCTGCCAGTGGTCGATGGCCTTCGATTCGGCGATCTCCGTCGCGGCTGCGTCGAGGAGTGCGCCGACCGATGTCTGTGAGGCGCGCGGTGACGGACGGCTGGGCACGAGCGGGATCGTACGGTGCTCAGGCCGTGGGCAGTCCGGGGTCGGTCCAGCCCGGCGGCGGTCCCGCCACGCCTGCACTCGAGGCGAACGCGGCGAGGCTGTTCGAGCCGAGCACCTCGAAGCGGTGCAGCTGGTAGCGGTTGGACAGACATTGCTGCGTTCCCCAGGTCGTCGCAGCCGCGTCGCGGAATCCCGCCTCGGACACCATCGTCGCGAGCGACGCGTTGAGGCTGCCGTATGGGTAGGCGAAGTCGAGCACGGGCTGGCCGATCATTGCCTCGAGCAGCGATTTGGAATCCGTGATCTCGCTCTTCGCCACCGAGGCTGAGACCTTCGTGAGGTCGACGTGGTGGACGGTGTGCGCCGCGACGACCATGCCCGCGGCGGCGACGTTCTTCACCTGCTGATCCGTCATGTACATGTTGGTGTTGAGAAAGCCCGGAACCACATACGTCGTGGCCACGAAGTGGTTCGCGAGCAGGACGGGAACCGCCTTGGTGGCGAAGTCGTCGTGGCCGTCATCGAAGGTGAGCACCAGCGGATGCGAGGGCAGCGCCGGACCGCCCTGCAGCGCCGCCATCATCTGCGCCAGCGTGACGGGGTGTCCTCCGGCGAGGCGAAGCCAGTCCATCTGCGCCTGGAAGTTGGTCGGCGTCACCGATAGCTGGAAGCCGAGCGTGTCCCTCGGGTCCGGATTGATGCGGATGTAGTGGTAGTAGAGGATCGGCAGCGTGATACAGCCACCACTGGCAGCAACTGGCGGCCCGGTTGGGGTCGGAAGCGCGTGCACGAGGGCCGGCGCGACGCGCACCATCGGCGCGTCGTCGCCGACGGCGACCGCGGTCGCGCGGGGCGGCGCCGCTCCGAGGATGCCCGAGGACAGAACGGTGACGCCGGACGCCACGGCGAGCAACGTCACGCCCGCGAGGACGCGCCACCATCGGCGGTGACGTGCGCTTCCTCCGTGCTCTCGATCGATCAGTTGGATCCTTCCTCCTGGCCTCGCGCCGGTCGCGGCCTACGGGGGCGGGAGCCAGACCGTCTTGATATCGACGAATTCGTGGATGCCGAACCTGTGAAGCTCGCGCCCGTACCCAGAGCCTCTCACACCTCCAAAGGGAAGCCGCGGATCCGAGTGGGTCATGCCGTTGATGAATACCCCACCGGTGTCGAGCCGGTGTGCGATCGCAATGGCGCGGTCGAGATCGGCCGACCAGATGTTCCCGCCGAGGCCGTACCGGCTCTGGTTGGCGAGGTTGACCGCGTCATCCACAGAGCCAACCCGAGCAATCGCAGCGAGAGGGCCGAACGTCTCTTCGTCGAAGGCGGGCATCCCCGGAGCGCACCCGGCGAGCACGGCCGGACGGAGGAAGAACCCCGGACGCTCCGGGCGGTCGCCGCCGGTGCGCACGGACGCCCCGCGGGCCACCGACTCGGCAAGCTGGCGCTCCAGCGTGTCGCGGAGGTCCGCGCGCGCCAGCGGGCCGACCGCGGTGTCCGGGTCCGTTGGATCGCCGACTCGCAATGCTCGCGTGCGCTCGATCAGCAGCGACTCGAACTCGTCGGCGACAGCGTCCTGGACGATGAACCGCTTCGCGCTGATGCAGCTCTGACCCGCGTTCTGGAACCGCGACCGAACACCCATCTCCGCTGCGGCGGCGACGTCCGCGTCGGCGAGCACGATGAACGCGTCCGAGCCGCCGAGCTCGAGCACGCACTTCTTCACAAGACGACCGGCCGCCGTGGCGACACTCTGACCCGCGGCCGTGCTCCCGGTGAGCGACACGGCGGCGATGCGAGGGTCGGCGATGACGCCCGCGACCGCCTCATTGGGCAGCACCAGCATGCTGAACACACCGAGGGGAACGCCGGCAGCGCGCACCGCCTCTTCGATGCGCAGCGCGCAGCGCGTCACGTTGCTCGCATGCTTGAGCACGACGCAGTTTCCCGCGGCGAGCGCGGGCGCGATGCACCGAAACACCTGCCAGTACGGGAAGTTCCAGGGCATACACGCGAGGACGGTGCCGAGCGGCTCAAACGTGACGAAGCTGCTCGGTGAGTCGCTGGGTGCGGCCTCGTCGGCAAGAAACCGCGGCGCCTCGACGGCGAAGTAGTCGCAGCAGAACGCGCACTTCGCCACCTCCGCGCGCGCCTCGTGCAGCGGCTTGCCCATCTCGGCGGTGATCGTCGCGGCGTGCGCCTCCACATCACGTCGCAGCACCGCGCCGACGGCGCGCAGCAACGCGGCGCGCTCGCCGACGGAGGTCTGCCGCCACTCCCGTGACGCGCGCGCGGCGCTGTCGAGAACGCGGTCGACGTCGGCGGGACTCGAGATGGCGAACGACTCGATCTCGGCCTCCGTCGCCGGGTTGAGCGAACGGAATCGATCGCTGCTCGTTGCCATCAGACTCATCGTAGTCAGGGGCGCGTGGCGACGACTCCGCTCATCCCAGACGAAACGGCGCAGGCGCGAGCGCCAGACGGAGGTCGGCGGCGAGGCGCCGGGCATCGACGGGGTCGAGAGTCGATGTGGTGACACGGATGGCGCGCGGCGCAGCGATGCGAAAACGCTCACCGGCGAGCACACCCCAGCCACGCTCCAGCAGGGCCGCGACGGTTGCGTCCTCATGCGCGACGGGGATCCACACGTTGAGCCCGCTTGCGCCGTGCGCCTCGATGCCCTCTGCGGCGAGTGCCTGCAGCAACGCGTGACGGCGCCGCGTGTACGTGTCGCGCGCGCTCGAGAGCAAGCGCTCGGTGGCGGGGTCGCTCCACAGCGAGACGACAAGCCGCTGAATCAGGTGCGACACCCAGCCTGCGCCGATCAGGCGCCGCCCCTCGACGCGCCCCACCGTCGTCGCGTCGCCCGCCAGCACCGCGAGGCGAAGGTCGGGCCCGAGTGACTTCGACACCGAGCGCACCTGCGCCCAGCGACGCGTCACCTCGCGCCCGGCGCAGACGCAGGCGAGGGGCCGATCGGTGATGTCGCTTGCGTGGTCGTCCTCGACGACGAGTGTGTCCGGGTGGCGTCGCAGCACCGCGCGCAGATCTGCGGCGCGCGCGGGGTCGAGGAGTGAGCCGTACGGGTTCTGCGCTCGCGGTGTCAGCACGCACGCAGCGACTCCGCTGCGAAGTGCGGAGGCCAGCAGCCCCGGGGCGGCGCCGCAGTCATCGACAGCGACCGGGACGGGCACGAGCCCGAGACTGCGCACGAGGTCGGTCACGCCGGCGTACGAGGGATCCTCGATCGCGACGCGGTCTCCCGGGCGCAGGTGCGCGCTGAGCACGCGCTCGCACCCGTCGAGCGCGCCACCCACAACCGTCAGGTGGTGCGGCGAGACGGAGTCGGCGCTGAAGTGCTCGGCGGCGATACCGACGAGGTCGGCGTCGTTGGGAGGAGCCCCGTAGAGCACATGGCCGGCGGCGATGCGATGCAGGTGCGGCTCGAGATCGGGGAGCAACGCAGAGTCGGGGTTGCCTCCCGCCAGGTCGACGACGTCTGGCCCGAAGCTGGGCCGCCCGCGCGGCGCCACCGGCCCGCGCTCCGCCACCGTGGTGCCGAGCCTGCCCGCGGCGACGATCAGTCCGCGCTGGCGCAGGTCACGGTAGGCGGACGCAACCGTGGCAGCGCTGACGCCGAGCTTTGAAGCGAGGGCGCGCACGGTGGGCAGCCGCGTTCCGCCGGCGAGAGACCCTTCGCGAATGCCGCGCTCGATGCTCGCCTCGATGTCTCCGGCTCGCCGACCGCGGATGTGATATCGTGTTGGTACGTTCAAGGTTTTGTAGTATAACAAATGGCGATCACGCTGTCCATGCCCCAACCCACAGCGAAGACGCGGATCGTCCTGGCGTTCGCCGCCGTCTACCTGATCTGGGGCTCGACGTACCTCACGATTCGCATCGCGATCGACACGCTGCCGCCGATGCTGATGGCAGGAGCGCGCTTCCTCATCGCCGGCGCCGTGCTCTTCGCGTTCACGTTTCGTCGCGGCGCGCCGCGCGAGCGGATCACATGGCGGCAGTGGCGGGCCGCCGTGATCATCGGTTTCTGCCTCCTCCTCTGCGGCAACGGCTTCGTCACCTGGGGCGAGCAGTACGTGCACACCGGGCTGGTCGCCCTGATCGTTGCCACGGTCCCGTTGTGGATGGCGCTGCTCGCGCCGCTGTTCGGTGGCGCGTGGGTGCGCTGGACGGCGGCGATCGGGGTCGCCATCGGTCTGGCCGGCGTCGTCCTGCTTCTGCGCCCAGGCGGCGCCGCCCCGACCGAATGGCAAACGTTCGTGGTGCCGCTGGCACCGCTCATGTGGGCGATCGGCTCGCTGTACGCGCGCCGTGCTCCGGTGCCGCGCCAGGCGCTCACCGCCACGGCGATGGAGATGGTCGCCGGCGGTGTGCTGCTCGCCATCGCGGGGCTTGCGATGGGCGAAGCCGGACACACGCACCTCAGCGCCGTCAGCCTCGGGTCGGTGATCGCGTTCGTGTACCTGATCGTGTTCGGCTCGCTGATCGCATACACCGCGTACATCTGGCTGCTGCACAACGTGTCGACCACCGCGGTGTCGACGTATGCGTACGTCAATCCGCTCGTCGCGGTGCTGCTGGGCGCGGTGTTTCTGGGTGAGCCGGTCACCGGCCTCACAGCCCTTGCGGGCGCGATGATCATCGCGGCGGTGGCGCTTATCCTGAGCTCGCGAGCGCGCGACCGCCGCGCGACTGCCGAACCGATCAAGCCGCTGAACGAAGTCGCCTAGGCGATGCCCGGCCGGTTGCCGGGTGACAATGGGACGGCATGGACACCGAGGCGATCGCAATTCCCGAGGGTCCGATCGCGCCGCAAGGCCGGCGGTTCGGCTGGCGCGACGTGCTCATCGTCGGGCCGATCGTCATCAACTCGATCTACTACTACGCCGGGCTCCCGCTCAACGCGCTGCTCATCGGCACCCACCCCGTATTGCTGGAGTTCGTCCGCGGCAGCACGCTCTCGATGATCGCCGCCGGCGGGTTCGCCCGCGTTGGCAGAGCGTTTTTCCCGGCGACGATCGTGGCGCCGATCCTCGTCTCGATGTGGACCGACCCCTGCTACTTCTATGCGGGGCGCCGCTACGGGCGCAAGATCATCGAGTTCTACGAGCGCAACGACCCGCGCTGGCGCAAGCGCATCGCGCGCGGTGAACGGTTTTTCCGGCGCTTCGGGCTGTGGACCGTGGTGTTCGCGCCGTTCCTCCCGGTGCCGCAGGCGCTGTTCTACCTGGCGGCCGGCGAGGCGGGCATGCCCTTCATCGCGTTCATCCTTGCCGACCTGCTCGGCACGCTCCTGTACATCGGAATGTTCGTCACCATCGGGTGGTTCACGGGGCAGCACGCGGTCGACGTCGCCCAGGCGATAACGCACTACGCGTGGTGGATCGTCGGCGGCACGGTCGTCCTCATCGTCGTGTGGTCGATCTGGTCGTCGTGGCGCGGACGCAACGAGGTGGCCGCGGCGGAGTGATCAGCGCTGCGGCGTGATCACGATGTCGGCGAGCGCGAAGTCCTGCGGGGGCGCGAGCTGATCAAAGGTGCACGACTCGGGAGAACGGTCGGGGCGCCAGCGCAGAAAGCGTGACGCGTGGCGAAAGCGCCTGCCTTGGAGGTGGTCGAACGACACCTCGCAGACGAGCACCGGCTGCACCGAGGTCCAGTTGGCGTCAGCGGTGCGCTGCCATCTGCTGGGGCCGCCCGGTGTGCGACCGCCGTACCCGAAGCTGTCGCCGCCCACGAGTGGCTCGAGCCGGGCCAGGATCTCCCGCCGCTCGGCGGCGCTGAACCCGGATGTGTGGCCGACGTGGTGCAGCACGCCGTCGTCGTACAGGCCGAGCAGCAGTGACCCGATCCCCGTGCCCTTGGTCAGCGGGCGGAACCCGCCGATCACGCAGTCGGCGGTGCGCAGATGCTTGACCTTGACCCACCTGCGCTCGCCGTGGCGGTAGTCGCCCTCGCGCGGCTTGGCCACCACACCGTCGAGCCCCGCACCCTCGTAGCGCTCGAACCACTGCGTGGCCTCGTCCGGTGACTCCGTCTGCGGGGTGACGCCGATGGTGGTGGTGGCGTCGACGGTGTTCAGCAACAGCGCGCGCCGTTCGTGCAGCGGACGTGAGCGCAGGTCCTCGTCACCGAGCGCGAGCATGTCGAACAGCACCACGGACGCGGGCATCTGCGCGGCGAGCATCCGCACGCGCGACTCGGCCGGATGCAGGCGAAGCTGGAGCGAGTCGAACGCGAGCCCCTCCGGGGTGGCGATGACGATCTCACCGTCGACGACGCACCGGTCCGGCAGCGCCGCCTTCAGCGGCTCGATCAGCTCCGGAAAGTACCGCTGCAGGGGAAGCGCGTTGCGGCTGTCGATGCGCAGTTCGTCGCCGTCGCGAAAGATGAGAGCGCGGAAACCATCCCATTTCGGCTCGTAGAGCCACCCGGCGTCACGCGGGATAGAGGCCTGCGCCTTGGCCAGCATCGGCTCAAGCGGCGGCGCCAGTGGCAGTGTCATCCGCGGCCCAGGCTAGCGCGGATCCGGGCTCAGGCGGAGAGCACCCTCGGCCGCAGCCGTCCGGCGAGACGGAGCCGGAGCAGGTTGTCGACGTCGACGACGCCGCGCACGCGGCGAACGACCGTCTCGTACGTGACGATGTCGTCCAACCGTTCGACCTCGCCGCGGATCGTGACGACGCCGTCGCGAATCCGAAGACTGAGATCGTCGGCGTCATCGCCGAGCGCTGTCGTGAGCGCTGCCCTGGTTGCCTCCAGGACGGCCACATCGCCTCGTCCCGGGCGGTCCAGCCTCAGGACCTTCATCGTTCCCCGAAAACCAGCCATGGTTGGTTCGCCTCCGCAGCCGCAGGTGATCGACTGCTGAGAAAACGTGTGCGCCGCGCGCTGGGTTACGGACGCCGGGAGCGCGCCCCGCCGGACCGCCAGGCGAAGTTCGCGGCGATCAGCGCCAGCACCGCCAATGCGGTGAACAGAATGGCGTGCTTGGAGTGGATGGCCACTTCGCTCGCGAAGAGGCTCGTCTTGGTGGTCCAGTAGAAGATGGCGAACGCCGCGCACGCCACCGCCACAACGACCAGCACGAGTGCGATTACGACGTTTTGCCTCACGAGCAGCTCCTGGGTACGGGTGCGTCAGCGGATGAACACGAGCCCGGCCGTCCCGAGCGCCGCGCAATAGTAGGCAAACGGGTCGAGGCGCCCGAAGCGCAGGTAGCGGAGCAGAAAGCGCGCGCTCAGATACGCGACGACGCCGGCGAGGACTGCGGCGCCGGCGCCGATGGCCAGGGTCGAACCGCTGCCGCTGAGCGAGGGCACCTCGAGAAGCCCGGCCGAGAGGATGATCGGCGTCGCCAGCAGGAAGGCGAAGTGAGCGGCCTCCTCGTGGCGCAGCCCGGCGACCAGCCCGGCGGCCATGGTGACGCCGGAGCGCGAGATGCCGGGAAACAGCGCCGCCATCTGACAGGCCCCGACGATGACCGCCGCACGCATGGTGAGGCGGTCGACGCCCGCATACCCCGCGGCGCCGGCGGCGCTGAGGGTTGCCGGCACGGGCCCGCTCTCTCGCCTGCGACGCTCGTCGCGGCGGCGGAAGAACTCTGCGCCGGCAAGGATCCCCGCGTTCACGATGAGAAACGCGGAGGACGCGCGCGGGTCGCCGAACAGCGAGCTGAGCTGCTTCACAAAGAAGAACCCGACGACGCCGGTCGGGATCGTGCCGACCACGAGCATCATCGCAAGGCGTTCGTCAGGGGTCTCGACGGTGCCGCGAATCGCGGCGCGAACGAAGCCGCGGATGATGCGCCACCACTCGTCGCGATAGAGGACAAGCAGCGCCCCCGCGGTGCCCAGGTGGAGCAGCGTGAGGATCGGAACAAGGTCGGGATCGGACTGTTTGAAGCCGAGGTGGAAGAGCGCGGGGATGACGACCGCATGCCCGAGCGACGAGACGGGGAACAGCTCGGTCGCGCCTTGCAACGCGGCGAGAAAGAGGATGGCGCCCGCGCCCAACATCGCGAGCGACGGTAGCAGCGAAGTGGCGCGCCCAGAGGGACTCGAACCCCCGACCTTCTAGTCCGTAGCCAGACGCTCTATCCAAACTGAGCTATGGGCGCGCGGCCTGAGGCGAGCGGACAGCATAACCCGCTCCCACGGGAAGGACGCCGATGCGCTCGCGGCCTCACAATGCGATACCCGCGATCTGCGGGCTCACCGGCATTCGCGCGATCATGAGCGAGGAGCGGAGCGGTGACACAGGAGGTGACGTATGGTGACGACCCGAACCATGGATGAGCGCACGGTTCCCGGGCTGGACGCCCTTCGCGACGTGGCCCAGCAGCTGCGCATCGACGGCATCCGTGCCAGCACCAAGGCGGGATCGGGTCACCCCACGTCCAGCATGTCCGCGGCGGACATCATCGCCGTGCTCGCGGCACGCCACCTCCGCTATGACTTCGCCGACCCGCGCAACCCGAACAACGACCACCTGATCTTCTCCAAGGGTCACGCGTCGCCACTGCTGTACCCGCTCTACAAGGCCGCCGGCGCCATCACCGACGAGGAGCTGATGACGTACCGCACGATCAGCTCGCGCCTGCAGGGCCACCCCACCCCGCTCATCCCATGGGTGGATGTCGCCACCGGCTCACTGGGCCAGGGACTTCCCATCGGCGTCGGCGTGGCGCTCGCCGGCAAGGAGCTCGACCGTCTCCCCTATCACGTGTGGGTGCTGTGCGGCGACAGCGAGCTCGCCGAGGGCTCCATGTGGGAGGCGCTGGACAAGGCCTCGTACTACAAGCTCGGCAACCTTTGTGCCATTTTTGACGTCAACAGGCTCGGGCAACGCGGCCCCACGGAATACGAATGGGACCTCGACGTCTACCGCAAGCGCGTCGAGGCGTTCGGCTGCCGGCCCATCCTCATCGAGGGGCATGACTTCGCGCAGATCGATGAGGCACTGTCCGAGGCTCGCGCCGGCGGCGAGCACCCCACGGTGATCATCGCCCGCACCCTCAAGGGCAAGGGGTTCAGCGAGGTCGAGAACCAAGAGGACTGGCACGGCAAGCCGTTTCCGCCGGAGATGGCGGAAAGGGCGATCGCCGAGCTCGGCGGCGTGCGCGATCTCCGCATCGAGGTGCAGCCGCCCGTCGCCGGGAGGCCGGCGATCAGCCACGAGGAGAGGCCCGCGGTGGCATTGCCGAAGTACAACCTCGGCGACAAGGTGGCCACACGGCGCGCATACGGTGATGCGCTGGCGGCGCTCGGCGCCCGTCCCGACGTCGTCGCGCTCGACGGCGAGGTCGGCAACTCGACGTATTCCGACGAGTTCAAGAAGGCGCACCCCGAGCGCTTCTTCGAGATGTTCATCGCCGAGCAGCAGCTCGTGGCATCGGCCGTGGGCATGGCGGTGCGCCACTACATCCCGTTCGCATCGACCTTCGGAGCGTTCTTCACTCGCGCCTACGACTTCATCCGCATGGCGGGTGTGTCCGAGGTGAGCATCCGCCTCGCCGGATCGCACGCCGGCGTGGAGATCGGCGCCGACGGGCCCTCGCAGATGGCGCTCGAGGATCTCTCCTCGATGCGCTCCGTGCACACGTCGACCGTGCTCTATCCGAGCGACGCGGTCAGCGCGGCCAAGCTCACCGCGGCGATGGCCGACCTCAAGGGCGTGTCGTACATGCGCACGACGCGCGGTGCGTACCCGGTGCTCTACGACAACGACGATTCGTTCCCGATCGGCGGGTCCAAGGTGCTGGTCCGCAGCGACTCGGACGCGGCCACACTCATCGGCGCCGGGGTGACGCTGCACATCTGCCTCGCTGCGGCCGCGACGCTTGCGCGCCACGGCGTGAAGGTCAGGGTCATCGACTGCTACTCGTTGAAGCCGGTCGACGCGGTGACGCTGCGCGAGGCGTCTCGTGAGACCAGCGGGCGCTTCGTCATCGTCGAGGACCACTACGCCGAGGGTGGCCTCGGCGCCGCCGTCATGGAGGCGCTCGCGCTGGACGAGCGGCCGCCGCGGGTCGAACACCTGGCGGTGCGTGGCCTTCCGGGGTCGGGCTCGCCGGCGGATCTGCTGGCGCAGGCCGGCATCGACGAAGCGTCTGTCCTCGCTGCGGTGGGACGGATCACCGGAGCAGGCGTCCCCCGCTGAGCATGGCCAATCCGCTGCAGCAGCTCGGCGAGCGGGGCCAGAGCGTCTGGCTGGACTACATCAGCCGTGAGCTGGTCACGACCGGCCAGCTCGAGCGGATGATCAACGAGGACAACGTCACCGGCCTCACCAGCAACCCCTCGATCTTCCAGAAGGCGATCGCGGATGGCACGGACTACGACGAGCAGATCCTGCAGCTCGTCGATGACGGCGTCACCGATCCCAACGAGATCTTCTTCTCGCTGGCGATCAGCGATATCCAGCGCGCCGCCGACATCCTGCGGCCGGTGTACGAGCGCACGAGCGGCGGCGACGGCTTTGTGTCGCTCGAGGTCGCGCCCAACCTGGCACACGACACCGAGGGCACGGTTGCCATGGCGCAGGCGCTCTGGAACCGCGTGGCTCGGCCGAACCTCATGGTCAAGATTCCAGCGACCCTCGAGGGCCTGCCGGCGATCAACGCGAGCCTCGAGCGCGGGCGCAACATCAACATCACTCTGCTGTTCGCGCTGTCGATGTACGACCGCGTCGTGGACCAGTACATCGACGCGCTGTCGAGCCGCAACGATCGCGGCGAGTCACTCGACGTGCACTCCGTCGCGTCGTTCTTCGTGAGCCGCGTCGACACCGTCGTCGATGGCATGCTGCAGAAGAAGCTCGAGGCCGACCCGGGCAACCCGATCCTCGAAGGACTGATGGGCAAGGCGGCCATCGCCAACGCACGCGTGGCCTATGAGACGTTCGAGCACCGGTTCGGCGACGCACGGTTCAGCCGGCTCGCGGAGGCGGGAGCGAAGGCGCAGCGCGTGCTGTGGGCGAGCACGTCGGCGAAGAACCCGAACTATCGCGACGTGGTGTACGCCGAAGCGCTCATCGGACCGCAGACGATCGACACCATGCCGCCGGCGACGATAACGGCATTCCACGACCACGGCGTCATCGCCGGCGACACCGTCCGCGACGATCGCGAGGAGGCCCACGACGTGATGGCGCAGCTCGCGGACGTCGGTATCGATATGGGACAGGTGACGCAGGATCTGCTCGACGCAGGTGTCAAGACGTTTGCCGACGCGTACAACGCGATGCTCCGCGACGTGGTGTTGAAGGTGGACCGGCTGCACAGCGGGTTCACCTCCCGCCAGCACGTCGAGCTGAGCACCGCGACCGACGCTGTGCGGGCTGCACTGCACTCGGACGCAGCGGTGAGCGTCGCGACGCGCGTGTGGAAGCGAGACCCCGACCTCTGGAAGCCCGGCGACTCCGCTCACGCCGCGGTGATTCGCAACCGCCTCGGCTGGCTCGACGTGACCCAGACCATGCGGGGGCGGGTCGCCGAGCTCATCGGTCTGGGCAGCGAGGTGCGCGAGGCGGGGTGGACCGACTGCGTGCTCCTCGGGATGGGCGGGTCGAGCCTGTGCCCCGAGGTGTTGCGCACGTCGTTTGGGAGCGCTCCGGGGCAGCCGGTGATGCACGTGCTCGACACGACCGACCCGGCCGCGATCGCCGAGATCACCCGCTCGCTTGATCCGCGCCGCTCCGGCTTCATCGTCTCGAGCAAGTCCGGCAAGACGCTCGAGACGCTGTCGCACCTGGCCCACTTCTGGGAATTCGTGCGCGCGGCCGGCATTCCCGAGCCGGGCCGTCACTTCATCGCCGTGTCCGACCCGGCGACATCGCTGACACAGACGGCGCAGGAGCGCAGTTTCCGTCGCGTGTTCCAAAACCCGCAGGACATCGGCGGTCGGTACTCGGCGCTCAGCTATTTCGGACTGGTGCCGGCAGCAGTGATGGGGATCGATGCCGAGGAACTGCTCAACCGGGCGTCGGCTATGCGTCAGCTCTGCGCAGACGGCGTGCCGCCAGACCTCAACCCCGGAGTGATGCTGGGCACGATCCTCGGCACGCTGCACGACCAGGGCCGTGACAAGGTGACGATCCTCGCGCCCGACCGGATCGCGGCGTACTCGCTGTGGGCGGAGCAGCTGCTCGCCGAGAGCACCGGCAAGGAGGGCAAGGGACTGATTCCGATCGGCACCGAACCCATCGGCGACCCGGCGGTCTACGGCGCCGACCGGCTGTTCGTGGCGCTGCGACTCGGCGACGATGCCGTGTTCGACCCGGCCGTCAGCGCGCTGCGCAGCGCCGGCCTTCCCGTCGTGACGTTCGACCTGAGCGATCTGCTCGATCTGGGCGCCGAGTTCTTTCGCTGGGAGTTCGCCACGGCGGTCGCGGGCGCCTCGCTGCACATCGATCCGTTCGACGAGCCCAACGTGCAGGAGTCCAAGGACAACACCAGTCGCGTGCTGGCTGTCTACGAGCAGACGGGGGCGCTCCCGCAGGAGTCGCCGACAGCGAGCGCAGGCGGGATCAGCGTCTTCGGCGGCGCCGGCGACTCACCCGCCGACGTGCTGCGCAGTCATGTCGACAGCGCGTCAGCCGGCGACTACGTCGCGCTGATGGCGTACGTCACGCCCAACGCCGCCAACGAGGCTGCGATGCAGCGCCTGCGCGTGCAGATTCGCGACGCGCGTCAGGTGGCAACCACGTTCGGGTTCGGACCGCGGTTCCTGCACAGCACCGGGCAGCTGCACAAGGGCGGGCCGAACACCGGCGTCTACATCCAGATCACCGGCGACGACCACGAGGACGTTCCCATCCCCGATCAGCGCTTCACCTTCTCGGTGCTCAAGCAGGCGCAGGCTGCCGGCGATCTGCAGTCGCTGCGCGACCACGGTCGCCGCGTCATCCGGGTGCACGTGAGCGGCGACCTGATCGAGGGTATCGACAGTCTGACCAACGCATGCTCGGCGGCGGGCGTGGCGCGATGAGCGACGGAACGGCGCCGCTCACCCTCGGTTTTGTCGGGCTCGGGAAGATGGGCAACGGCATGGTGCATCGGCTCCGCCGTGACGGCGCCTTCACCGTTGTGGCGTTCGACCCCAGCCCGCAGGCGCGCGACTCTGTCGCGCAATTCGGCGCTCAGACGGCGTCGTCACTGCAGGAGCTGGTCGCCGCGCTGCCGGCGCCGCGCGGTGTGTGGCTGATGGTCCCCTCCGGCCGGATCACTCAGGAGTCCGTCGATCAGCTGCTCACACTGCTACAGCCTGGCGACACGATCATCGACGGCGGCAACAGCAACTACCACGACTCGGTGACGCGCGGAGACGCCGCGAAGAACAAGGGGATCTCGTACCTCGATTGTGGAACCAGTGGGGGTGTCTGGGGCCTCGAGGTGGGCTTCTGCCTGATGGTCGGCGGCGACACCGCGGCGGTGGAGCGCTACCGGCCCATCTTCGAGACACTGGCGCCTCCCGGCGGCTTTCTGCACGCCGGCCCGACCGGAGCCGGTCACTTCGTGAAGATGGTGCACAACGGCATCGAGTACGGGATGCTGCAGGCCTACGCGGAGGGCTTCGCCATTCTCGAGGCGAAGCAGGACTTCGGCGCGCTCGACCTGCATGGCATCGCGGACCTGTGGAACCACGGCAGCGTGATCCGCTCGTGGCTTCTCGAGCTCGGTGAGCGCGCCTTCGCAGCAGATCCGCATCTCGACGAGCTGCGCGGGTGGGTGGAGGACTCCGGCGAGGGACGGTGGACCGTCGAGGAGTCCATGGAGCTCGACGTTCCGGCACCGGTGCTCGCGATCTCGCTGATGATGCGCTATCAGTCGCGGCTTCCTGACGGCTTTGGCAACAAGGTGATCGCCGCGCTGCGCAACCAGTTCGGCGGGCATGCCGTGCGCGTCGAGCAGCAACAGCCCACCACCGCCGGATAGCGCATGACCGGGGCCGTCGAGCTCGAGCCCAACCCCCTGCTCGAGGGCTTGCGTTCCGCGCGCATCCCATCGCCTTGCAGCATCGTCATCTTCGGAGCCACCGGCGACCTCACGCAACGCAAGCTGGTGCCGGCGCTGTTTGCGCTGCAGGCGGAGGGAATGCTGGCGCCGGGGACGACGGTGATCGGCGCCGGACGCCGCGCAACCACCGAGGTCGACTTCCGCAACGCGATGCACGACGCGGTGCGCCGTCACGGTCGCGTTCCGGTCAGTGACGACGTGTGGAACGGCTTCGCCGAGGGTCTCCATTATGTGACGTACGACGAGACCCCTGAGGGCGGCACAGCGCTGGTGGCCGCGCTCGACGACGCCGACCGCACGCGCGGCACAGGTGGCAACCGCATCTTCTACTTCAGCGTCCCGCCCGGCGCCGTCGTTCGCCTTGCCAATTGGCTGCACGACCAGGGACTCCACGAGGAGCGGCCGGGCAGCTTCGCACGCATCATCGTGGAGAAGCCGTTCGGCCGCGACCTGCACACGGCGCGCGAGCTCACCGAGCGTCTCCACGAGTATTTCCGCGAGGACCAGATCTATCGCATCGACCACTACCTTGGCAAGGAGTCGGTGCAGAACCTGCTCGTGTTCCGGTTTGCCAACGGCATCTTCGAGCCGCTGTGGAACCGGCAGTACGTCGATCACGTGCAGATCACCGTCGCCGAGAACATCGGCATCGAGAACCGCGCCCAGTTCTACGAGCAGGCCGGCGCGCTGCGGGACATCGTGCAGAACCACATCATGCAGCTCATCGCCCTGGTGGGCATGGAGCCGCCGAGCAACTTCCTCGCCGAGACCGTGCGCGACGAGAAGGTGAAGCTGCTGCGCGCTGTGCGGCCCATCCACCCCGATGACGCACTCGCGCGCACCGTGCGCGGCCAGTACGGACAGGGCTGGGTCGACGGCGAACCGGTGGCCGGCTATCGCGAGGAACCCGGCGTGAGCGATGCCTCGCTGCGCGAGACGTTCGTGGCGATGAAGATCGACATCGACAACTGGCGCTGGGCGGGCACGCCGTTCTACGTGCGTACCGGCAAGCGGTTGGTCAAGCGGGCCACCGAGATCGTCATCCAGTTCCGGCGAGTGCCGCATTCCGCGTTCGGCGGCATGCGCGTGCTGCGCGAGGGTGCGCTGCCGAGCGACGCCATCGATCCCAACCTGCTCGTGCTGCGCATCCAGCCGGACGAGGGAATCACGCTGCGGTTCGTCGCCAAGGTACCCGGACAAGCCGTGCGCATCCGCACGGTGAACATGGACTTCCTGTACGGCACTGCGTTCCTGCGCGACCCGCCGGAGGCATACGAGCGGCTCCTGCTCGACTGCATGCAGGGCGACCCCACGCTCTTCGCGCGCGAGGACGAGGTGCTCGAGTCGTGGCGCTTCAACACGGCGATCCTCGACGGCTGGCGCGCGCATCCACCGGACCCGGAGAGCCTGCCCAACTACGACGCGGGGACGTGGGGACCGGTCGAGAGCGACGAGCTGATCGCGCGCGATGGTCGCGCGTGGCACCGGCCGTGAGCGTTGCCACGCCGACGGTGCAGCGGCATACCCACGCCAGCGGCCTGCATGCCGTTGCGGCGGCCCTCGACGACCTCCATCGCCGCGCATTGCGTGCAGCGGGCGCTGAGTCGACTCAGGTCCGCCTGTCGGTGCTGAACATCATTGCGGCGTGCAACGACCCAGTTCTGGTGGAGGGCGCGATCGACACCGCGGTGATGGTCGCGGAGCGCCACCCCGCACGTGCAATCGTCATCAGCGCCGACCACAACCGCCCGCAGATGATCGAGTCCGACATCTTGCTGCGGCAGTCACCGCAGGGCAGCTACGTGGAGCTGGTGAGGATCGACATCGGTGGAGCGCCGGCGCTGCATCTCACGAGCATCGTGCAACCGCTGCTGATCCCCGACATCCCGGTGCACCTCTGGATCGTCGGCGCGCCACCGCTCGACCAGGCGTTCCGCCCCGACTCCGTGGCACTGGTCGACCAGATAGTCCTTGACTCCGAGGCGTACTCGGACCCGCACGGCACGCTCTGCCTGATTCGCGAACACGTCAACACCTACGAAACCGCGCTCCACGTCGGCGACATGGCGTGGGAGCGCCTGCGTCCGTGGCGCGAGGCGATTGCCCACGCGTTCGCGGGTCCCGCGATGCGCGCGTGGCTACGGCGAATCACCGGCGTCGACATGATCAGCGCGGGCGCAAGCTCATCGACCCAAGCGCTCCTGCTCACCGGGTGGCTGGAGTCGCGGCTGTCGTGGCCTTCGGCCGGCGGGCCCGACGTCGTCCTGCGCGAGGTGCCCGCCAAGGGCAACCGGGCAGGCGAGCTGGAGCACGTGCGCATCCGCTGCGCCGACGGACGGCACACCGCGCGTATCGACGTCGAGCGCCGCGGCGGCATCCTGTGCACGTCCATCGACGTCGACGCGGGGATGGTTGCCTCGAGCATGACGCTGTCGCCGCAGGAGCCTGATGGTCTGTTGATTGCGCGGTTGCTGGCCGAGGGGGAGGACGACGACGTGTATGCGCAGGCCGTCGTCCGCGCCGCAATCGCCAAGACGGATGAGTGAATCTCTGCACGGAGAGATCGCCGTGCGTCCGGACGCGGACGCCGTGGCTGACGCGGCCGCCGAGCTGCTGCGCCGCGAGTCTGACGTTGCCTGCGCGGCCAACGGCAGGTTTGCCATTGCTCTCTCCGGCGGCAGCACTCCGGCACGGCTCTTTGACCGGCTCGGGCGTGAGCCGTATCTCAGCGCGATCGACTGGCCGGTCTGGTCCGTGTACTTCAGCGACGAGCGCGCCGTCTCGCCGGATGATGCCGGCAGCAACTATCGCCTCGTCCGCGAAAGCCTGCTGACGAGGGTCCCGATCGACCCCGAGCGGGTGCGCCGCATGCCGGCGGAGCACACAGATCTGGACCTCGCCGCCGACGAGTACGCGGTCACGCTGCACGGCGATCTGGAGGATGGCCCCGGTGGCGCACCGCGACTCGACTGCATCGTGCTCGGCCTCGGTGAGAACGGCCACACGGCGTCGCTGTTCCCCGGAACACCGGCGCTGTCCGTGAGGGATCGCTGGGTGACACGCGGGCTCGCGGACTACGCTCCGAACGAGCGCCTGACGCTGACCTACCCGACGATCAACGCAGCGTCGCTCGTGGTCTTCATCGTCACCGGCGCGAGCAAGGTCAACGCGCTCCGCGACACGGCCGCAGGCACCACACCCGCCGCGCTGGTGCAGCCAGTGGACGGCCGCCTCGTCTGGATCATGGATGAGGCGGCTGCGGGAGGCTGAGCCTCAGCTCGCCATAGTCTTCTGCAAAAATCCGCGGATGCCTCGCTCGACCTGGTCGCCGTGCCGCGACGCAATCCGCATCGCCCCGAGCATGCTGGCCGCGGACTTCGGCCAGATCACCGAGGCCGTGCACTCCCTCGAGGGCAGCGGGGTCGAGCGCCTGCACGTCGACGTGATGGACGGTGTGTTCGTGCCGAACTTCACGTTCGGAACGGACACGGTCCGCGTGCTCAAGCGCGAGACACAGCTCCCGCTCGAGCTGCACCTGATGATCGTCGAGCCCGACAAGCACCTGGAGTTGTTTCGTGACGCCGGCGCCGATGCGATCACGGTCCACTACGAGGCCTGCCCCCATCTGCATCGCACCCTGACGCGCATCCGCGAGCTCGACTGCCGCTCCGGCGCGGCGATCAACCCGAGCACGCCGGCGCTCGTGTTCGACGACGTGCTCGAGGTCATGGACCTCGCGCTCGTCATGACGATCGATCCCGGATGGGGCGGGCAGAAGCTGATCCCGCGAACGCTGCGCAAGGTGGCCCGTGTCCGCGAGGAGATCACACTCCAGGGTCTCGACACCGAGATCGAGGTCGACGGCGGGGTCGATGCCTCCAACGCGCGGGCGTGCGTCGATGCCGGGGCCGACGTCCTCGTCGCCGGCACAGCGGTGTTCCGCCACGAGCGCGGCCCCGCGGCAGGGGTGGCCGCCATCGAGGCGGCTGTCGCCGGCTGAGACCGGCGATTCCGCGATGACAGAGACAATCGCCGCCGCCACCCGCGACGGCGCTGATGACCTGCGCGCGGCCGCGGACGACCTCGCCGCGCGGCTGCCGGCGCCGCTGCGAGTTCTCGCCACAATCGCGTACAACTACCGCTGGTCGTGGACGCCGGGCGGCCCCGGCGTCTTCGAGGCGCTCGATCCCGACCGCTGGGAGGCATTGCGCAACAACCCGGTACGGTTCCTGCACGAGGTCTCGACTGCGGCGCTGGAGCGCGCCGCCCAGGACGACGCACTTCTGCGGCGTGCCGAGGCGCTCCACGGCGCTGTCGAAGCGGATGTGCACCGCCCGCCGATGCGGTCGCGAGCGACGGCGGCCGCACCGGTGGCGTTCCTCTGCGCCGAGTTCGCCATCCACCGCTCGCTCCCCATCTACGCCGGCGGCCTCGGTGTCCTCGCCGGCGACGTGCTGAAGGAGTCCTCTGACCTGGCGCTGCCGATGGTGGGCGTCGGCCTCCTGTACCGCCAGGGCTATTTCCAGCAGCGCCTCGACCGCTCCGGGTACCAGCTGGAGTACTGGTTGCATCTCGACCCCGATCGTGTTCCGGCTGCTCTTGTCACCAACGCTGAGGGGTCACCCCTCACCGTCAGCGTGCCCCTGCGCGGCCGCGACGTCGTCGTGCAGATCTGGCGGGTCGACGTCGGCAGCGTGCCGCTGTACCTGCTCGACGCGCAGCGTCCGGAGAACTCGCGCATCGACCGCTGGATCACGAGCCGCCTGTACGACGGCGACCGCGCCATCCGCCTAGCGCAGTACGCGCTGCTCGGCATCGGCTCCATGCGCGCGCTCCAGGCGATGGGCATGGACCCGTCGGTGGTGCACCTCAACGAGGGACACGGCGGGCTGGCTCCACTCGAGCTGGCGCGCCGCCGCATGGCGGCCGGCGAGGAGCGGCACAACGCATTCCGTGACGCGCGCGACCGCACCGTGTTCACAACGCACACGCCGGTGGGAGCCGGGAACGAGGGCTACGAGACGGCGGAGATCGCCGAGGTGCTGAGCGACTTCCCGCAGCAGGTGGGCCTGGACTTCGACGCCTTCCTGCACATGGGACGCACCACCCCCGAGAACGTCAACCAGGCGTTCGTCATGACGCCGCTCGGCATCAAGATGAGCCGTGCTGCGAACGGCGTCAGCCGCCGGCACGGTGAGGTGGCGCGGCAGATGTGGCACCCGCTGTTCCCCGAGCGGCCCGTCGAGGCGGTGCCCATCGGACACGTCACCAACGGCGTCCACCTGCCGTCGTGGATGGCGCCACCGATGCGCGCGCTGCTCGACCGCCACCTCGACGCCCGGTGGACCGAGCACGCGGACGATCCCGAGGTCTGGCGCGGCGTCGACGACATCAGTGACGAGGAGCTGTGGTCGGTCCGCACGACGTTGCGGGAAGACCTCGTGGCCTTCGCCCGCGACCGCTCCGTCGCGCACCGGCTGGCCCGAGGGGAGCCACGCTGGTACGTCGAGGCCGCCGAGCGGGGGTTCGAGCCCGGGGCGCTCACCATCGGCTTCGCGCGACGCCTCGCCAGCTACAAGCGCATCACCTTGCTGACGCTCGACCCCCAGCGCGTCGCCGATCTGCTCGCCGACACGGCGCACCCGGTGCAACTGCTTCTCGCAGGCAAGGCGCATCCGCAGGACGAGGACGGCAAGCGCTCACCACAACCGCTCTTCGCACTGAAATCGATGCCGCACGTCGCCGAGCGCGTGTCGTTCATCGACAATTACGGACTCGGCACCGCAGCGAAGATGGTCGCCGGCTGCGACGTGTGGCTCAACCTCCCAAGGCCGCCGCTGGAGGCGAGCGGCACGAGCGGCATGAAGGCCGCGCTCAACGGCGCCCTCAACCTCTCGGTGCTTGACGGCTGGTGGGCCGAGGCGTACGACGGCGAGAACGGCTGGGCGATCTCCGGCGACATCGGCCTCGACCACGGCGTGCAGGACGCACGCGACGCGGCGGCGCTGTACGACCTCGCGCAGAAGGTGGTGGTGCCGCTCTTCTACGAACGCGACGCCCGCGGGCTACCGACGGGGTGGCTGCGGATGGTTCGCCACTCGCTGCGCACCATCGGGCCGCGCTTCTGCGCCACGCGCATGATGCGCGACTACATCGCGCACTCGTACCTCGTCTGACGCGTCAACCGCCGAGGCAGACGACCCCGAGCAAGCAGGGTTGCGTCGGCACCGGGGTGGGCGGATTTAGGTTAACCGGCGGCGCCTGGGCACTCGGCAGCGGCGTCGGCGCGTGAGTGGGAGCCGCCGTGGGACTCGCGGGCGGAGTCGGCGTGTTGTCCGGCGCCGGTGCGGTCGCGTTGAACACCGGGCCCGACGGCGTCGGTTGGGCGGACGGTGGCGATGTGGCGTTCTCCGGGTTCACGATCGGCACCGTTGTGCGCGCCGGGGTCCCATGCAGTGAGACGAAGCCGACCAGGAGCAGCGCCAGCACCCCGGCGGTGCCGAGCGCGATGCCCGCGAGGAGCCGGGGATTGCGCGGCCGCGTGAAGCGCGGCATCGAAGCGGGCCGCGGCATGTGGAACGACGGCATGTCGCGACGGCGCAGGGAAGCAAGCACGCCGCCACCGGCCGCCGACTCGACCACGGGCGCGGCGCTTGCCGGTTTCCGATCCCACGCTCGTGCCGCAACGGGTGCAGGCTCGTTCACCGGCACGGTCCGGCCCCGCCGCCCGGCCGGGCGCGGGGCTGCCTCGGTGACGACTGCCGCCACCGCAGCGACCGTCTGCGCCGCAGCTTTGAGCCACGCGCGCCCGCTCTCCCGCCAGCCTTCCTCGAGAAACGCGTCGCCGGCGACGCTGAGGTCGCGACGCATGCGCTCGGCCGTCGGCGGACGCCGCGCAGGATCGGGGTCGAGGCCCTCCTCCACCAGGCTGCGCGCCGGAAGGGGCACGGCCTGATCGCGGCGCGCCTGGTCGATCCCGCCGAGCGGCGGCAGGCCTGTCAGTGCTTGGAAGAACACTGCGGTGGCCGCGTAAAGATCGGAGCTAGGTGAACGCGAGCCGCCGCCGCGCACCTCCGGTGCGACATAGCCGAGAAGCCCCAGGCCTGCGCTACCGAAGGACGGGCGGACCGCGCCGTCGTCGAGGCGGCAGCGGCCGTAGCTGTCGACGATGACGCTCTCGAGACGGACATGTCCGTGCGTGATGCCCGCACCGTGGAGTCGTCCGAGGCTCTCCAGCAGATCGTCGAGCATGATCAGCGCCGGCGTGAGCGGCATCGTGCCCCCGCTGTCGAGGACGCGCTGAAGTGGCGGCTTGTCCAAGGTGAGGTCTTGGGTGGGGGCCGCCTCTACGACCGCCGGTTTGCGGCGGCCGCCCGCAGCGCGTGAAGCGCTGCCAGGGATTCGCCACAGCGGGCCGTTGCCGTTCGAACCCCCTTCCGTGGCCGAGGCCATCGGCGAAGTATGCAGCGTTGGCACGTGGCGTGTCGGTTCGACCTGAGGCGGGCAAATCAGGCGCGTCTAGAATCGCGGTCGTGGACTGCGTCGAGAGCATCCTCGACCTCGTTGGCAACACCCCGTTGGCGCGGCTGCCCAAGATGACCCAGGGCCTGCAGGCGACGGTGCTGGCGAAGCTCGAGCAGCTGAACCCGGGCGGCAGCGTCAAGGACCGGATCGGCCTGGCGATGATCGAGGACGCCGAGCAGCGTGGGCTGCTGCGGCCCGGCGGCACCATCGTCGAGCCCACGTCGGGCAATACGGGTCACGGGCTGGCAATCGTTGCGGCGATCCGCGGGTACAAGGCAGTGTTCGTCGCGCCCGACAAGGTCGCCCCGGAGAAGCTCAGCCTTCTGCGCGCCTATGGCGCAGACGTCGTGGTCTGCCCGACGAACGTTGAGCGCGAGTCGCCGCAGTCGTACTACTCGGTCTCCGACCGGCTCACGCGCGAGATCCCCGGCGCGTTTCAGCCCAACCAGTACTACAACGCGCGCAATCCCGAGGCGCACTACCGGACCACCGGACCCGAGATCTGGCGCCAGACCGACGGGCGGATCACCGCGTTGGTGGCCAGCGTCGGCACCGGCGGCACCATCAGCGGCACCGGTCGCTACCTCAAGGAGCAGAAGGCGGACGTGCGCGTCATCGGCGCGGATCCTGAGGGTTCGATCTACAGCGGTGAGGTGCACCCGTACAAGGTCGAGGGTGTCGGCGAGGACTTCTGGCCCCCGACATACGATGGATCGGTCGTCGACGAGGTCATCCAGGTGACCGACCTCGACTCCTTCACCCTGGCGCGACGGCTCGCGCGCGAGGAGGGAATCCTTGTCGGCGGCTCCGGCGGGCTGGCGCTGCACGCGGCGCTCCAAGTTGCCGAGCGGGGTGGCCCCGACGACGTGATCGTCGTGATCCTTCCCGACACCGGGCGCGGCTACCTGAGCAAGCTGTTCAACGACGAGTGGATGCGACAGAACGGGTTTCTGCAGCGACTGGTTCCGGCGCGGCTCGGCGAGGTGATCCGCGCCGCGCACAGCGGCAACGTTCCGCAGTTCGTGGCGGTGAGCGCCGCGCGCACAGTCGGCGAGGCGATCGAGATCATGCAGCAATACGGGATCTCACAACTGCCCGTCGTCGCGGACCACAACGGAGCCGCGGGCGCCGTCGTCGGCAGCATCCAGGAACGCAGCCTGCTCGACCGCGTGTATCGCAACCCCGCGGTCGTGTCCACGCCCGTGGAGACTGCGATGGACCCTCCATTCGCGCGCGTGTCATCGGCGGCCCCGATCGAGGAGGCATTCGAGATGCTGCTCGGGGGTGAGGCGGCGCTGATGATCGTCGACGACGAGGAGCCCGTCGGCGTGATCACGCGGTCCGATCTTCTGGAATACGTCGCCCATCAGGGCCGGGGGTGAGCGAGGCAGAGACGCTCGGGTTTGCCAGCCGGGCTGTGCACCGCGGGTCCGAGCCCGACCCCGAGACCGGCGCGATCATCCCGCCGATTCACCTCTCCACGACGTTCGCGATGGAGAGCCCGGGTCGCGACCGCGGTTTCGAGTACACGCGCGCCGACAATCCCACGCGACGGCGGCTCGAGACCTGCCTCGCGTCGCTCGACTCCGGGAGGCACGCGATGGCGTTTGCGTCAGGACTGGCGGCAACGACCTCGTTGCTGCTCGCCTTCGACGCCGGTGATCACATCGTGTTCACCGAGGACGTGTACGGCGGCACCTACCGGTTGTTCGAGCAGGTGCTGCGCCGCCATGGCTTCGACTTCACCGCCGTCGATGGCCGCGATCCCGGCGCCGTCGAGGCCGCGCTGACCGATCGCACAAAGCTCGTCTGGCTGGAGACGCCAACCAACCCGAGCATGCACATCGTCGACATCGCGGCGATGAGCCGGGTGCTGCGCCGCCATGGCGCGCTGCTCTGCATCGACGGCACGTTCGCCTCGCCGGCGCTGCAGCGCCCGCTGGAGCTGGGCGCCGACATCGTGGTGCACAGCACGACCAAGTTCCTCGGGGGGCACAGCGATGTGCTCGGTGGCGCGGTCATCACCTCGAACGATGACATCGCGGAACGCCTGCGTTTTCAGCAGCGCGCGACTGGGGGCGTGCCCTCGCCGTTCGACTGCTGGCTCCTCCTGCGCGGGATCAAGACCCTGCCACTTCGCGTGCACCGGCAGAGCGACAGTGCGCTGCACATCGCGCAGTGGCTGGCGCAGCACCCCCTCGTGCACGCGGTGCACTACCCGGGCCTCGAGACCCACCCAGAGCACGCGCTCGCCGCTGCGCAGATGAGCGGGCGCTTCGGCGGCGTGCTGTCGTTCGAGCTCGCTGATCAGGCTGCGGCGGTGCGGCTGCTCGAGCGGCTCCGCTTGATCACGCTCGCCGAGTCGCTCGGCGCGGTGGAATCGCTCGCGGAGCTCCCCGCGACCATGACCCACGCGTCGATGCCGGCGGAGCTGCGCGCGCGCATCGGTGTGACCGACTCGCTGATCCGGCTGTCGGTCGGTGTCGAGGATGTCGACGATCTCATCGCCGACCTCGACGACAGTATGGCCGGAACGTAGGCCGCGAAGGTGCTACCGTGTGCATCATGAGTAGCACAGTGGGTGTTCGAGAGCTTCGTCAGCAGGCAAGTGCAGTGCTTCGGCGCGTGGCCGCCGGCGAGGTGATTGACGTGACCGATCACGGCCACCCAGTCGCCCGGATCGTGCCTCTAGGTCCCGGCGTCCTCGACCAGCTCGTGCTCGAGAAGCGTGCGTCCGAGGCGGACGACGCCGATCTCTTGGGTCTGATGGAGGAGCTCGGGCTGCCCGCGGCACCGGAACGCGGCCGCAAGAAGCCGACGGCCGCGCTCGCCGAGCTGCGCGCCGATGAACGGTAAGGCGGCGTATCTCGACGCGTCGGCGATCCTGAAGCTGATCGTCCGCGAACCCGAATCCCAGGCGCTGCAGCGCTTCCTCGCCCAGTGGCCACATCGCAGCTCGAGCACGTTGGTTCGCACCGAGACGATCCGCGCACTGCGACGCTCTGGCTACGACACACGCGTCGGGGATGCGCGGCGTGTCATGGGCACCATGAGGCTCGTCAGGCTCGATGAGCCCCTGCTCGACCGGGCCGCAGACCTCGAGCCGCGGACGCTGCGCTCACTCGACGCCGTGCACCTTGCTAGTGCGCTCGCACTCGGATCGGACCTCGGTGTCTTCATCGCCTACGACAACCGCTTGATCGACGCGGCTCGGGCACACGGGATTCCGGTCGACGAGCCTCGCTGAGGTTCGTCACGCCGAGCGGTCCTCCATCTCCCAGGCGTGATCGAGCGCGTGCCACGTGAGGCGGCGGATGAAATAGCGGACCGGCCACGACGTCTGCGGGCTGCTCTCGTCTGCAGCAGCGACATTGCGGCACCGCGACATGACGCCATCGCGAAAGGCCTCGATTGCAGTCTGGTCGCCGAGAGCGGGTGGCCGCGTGTGCACTCCGAGCTTGCGTGCGTAGGCGTGCTCGGCTCCGAGGACATGCTCGAGCATCCGGTCGCGGTCACGCCCGCCCCCGCGCGGCCCTGGGCGCAGTGATTGCGGGGTGCGTGATGCGACGGCCTCGAGCGTGGCCCACGCTGCGCGCATGAGAGCAATCAGGCGATCGATCTCGGCCACGGGCACCGGCCGGACGTCACCGGGGAGCCGCGAGGCTGGTGCGCCGAAGTCCGTGGTCGCGTTGCCCCGGACGCGCTCGGCGACGATGAACTCGGACGCCGCAGGAAAGACCTCTCCGGCACGCGCGGCGACCAGCGTGTAGCGCGATGCGTATGTGGCCAGCGCGTCGATGGCCAGCTCCTCTGTTTTCGCCACGCGGCACCATCCCGGCCAGTCGATGGCGCCGGCGATGACCCGCTTCGATCCGGTCTCGACGAACACCGCCACCGGCGAGCGCCGCGTCACGCCGCTGAGTCGAGCCGGTCCCACGCCGCGTCGACGCCGCGCATCACTGCTTCGGGATCGACTCGATCCGCGTCCGCGCACAGCGTGAGGCTGAGCCGGTCGGCGCAGGAGATCACGGATGCGCGCAGATCGTGGTGCTCGGCCACCTCGACGAACGAATGGAGCGAGCTGACCGGAACGCCGTCGACCGCGATCGGCTGTCGCGGTCCCACAACATTGGAGAGGCAGAGCGAGAACTGCTGAGCGCCGTCGGACATCGCCACCAGGTGCTCGCCAAACGGCAGCGCCGCCATCGCGCGCATCAGTCGATCCACGTGCTCCGCATCGTGCGCCGCCTTGCGCGCTTTGGTCTGCGCGCTTATGAACCGCAGCCGCGCGACGACGTCGGTCCCGTCGAGTGACACGTCGACGTCGATGAAGGAGTCGCGATTGGCCGCGTCCACGTCGCCCTGTCCGTGCAGGCTCACCGGAACGCGAACGCGCAGCGGCTGCGACGCCCGTCCCTGCTCGGCCAGCCACGAGGCGACCCCGGATCCGACGAGCGCAACCATCGCGTCGTTGAGCGTGACGTTCGCACCGACGCGCTTGGCAGCGTCATGGACCGCACTCAGTGGCAGCACCCGCC
>JBOHUE010000089.1:0-3893 GCA_050734185.1 Candidatus Dormibacteria bacterium | reverse complement strand
GGACCGGCTAAGGTAGAGTACGGCGTCGGCGAGCCGTTCGGTGGTAGAGCAGAATGTCACCTGACCACGGGCGCTGATACCACCATCGGTGTCGAGCAAACCCTGTAACAGCGCTAATCGTTGCTCGGTTCCCGCGATTAAATACACCTCTGGCACATGTTTGTCGCCCAGCACGCCCAGCTTTCGTAGACGAGACTGAAATGTGGGCCGAAGGGCGGGAGCCTTACCTGTCAGACGTGCGAGCGCACTGGCCAGCACGTCCTTAGAGACACCGAGCGCCAGCGCGGTGTTGCTGAGACCGTAACTGTTGGTGATTGCCCAATGTGCGAGTTGCAACCGCTCTGATGTGAAATCGGGAGCCGAGGGAATATGACCTAGGTCGGCCGCAAGTTGCGGGCGCAATGTCCAAGCGCTGCCGCTCCGTCGCGACTCGGGCGTAGGGACGCCCGTCGCCTCCTCCAATAACGCGCGCATCTGGGTCAGGTCGGCGGCACCTACGGTGATCCCGCCGTCGAGCGTGTTGCCATCGCCCAGCCAAACGCCCAGCAGGTAGGGGTCAAGCGGCAGGTCTACGGGCTTTGTGATCAGCGCGTGTTGCTGAGGCAGTCGATACCGCCATCGGCGGTGGGGCGATGAGTGCAGCCCCCGTTCGAGCAACTGTGTTGTCGTCAACTCCTCCCAGACAAGCCGCGCCGACCGGCGGCGGGCTCGGCGGCGACCCACGTCGCACACCGTCCAGACGTGCTCGGTGTCGGCGATGACGCCGCGGCCATCGGAGGTAGTGACCCGGTAGCAGTCCCTGCCGTGATACAGGGGCGAGACGCCCACGACGCGAACAGGGTGGCCTTCGGGGTGGAAAACTTCATCGTCGACTTGTAGATCACCAATCGGTACCCACCCACGGACGGTGAGAATCGGCGTCGCCGCGTCTAGGCACTTGATCTCGACACAGCCGCCGTCCTCAGCCAACCGGTCAGGGGTCGCGCGCAGCCGGCCGTCAGCGCGGTGTTTCACCAGCCCGCACCGCCGCACGGCCAAACCGGTGCGCTCAGAGAAGATCTCCGCCAGGCGTGGCTCGAGCCAGATTCCGCGCTGCATCGCGCCGGTCCGCTGGTCATCGGTAGGCCGTCCGGTCTTGTCCAGCCACAGCTCGTACTCGGACTGGTACGGGTTGATCCCGAGCAGCGTGGCGATGTCGCTGCCGCCGATGCCCTTGCGCCGCTCGGCCAGCCACTGCTCACGGGGAGCGTCGGCACCCAGCACCAGCTGGCCATCCGGCATGGTCCACGGGTTCGCGATCCGGGTCGGCGCGCTCACGACACTCGACCCCGTAGCGCCATCTGCCGGGCGCGCTGAGGCGTCACGTCCATCGGCGCAGCGATCGAGCTGTACGAGAAACCGGCCATGCGGAGCTCGCCTACCCGGTCGTACAGCGCGGTGAAGTCACCACTGCTGCGAGCATCAGCGACCAGCTCGCGCAGCTCGGCGGCCGTGTCGGGACCCAACTTCCGGCCGCTCACCGAACGTGCTCCTCGGCATCGGGCGTGACGATGCCATTGTCGAGGGCCCAGACCTGCAGGTGACCCGCGCGAGCGAGCTGGCACCCGGTGCACTGGCAGGCCAGCGGTCCGTCCCCGACCATGTAGCGCCACCACAGCTCGTCACCGAGCTCTTCACGGGTGCGACCCGCGGCGAACAATTCGGCGTCGCCGTAGTCGTGCAACCGGTGGCCCACCAGCAGCCGCGCAGCCGCCCGCTCAATGGCCTTGTGCTGCGATCGGTACTCGCCTAGCTGCTCGGCCAGCTCCGCCTCACGGCAGTCGCACGCCGGGTGATGCTTGGCGCAGGTCGCGTACCGCTGGTCCATGGTGTCCCGGGGGACGGCGTAGACCTGCCTCTCGGACCGGAGGCCGTGCTGGAAGTGGATCGTCGGTAGCGGGCCGACCAGTGCTGTGCTCGTCACCGGCCGCTCGCCTCACTGAACAGCCCGTCCTGCGGCATCGCTGGCGGCGTGACCCGGCGGGCCGCGACCTTGCGGTGAAGGCTGGCGTGACGGCACGTCGAAAAATGGGTGACGTAGAACTTCTGGCCGGTGTACTGGCAGGCGTGGCGTCGCCCCGGGGACACGACTCGCGCGATGGGCGGCGTGTGAGCGGTGAGCAGCACGGTCCCCGCGTCGCTGGGCGTGACGTCCAGGGGCATCTTGGCGCCCGCTTCGGTGATCACCCACATGATCGGCTCTCCGCACGATTTGCAGGTGGTCTTCTGGGGACCGGTCATTACACGATCTCCCCTGCCAGTGCCGCGCGGGCGACCGCCACCGCGTGGCAATCACCGGGTGACGGACACCGCTCGATGGCGTGGTCAGCGATGCCATAACGCACGGTGATCAGTGCGGCCCGGCGTCTCTCGGTGGACTGGTCGGCCTCCAGCACCGACTCGGCTCGCGCCAACGCGCAGTCGTCGTGACGACGCCAACACTGCGCATCGTGCGTGCCGCTCGCCCGCTCGGCCATCAGCTCGTCGGCCAACGTCTCGCTGATCGGCAGCAGGTCGTGCGTGCCACCGTGGGGACACTCTGTGCTCAAGCAGGTGAACGCCGGGATGAGATCCGGGAACGGCTCCCCCGGCTTAGTGCGCTCCAGCTTGACGCACACGCGCAGGCCTTCATCCTCGCCGGGTGCGAGGCACTCGGCGTAGTAGATCCGCGAGTCATCGGCGCTCACCGCAGACCATCCTTGACGGCCTCAGCGAGCAGCGTGGCAGCCTGGTCGCGCACCTTGCCGACGACCTTGTCCCGTGCCTCAGCGATGACCTTGCTCAGGTCGACGCGGAGCGCCCTGTTCACTTCTTCCTTGATGAGGTCGGCCATGACGGTGCCCTTGCCGTAGTTGTCGCGCTTGTTAGCGAGCTGGCGCTCGACCTCGTCGGCGATGTGCTGACGTACGCTCACGGCGTTGCCGGTCGGCTCACCCCAGCTGTTGGTCCGCTGCACCGGGTTGGCGATCACCTCGGCGATCTGCTTCGTTACCTGCGAGAAGATCTGCTCGTCGACCTGCTTGAGAACTGTTTTGCGGACCTCGTCGCGGAGGTCCGCCACCAGCGCCTGGGCTGCCTTGTAGACGATGACTTCGCCGATCGTTCGGCCACCGCAAGGTTCGCCGTCCTCGTCGTAGCGCCAGCCAGCGACTGGCGTGTCCAGCGTGATGGTGACCAGGGGTGCGGACTCGGGTGCGCTCACCGCCCGCACCCCGCATCGCAGCCGTCGGGGTCGCAGATCTCGCCGCGACCCATCCGGTCCAGCGCAGTGGAGGCGGGCACCGACAGCTCGAACGCCGCGGCGTAGACGAACAGTTTCGGCACCCCGTACTGCGCGTAGCCGGCTCGGTCCATCGCCGCGACGACGTCGTCACGGCCTTGCAGCCAGGCGTATTCGGTGAGGTTCTCCACCGCTCGTCGGGCGGCGACCCCCCGATGGGTCGCGGCCTCGTCCCACGCGAGCTCCAGCCACCGGGCGCCCATGGCCCCGGCGGCGCTGACCGGCCTGAGCTGCCAGTCGACTTCGATCGCGGGAAGCAGGTCCAGCTCGGCCAGACGCTGAAGGTCCAAGAAGTCGACGAGCACCTCGGTGCGCCACCCCAACCACTCCACCCCGCTGTCACGCAGCGTCGTGATCCGCGCGGCGACGTCGTCCATCGACCGGGTGGTGGCCGGCGCGCTCACGCCGACGCTCCGATCTCGGCGCCGGTCTGCGCGGCGGCCGGTGCGTCGGCGACGTCGACGTCGACGAGCTTGACGAGCTCGCTCGCGGCGGGCACCTCCACGACCTCGGCCTCGCCGCCCGGCGCCGCGATCGGTTCGAGGTGCAGCAGCACCCGCGCGCTGACGTCGTC
>JBOHUE010000088.1:0-4979 GCA_050734185.1 Candidatus Dormibacteria bacterium | reverse complement strand
TGGCCGTTCTGAGGCAGAACTGACCTGACGCGACAGCGTTGGCACAGGCGAGCATCCCGAAAGGTATCCCGGGGCGTAGGAGGATCGCCTGGCGATTGCGGGCGTCGACCTCGCTATGCGGCTGCGCCGGGTTGCCACGCAACCGTGGGAGCGGGCTGTCCGACGGGGCAGTTCTCGACGCCGGTATCACGGGAGCTGACGGGCCGTCTCAGCCTGCGCCAGTATCCCGCCGACCTGCTTGACCGCCGCATCGACTGTGCGCCGGCGTTCAGACCGAGCGCCCGTATGCATCAACAGCACGTTGAGTGCCTGATGAATAGCCCGGCGCGCCTCTAACAGCCCGACTTCGATGGCAGGGACTCCCTCATGCTCCGCGGATTCCCTCGCGTCACGCCAGCAGGCCCTCGTCACCTCAACAAAGGCCGTTCGCACCTCGTCAGGGACTCCACACTCCCTGAGTCGTGCGTCCTGTCGCTGTAGGTTAGCCTCCAATTCGGTCCAACCATTCTCGCCCACGTTCACAATGATCCGTTCCATACCCGCGAGTTCGAGCGCTGTCTCCATACGAAATAGCCGCCGGTCGCGACGTGACGTCACGCCGTAATTCACCACGGTGCCGAGCAGGGTTCCTGCAGTTCCCTCTCTGTCAATAATCCCTGAGACACCTCACCTCACGTTATTACTGAGCATGAGGGCGGACCAGGGAGCACAGGATGACCACGGAGATCCAGCCGACGCGGTCGGCTTTGACAGACAGGGCGGCGCCTGACCCGGAGGTGGTGGAGCGCGCGCGGCGACGCACGTTCACCGCCGAGTATCGGATGAGGATCGTGCGTGAGGCTGAGGCGTGTAGGGAGAAGGGGCAGATCGGCGCGCTGCTGCGCCGCGAGGGCCTGTACTCGTCACACCTGACGGAGTGGCGCAAGCAGCGCGACCAGGCTGGCCTGGCGGCCCTGGGACGCAGCCGCGGACGCAAGCCGAAGTACACGTCGGCCGAACGTGAGGCCGCCCAGCTGCGTCGTGATAACGACAAGCTGCGGAAGGACCTTGCAGCCGCAAGGATGGTGATCGACGTGCAAAAAAACGTCTCAGCGCTCTTGGGGATCGCCCTCGAGAGCGCGGAGCCGAGGAACGATCGATGATCGATGCGTCGGTGAGCCGCTTGGCGCCGGCGGTGGGCACGGCAGCCGCCTGCCATGCTATAGGCATCAACCGCACCACCGTGTACCGGTGGCGCGCACCGCGAGCTCAGACCACGGTGCCCAGGGAACGAGCGCCGTCGCCACGCGCGCTGTCGACGCCCGAGCGAGCGGCGGTCCTGGAGGTCCTGCACTCCGAGCGCTTCATCAACGATTCGCCGGCGCAGGTCTACGCGACCCTGCTCGACGAGGGGACCTACCTGGCGTCGCAACGAACCATGTACCGCGTCCTCGCCGCCCATGGTGAAGTGCGCGAGCGCCGCGACCAGCTGCGCCGGCCAACGTACACCAGGCCGGAGCTGCTGGCCACCGGGCCGAACGCATTGTGGAGCTGGGACATCACCCGGCTGCTGGGCCCGCAGAAGTGGACGTACTTCTACCTCTACGTGATGCTCGACGTCTTCAGCCGCTACGCGGTGGGATGGATGCTCGCCCACCGCGAGAGCGCGGTGCTGGCAGAACGGTTCATCGCCGACACCTGCGCCAAGCAGGAGATCGCGCGCGACACACTCACCATCCATGCCGACCGCGGGTCCTCCATGACCTCCAAGCCGGTGGCACTCCTGATGGCGGACCTGGGCGTGACCAAGAGTCACTCGAGGCCGCACGTCTCCAACGACAACCCGTTCTCCGAGTCGCAGTTCAAGACCATGAAGTACCGGCCGGAGTTCCCCGACCGGTTCGGTTGCATCGAAGACGGCCGCGCCTTCTGCAGCCCGTTCTTCCACTGGTACAACACCGAACATCGTCACTCCGGGCTCGGGCTGCACACCCCCGCGTCGGTGCACTACGGGCTCGCCGCGGGGATCCGCGAGCAGCGCGCCACAGTTCTCGCTGCCGCCTACGCGGCGCATCCAGAACGCTTCATTCGCGCCATACCGCAACCGCCCGCACTGCCCACCTCGGTGTGGATCAACCCGCCCGCACAGGAGGTGGCGATGGTTCAGTAATTTCCGACGCGAGATGTCTCATGGGGCTTGACAACTTCCGTGTCGCGAATATCCCGGAGCACCAGTCCGCATCGCAGCACCTCATATCAAGCGGGTGGTGCAACGACCCCTTGAACCCAAGGCGTCTCAGCGGCGCGATGCTCGGAGCGGTTCCGACGCTGGGCGGGCTTGGTGCGTTCTTCGGGCTGAACGGAGGAGGTCGTGGGCTCCGGAGCGTCCTCGGGCTTGCGCAGCGACTCGCCGCGCAGCTCGATGCGGTGCGCGTTGTGCAGCAGGCGGTCGAGGATGGCGTCGGCGATGGTCGGCTCACCCAGCGCGTCGTGCCACTCACTCACGGGGAGCTGACTCGTCACGATGGTCGAACGCAACTGATAGCGATCCTCGATGATCTCGAGCAGGTCGGCAGCCTGCTCGGGTGCCAACGGCCGCAGGGCAAGATCGTCAACCACGAGCACGTCGATCTTCGCCCAGCGCGCCATCAGTCGCGGCAACCGGCCGTCGGCCCGCGCCAGCGCGAGTTCGCTCAACAGCCGCGGCGCACGCAGGTAGAGCGCGGTGTGGGCGCGCCGAATGGCGGCCTGCGCCAACGCACACGCGATGAACGTCTTGCCGAGGCCGGTGGCGCCGACGATGAGCACGTTGCGGTGTCCTGTCACCCATTCCGCCTCGGCGAGGCTGAGCACCACGCTGCGATCCAGACCGCGGGAACGGCGGAAGTCGATGTCCTCGACGCACGCACCGATGCGCAGCTTGGCGACTCTGAGATAGCGATCGAGGCGACGGTTGTCGCGGTCCTGGGCTTCGCGGTCGACCAGGAGGCCGAGACGATCGTCGAAGCTGAGCGCCTGGTAGTCGGCGCGTTCCAGCTGCTCGGCGAAGGCGCGCGCCATGCCGGTGAGATTGAGCTCGCGAAGCCGGTCCAGGGTCGGGGTGGTGAGCATGCTGGTCTCCTCGTCAGCGGTAGTAGGCGGGACCGCGCACGTTGTCGTGGCGGCGTTGCGGCGCATGGGGTGGCGGTACCGGCAGCGGCTGGCCATCGAGCCCGGTCTTGAGGATCGACTCGACGCTGCGGTAGCTGTACGACTGGATGGCCAACGCGCGGCGGCAGGCTGCTTCCACACGGTCGCTGCCGTAACGGCGACCGAGACGGATGATGCCGAGGCAGGAGCGGTAGCCCTGTTCCGGGTGCGGCCGCGTGCGCAGGATGTGCTGCGCCACCTGCGCCGTCGCCGGCCCGGTCTCCGCCGCCCAGCTGAGGATCCGCCCCGGCGTCCACTCCTGGTAGCGACGGTGTGATTCGGGCATGTGTGCCGGATCGGTGGTGTAGCCGCCGCGCACGTAGCTGCGCATGTGGCTGGCCACACGACGACCGCGGAGGATGATCTCGACCACCGACGCGGTGAGTCGCACGTCGCAGCGCTCGTGCACCAGCTGATAGGGCACCGAGTAGTAGTGGCGCTCCACCTCGACGTGGTAATCGATGTTGACCCGCGCCGCCTTCCAGTCCGCGAACTCGTACCGCTGTGCTGGCAGCGGACGCATCACCGGCCGCTCCAGCTCCTCGAACAGGGAGCGTCGCGAGCCGTCGAGCTTCTGGAATGGCTTGTCGTTGAGCCGATCCAGGCGTTCGCGAATCGCCGCTTTGGCAGCGACGTACGAGAAGAACGTGATGTTGCGCACGCTGGCCAACAGCCAGCGTTCGGCCAAGAGCACGCCGGCCTCCGCCTTCGCTTTGTCACGTGGCTTGCGCACGCGTGCCGGCAGCACCGCGCTGTGGTAATGCGCCGCCATGTCCTCGTAGGTGCGGTGGATCTCGGGCTCGTAGCGGCACGCTCGCGTGACACCCGTCTTGAGGTTGTCGGGGACCAGCAGCTCGGGGCAGGCGCCGAAATACTCGAAGGCATTCACGTGGCCGCTGATCCAGTGCGGCATCTCCTGCGACGGGAACAGGTCGGCGAACGTGTAGCTGGATGCGCCCATCACCGCGATGAAGAGCTGTGCCTCGCTGACGGCACCCGTCTCCGGGTCGATGATGGGCAGCGTGGCGCCGGCCCAGTCGACGAAGCACTTCTCGCCGGCCTTGTGCGGCTGGCGCATGACGACGGTGACGCGCTGCTGCCAGTCCCGGTACAGCTGGACGAACTGGGTGTACTGGTACCCGTCGGGGTGGCGCTCCTTGTACTCGAGGTGGAGCAGTTGCAGGGTCACGCCCTTGCGCCGCAGCTCGCGGTCGATCTCCGACCATTCGGGCAACGGCCGCAGCGGTGTCGTGGTCACCAGCGACGGGAACAGGCGCGCTTCGAGCGCCACGTCATCCATGTCGTCGGGCAGCGGCCAGCTCACGCCGGCGCGCTGCGCACGGGCCACGTAGTCGGCCACCGTCGTGTACGGCAGCCGCACCAAGGGCCCGACCTGGCGCCGGCTGCGCCCTTCGCCCACGACCAGCCGGAGGACTTCTCGGATCTTTCTCATGGCGGCACGGGGTCGGGGCATCGGCATCGCTCCTCGAACGTCTGCTAGGACAGTTCGAGCAGGATGCCCGCGCCCCGGGCTCAGCTCACGCCGCCGCCCGACCCTCGCTCAGGGGTGATCGAAAACCCCGAAATGCCTGATCGGATTCGACCGAAACGGGTGATCGGATTCCTCCGAAATACGCATGTTCGGTGAGGCCCGCGGCGACTGTAACCAGGCGCTTAGGCTGCGGGCAGATGCCCACGTCGCCGGTGCTCTCGCTGTGAAATGCGTGCACCGTAGACGCGTCACCTAGCGCGGCGAGGCCGCGTAAGTCGCCCAGGCTCGCCGGCGGAAACGATGGCGCGGACGGCGCGCT
>JBOHUE010000087.1:0-21387 GCA_050734185.1 Candidatus Dormibacteria bacterium | reverse complement strand
CGGCACTCCCACAGCGCCGCCTGCGCCAGCGGGGCGCGCCTGCCGCGAAGTCCACGCGCGAAACGCGCGGTCAACGCCAAGGCGGTCTCCGGTTGGCCGCACGTCAGCATCGCCTCCACCGCGGTGGGGAGCATCGACGTCCCCCATACCCATATGCCCTTGTTGGCCAGCAAGTCGACGCCGGTACGCACGATCTCGAGCGCCATCTGTGGCTGACCGCGGGCCAGCCACATGCGGGCGGTGCCGGCGCAGGCGTCGAGTTCAGCCGGCGTGAGACCAGCCGCAGCCGCCGCCTCGCGACCCTCTTCGAACCAGCGCGCTGCGTTGTCCAGGTCCTGTCGCGCCAGCGCAAGCTCAGCGATGACCAACTGGCTCGACACCCACCAGTCTGGCGACTCCCGCGTAGCGCTCGCGTGACGCGCTGCGCGTGTGGCGAGCCCCTGCCAGTCGCCGAGGTGAAAGTTGCGCATCACACTGAGCGTCTCGAGGTTGTGGTCGAGGTAGGGGTCATATGCGACACGCTTTCGTGCCTGCTGCGCACGCTCGAATAGCAACTGGGCGGGTTCAGCCTCGCCGATGGTGATGAGCGACCAGGCGAGGCCCACGCTCGCCATGACGAAGCGGCGGAGATCTACCACCGCGGCGTTGCCCCATGGCACACGATCCATCGCCGAGGGCGCACGGGCGTCTCCGCTCGCCGTGAGGATCTGCGCGTACACCGCAGCAGTCGTGAGTTGTAGCGTCGGATCACCAGCTGCTGTCGCTGTTGACACTGCACGCTGTGCCCATCGCAGATGCTGTGAGAGCGTTCCGCGCGGCCCCCATGGCCACGCGAGCATTACCATGGCGGACACGGCGAGATCGGGCCTATGTCGAAGGTCGTCGACACAGCGGGCCAACTGCTCTCGGTCCCACACAACGCCTCCGGCCTGCAGCACAGCTGCCAAGTACTGCAGTTCAGCTCGCGTACCGCGCGTGAGCGTGACCTCGTCAGCGACGGTGGTCAGGAGGTTGCTCACCTCAATACGCCGCATGCGGCCGTGTAGCGCAGCGATTCCGAGCTTCAGAGCGAGCCGAGCGCGATCTCGTGGATCCTGATCAGCGAACGCGGCGGGGTCCATGAGCAGCAGCACTGCCGCTTGATCGTCGCCGACTGACCGCGACTGGTCGGCCGCGAGCTCGGCGTTGTGGAGCCACTCGTCGAGCGCTCCCGCCTCGTGCCAGTGATGTGCCAGCCGGGTGGCCGGCGGACGCATGGCTGTGGCAAGTACCTCCGCGGCGCGTCGGTGCAGCCGGCGCGCCTCTGATTGCGGAATTGCTTCCCGTATCACCTGGGATGCGAGTGCATGGCGCAGCCCATAGCCGGAGGCACCGTGATCGACGAGGACCGCATGCTCGACTGCTTGCGTCAGAGCTTCGAAGCTAGCAGTGACATCCACTCCTGCCACGCTGGCGAGCATTGCGGGAGCTGCGGGCACATCAAGAATCGCCGAGGCGTCGACTATCCTTCGCGCACTCGCTGTCAACCCCGCGGTGCGCTGAAGCACCGCATCGCGGATGCCCATCGGAACGTCAAGTTCGTCCACGTCGCGCTCCGATAGCTCTTCAGCAACTCCGCCGTGCTGGCGGTCCTTGATGACGTGAGCAACCTCCTCCACTACGAACGGGAGCCCGCCTGTGCGTTGGTGCAGGTGGGTAGCGAACTCTTCAGAGACGACGCCATCCCGGCCGAGCACTGCGGCTACCAATCGACGCACTTCTTCGACGCTCAGAACTGGGAGTTCGACCGCCCCCAGTGACACGCCTGCCGGCACACGGAGGAGTAGTCTTGTTAACTCAGAGGATCGCGGAAGGTCCTCGCGGCGATAGGTGAGAACCATCGTTGTCGACGGTGGCGGGCGCTGGATAAGTATCCGCAGGAAATCCAGTGTCATGTCGTCCGCCCAGTGCAGGTCCTCGAACACCCACGTCGCCGGACTTGCATAGCCCATCACCTCGGTGATCGCACGGAACAACACGTGGCGCTGCGTCCCAGGATCACGCGAGAGTTCCGGAAGAGGTGGGAGAGAGTCAGCGATATCCGGGACTATTGTGCGGAGCGCGCCGGCGAGCGTGGAGCGGGGCCAGCGACGGGGAGGCTTGTAGGCCTCGCGCAGTGTTTCAACCACCGGGCCAAGGCTGAAAGGTTCGCGCAGTGGGTGGCAGTGGCCGATGAACACAGGCGCGGAGTTCGTGTCTGAGCGACTCACCAACTCCGTGACGAAGCGCGTCTTGCCGACCCCTGCCTCTCCGCTCACGGCAATGATCGCCGGCAGCTTGGCGAGCACTCTGCTCAAGGCATCAAGCTCCCGCTCGCGTCCGACTATTGGATACGAGAGCCGAGGCGGGCGCGCGAATATCGTGCCCGGACGAGCGCCGCTGGCACTCGGGAGCGAACGAGGCGGCGACCCATCCTCGAGGCGGATGACGCGCAATTCGACCTCGTCGGCCCACGCGCCGCGGACGACACCCAGGCGCGAGCAGCGCATGCGGTATGCAGCGAGCGCCGCGAGCACTAACGCGCTGCGGTTCGCGGCATTCGCCACCGCATCGTCACGCACACGCACGCAGCGAAGCAAGCGCTGATCCGCTTCTTGTCGCCAAGCAACAATGACGTCAGAGAATCCCGAATCACCCAGGGGGCGGATGCTGCCAATCCAGTGTGCTGCGTCCACTGCGCTGCGATCGTCCGCCATGGTGACGGCTAGGCCGTCCTCAAGCGATGCGTCCATGATCGGCAGGAAGTCGTCTACCAGCCGGGCAGCAGCGACAACTCGATGTTGGTCCTGCGGCCCGAGTGTGATCTGTCGCGTTTCAGCTGTCGCGCGGCCTGCCAGCAGATCCTCCTCGTACAGGCGCTCGGCGGCGCGTGACAGAAGTGCTGCAGCGTCGTATCCGAGCTCCTCAAGCGCTTCATTGAGCGACGCTGCCACCGCGAGCTCAAGTGGCGTAGCCCATGCCGACGAGCGGATAACTAGGCGATGCGACTCTCGCCGCTTCTCGCGCCTGCTCCGTTCCCTCGAAAGATCGCCCATGGCGGCCGCAGCGTAGCCGAAACCAAATGGCCATTTCCAGCAGCCATAGCGCCAAAGTGGCGCCTTCGGCTCAGGCGGCTCCGAGGGAGAAGAGCAATCGCATCCTCCACCCTTGCGGCCCCGCCAGGCGTGCTCAGTATCGCGAGCGATGTGAAAGAGGACCTTCAGATCCGGCCTGCTGGCTCCTGTCTCCCGAGCTGCCCTTGGCGCTGATCAAGAAGACGTCACCAGGCTCGACGAAACAGAGGCGCTATAGCTCCTTCGCGTCGAGCGCCGCGATGCGGCGCGCCTCACTCAATGAACCGTGACCGTAGACGCGCTGGATCATCTCAACGCTCGAGTGCCCCGCTCGCTTCGCCGCGCTTACCGTCGAGATGCCATTGGCGATCCACCAGCTGACCGCAGAGTGCCGCAGCGTTACGGGCGTGAGCCGCTGGTGAGGGGTCGCGCACCGGCCGCACTCGTCACCCTCGAAACGCTGGCGACAGGCGCGGTTACGTGCCGCTCGGCTCGCCCCTGGACTGCGCTTGTCGGCGCAGCGCCATCGGTCGAGCGCGGCCCCCGGTGCGCTGTCGAGCACGCGGACTAGCGCCTTTTGCACCACGGTGTGTTCGAGCGGCGCTCGTGCGTGCTGCCCCGCCGGCCACACCAGTGGTTCCACCGTCCACGACTCGATATCCTCTTCATCCAGCGGATCACCGCCCAAGCTCGAGACGTCATTCGCCCACATCTCGAGGTGTCGTTCGCTGTAGCCGCTGCGCTTCGCCCGGGCCACGAAGATGCGCATCGCCTCAGAACTGACCAGCAGCGTCCGCTTCGATGCCGCGCTCTTTGTTGGCCCGGTTCCCTGCCTGCGCTTCGCCCCGGGATTCGCCATTGTCACCGTGCGCTCGATCGTCACCGTTTTGGCTCGGGGATTCACCGATGACCAGCGAAGTGCTCGCGCCTCACCGGGTCGCCAGCCCAGCAAGAGCGACAGCGCTAGTAGGTCGCCCAGCGGGTGGACCGGTTTGCCGCCCTCCGTTCGCAGGCATTCCGTCAAGAACTGCGTCCGCTCCTCGCCCTCGAGGATCGCCAGCTGCTTCTCCTCGAGCGGCGGCAGCAATACACTTCGCTGCGCCGCCGGGTTTGCCTGGCGCATCACGCCTGCCGCTTGTGCGTCGGTGAGGGCAGTCCTCACCACTGACCGGAGGTGGCGCGCGGTGCGCGCGCTCCACTGCTGTCGCTCCATGACGCGTGCGAGCAGTGCACTCACATTCGCCGGCGCGACCTCGGCGAGTCGCAGCCTGAAGAACTCCGGCATCGCCTCATTGGCGCCACCGAACAGCGAACGCGCTCGTGCCGCAGTGCTGGGGCGCCAGCGCCGCGGGTGCGCGCCTTCTGCAGTCCACCATCGCTCGATCCACTGGCCGACCGTGAGCTGGCGCTGCTCGCGCGTCGTAAGAGCTTCACTCGGACGCTGTACCCATTCACTGCGCGCCTGCTCCGCGACGCTGATCGCTGCCGACGCAGAGCGACCATAGTGATAGCTGCGCCCGCCGTCGCCGCCCTCAGAGCGCAGCCGTGTCCACTTCGCTCTCCAGAGCCCGTCCGGGCGACGAACCACTGAGATGGTGCCCCGCCTGCCTCGCTGCCGCACCAGTTTGGCTACCTCCGAACGGTCGCTGCAACTGCACCCAATCCTACACCCTATCGCGCCGTCGCCGGGCGACCTGATCCGTTATTTCTCAACTCAAATCGGCCATCTTGTCGTCATGAGCAAGACTTCCTAAACCTCGTGTCGCAGGTTCGACTCCTGTCGGGGCCTCTTTTTGAAAATGTGCAAGTTCGGTTGACGTGTCCCGAAAGGTCTTCGGTTGATGCGTCCCACACCTTCGGTTGATGTGTCCCAGTTGCTCCGGTTGATGGGTCACAGTCGCGCCCATGAGGCAGATGAGCGTGGCTGAGCAGAAGTATCAGGCGGTGTTGGCGGTCATCGGCGAGGGCCGGACGATCGCTGAGGTTGCCACCCAGTGGCGGGTGAACCGACGCACGGTGCACCGGTGGTTGGCGCGATACGAAGCGGGCGGGCTGGAGGCGTTGTCGAACGGTTCGCATAAGCCGGCCAGGTGTCCGCATCAGATACCTGGATCGGTCGAGGCCCTGGTTCTCGAGTTGCGTCGTTCCCACGGTACTGGGCTCCGCGCCGGATCGTGCTCGAGTTGCTGCGCCGGGAGGCGGCGCCGCTGCCCTCAGAGTCGGCGGTGTATCGCTGCCTGGTTGGCGCCGGCGTGGTCGAGCCAGTGACGCGCCGCCGTCGCAAAGACTGCCGTGTGGGCTGCCCACCGGCCGCTGACCCAATGGCTCGCATTGCGGAAGCCTCACGTCCCTTCGATAGTGCTGCCGCCAGTCCTGACTGATTCGCTCACCGTACCTGCAAGACACGTTCTGCTGCCCCCGCGCTCTCTGCGGCCCTAGACTAACGGCCATGGTCGGCCCCATCCGACCGCAAGCACCCGAGAACCTGTGAGACTTCCTGAGCACTACCGCGGATCCTTCGTCCGGCTTGCAAGATTGACCGCCGCGGAATTTGATCAGCTTCTCCACGCCTTATCTAGCACGCCGGACCCGTCGGCTAGCAGGAATCAGCTCGAGGGATCGATCGCGGAGGCCTCAGGGGCCAGCCCGGATGATGCGAAAGCGCTTTTGAATGCACTATTCGGCGTCGAAGGGGTGAGGACTTGGAGCAAATGGTCTGCATCAAAGGCTGCTGAAGAGGTCGCCCAATCCGTTGACTTAGACGTCGAGTCGGATAAACGAAAAGCGCTTTCGGATCGCTTGGCGACTCTTCTCGATCTTGATCTGATCGTCACTATGGCGCGCGCGCTCGATCTGGTGACCGAGTTCGATAAGTCGTTTCACGAGGCGCGCATCGTGACCGACCTAAGGCCGCTATTCGAAGACCCGTCGGACATCCAGGGTGCCGTAATCGTCCACACCCTTCGCATCGAGTACCATCAAGGGGGAGGGCAGATCAAAGCGTTCTATGTGACGCTCGGTGCGAGCGAGTTGCATCAACTCCAGAGCCTCGTGCAAAGAGCAGTACAGAAGAGCGACGCTCTCAGGCACTTCGCAGAGGCTTCGAAGTTGCGCATCTACGACGTCATGAAAGAGGATTCGGCGTGATACCTGCTGCGCCTCACTCGAGCTATCGCTCAGTCGGGGATGCTCTCCGCAAAATGCGCCATCCCGACGGTATGAAGCACACCTTTCTCGTGTTTCAAGACTACCGGCGGAGGCACGACGCACACAATCCCTGGCTCATTCACGCTGGCCCGCTGGCTAGTGAGCTCCCCCGGGTCAGTGTCACGCCGGCAACGCGCGCTATCTTCGACTACCTGGCCACGCAGTGGGAACAAGAAACGCTCACAGCCCCCTCTCTCGAACGCATCGTGCTGAACCGCGCGTATCAGCAGATCATCGGTCTCGGACAAGACGCGATTCCGCTGATTTTGGGGCGGCTCCGCGAATCAGTAGGACATTGGACCTGGGCTCTCACTGCAATATCACGCGAGGATGCTGCAGCCGGTGAGGAGACTCTTGAGGGCGCACGACGGGCGTGGCTTCGTTGGGGGCAGCGTATGGGCTACATCGAGAGTGGCGTTTTCCCCACCTGAGCTTGCTCGCTTGCGCTTGGACTTTCCGCGAGTCACGGAAGGCGTTTTCGACAAGACTAGCGATGAGGATCGGCGCTACAACTGTATTGCTCACGCGGCCGGCGACGACACCCGATGGTGGTGGCCCGTGGCTCTGGGCGGTTACTACTGGCCGCCGAACGTGCCGCGCACTCCGACGATAGATAGTTTTGTGCAGGCATATATGACGCTCGGATATGAACTGAGTAATGACGGTGAATATGAGGACGGGTACGAGAAGGTGGCTATTTTCGCTGACGACAATGGCAACGCGTTGCATGCGGCGCGACAGCTACCCGACGGTCAGTGGACGAGCAAGCTCGGACAATGGATAGACATCAGCCATGAGAAGGTCGCCGCGGTGACGGGCAGTCCCGTAGCCGACTCAGACTACGGTCACGTTGCGCTGTTCATGCTTCGAGCGATCCGCTGAATCGCTCGAACCCGATAGCCTCGACCGTGGTCGCAAGAGGCTTCGGCCTGACGACATGTCCGCGCGCCTTGGCTTGCCGCGTATGGATGCCGCTCAGTGGCTGATCGCGGGAGCGACGCTCCTCCTGGCGGCTGGTCCCGTTTCCTCGGCCTGCAGATGCGCGACGCAGCGCGTGAGACGGCCAGCGTCAGGGGCAACGAGGTCCACGCGTGGCGCATCGAAAGGACGCGAGCCTTTGGGACATGTTCGCCTACTGACGTCACCACCGTGTCGCGGCGGTCACCGCCGCACGGTCACGAGGGCGCGCTGACGTCCGTCAGATACCACTGGTTGTTCACGGACATGACCGGGACCGACGCCGAGTTATCCGCCGTCGTCGTTATCGGGGTGCACTTGCCGTTCAGACACGTCTGGCCGGTGACCTTCACCCCGACGAGCCCGCCGGTTGGGGTCTGATCGAATGCGACGACGCTGAAGTCCTGGATCTGCACGGCGTACTGCTTGCCCTGCGCCTTCTGGATCGCGTTGGTATACGTCTGGCGCTGGGTCGGATCGACGTAGGATTCGGCGGCTCGGTAGTCGCCGCGAACGAGCTCGTCGAAGAAGCCCCGCACCGCGTTCTGAGGCGAGTCCTGCCCCTTGGCCCCCGAGATGCTCGTGACGTACGGGCTGGGGGTCTCGCCGCATGCGACGGCCGTCGTCACGACAACCACGCCGGTGGCCAGTGCGGCCGCGGCCGCCCAGTTCGCGCGGACCCGCGCATGGAGGAGATGCACCACATTTCCCCTGTTCCTGAATCGAACTCGCAGGTCGCTGCGAACGCGGGCGAATCCTAGCCCAAACGCGCCTGTCGCACCAGTGCGACGATCGCGCGGACGGCCTGACGTTGCTGCGACTTCGCCCGCAGAGTCCGTTGTGACGTATGACCCGCAGCCTCCACGCGGTAGCCTCGTTCGCAACACCAACGCGATGGCTCTCGAGACGCACGGTGATCGAAGCGCTGTTCGTACTGGTCGCGTTTCGGGTTCTCGTGCTTGTGGTCGGCGTGCAGCAAACGATCTCGGACGACGGCGCACGCTTCTACGCGGTCGGGCACGCGCCCGGTGTCCCGTACAGGGACTACTCCGTCGAGTACCCACCGATCCTGGTGGCGCTGGTCAAGCTGCTCGCCTTCGCTACGCCGAATCAGCATGCGTTCACCGCGGTGATCGTGGTGCTGTCGATCGTCGCCGAAGCCGCCATCGCCGTCCTGCTGTGGCGCACCTGGTCCGTACCTGCGGCGCTCTGGTTCATCGCGGCCGACACGCTGTTGCTCTCGTTGTTCGTGGCGCGCCTCGACCTCATCGGCGTGGCACTCGTGGTCGCGGCGGTGAGCGCCGCCTTGCGGGGGCGTGCGGTGACCGCGGCGCTCTGCTTCGTCATCGCCGTCGGTCTGAAGCTCTGGCCACTCCCCCTCGCGCTGATGATCATCCCGGCGCTCCCCGCGGCCTCGCGACGCGCGTACATCGTCACCGGGACGACCGCGTTCGCGGCGCTGATGGCGGCGTGGCTGGCGCTGGGTGGATTCGCGGGCATCGAGCAGGTGCTGACCTTTCGCGGCGCCACGGGCTGGCAGATCGAGAGCGTCGTCGGATCCGTGGTCCGCGTCATCACCGGTGAGCCGGCGATCCTCCAGGCCGGCGCCGACCGCTTCGGGCACGTGCCCGCGGCTCTCCCCGCGGTGATGCAGTTGCTGGCAGCCGCGGTGGCGGTGTGGACCCTGGGGCAGGTGCGAGGCCGGCGCGACATCGGCGCGGCCTGGGTTGCCTGCGTCGGCGCGTTTCTGCTCGCGTCGGCGCTCCTATCGCCGCAGTTCATCGCGTGGCTGATCCCCGCCGGGGCGATCGCCTTTGCTTCTGGTGACTACCTGGTCGCCGTCGCCGTCGCCGGCGTTGTGCTCGGGACGCTGCTCGAGAACGCCGAGTACGCGCGGCTCGTCGCGAACCTCCCTGATGCCGTCATCTATCTGATGCTGCGCAACGCGGCGCTGCTCGTCGCCGTCGTGGTGAGCGTGCGAGCCCTCCGCCATCGTCGCAGCGCAGTGGCCGAGACCCTCGAAGCACGCCGCACTGAGTACAGTGGCGCGATCGCCCGTCTCTCCGGGCCGACAGAGAGGAGTCATGCCGACACCGCTGCGTAAGCCCGGGCCCGACGGAGTGTCGGCCGTCCTCCCCGCCTATAACGAGGAGGCCGTGATCGCAGCCACCGTGCGTCAGACGCACGCCGTGCTGGCGTCGCTGGAGCTCGCGGAGTTCGAGGTCCTCGTCGTCGATGACGGCAGCCGCGACGGAACGCGTGCCGAGTGCGAGCGTGTTGCCTCCGAGCTCGGGGGCGTGCGCGTCCTCACGCATGACACGAATCAGGGCTACGGCTCGGCGCTGCGCACCGGCTTCGACGCGGCAACCTGCGACGCCGTGTTTCTCATGGACAGCGACGGCCAGTTCGATCCTGCCCAGCTCGGTCTGCTGCTCGATCATTGGGACGGCAACACCGTGGTCTGCGGCTACCGTGCACATCGCAGCGATCCGTTTCCGCGGCGCGCATACAACCGCGCGTTCTTTGCCATCGTGGACGCGCGCTTCGGCCACACCGTTCGCGACGTGAACTGCGGGTTCAAGCTGTTTCCGCGTGCCGTGGGTACCGGGTTGACCTCCGAGGGCGCGCTCATCAGCACCGAGCTGCTTGTGCGCGCACGTGACAACGGCTATCGATTCGCCGACGTCGCCGTGTCCCATGCGCCGCGGCTGACGGGGACACCGACCGGCGCCAACCCGCGCGTGGTCCTCCGCGCGTTCAGGGAGCTGCGCGACCTCGACCAGCGCCGCAGACATGCACCGCGTGCGGAGCGACCGTCAGACGACGTAAACGTGCATCTGGTCGCCGACGCCGGTGGACGCCGGCGCCCGCACGATCACGCCCTGGCGCAGCACGAAAAGTAGGCGCGACCCCGGCGGCGGCTGATCCGCCGGTCCAAGAACGAGCACGTCGCCGGCGCCGGCCGTGTCGAGCTCGACGCGGTCGCTCACCACCTGCACCCGGTTCTTGGCGAGAAACGTCTCCTGCGGCGGTGGCGCTGCGACAGCAAACATCAGGTGGATCGCAGGCTGTCCGAGCGACGTCGAGAGGTATAGGCGATGCCCCAGCGCATCGTGGTACGCCACCGCGATCGCCGCATTCTCGCCGGCCTCGAACGCGGCCGCCGCGCGCGTTCCGTAGTCCGTGAAGAAGTCCAGGAAATATGGGGTCGCACTCAGCGCGACGGAGCCGGTCAGCAGGGCGGCGATAACACGCTGCGTGCCCAGCAGTGAAGCCACCCATGCGAGGCCCTCGATCATCAGGACGACGAGAAATGGGAACAGGCCGGCGCCGCGCAACGCGTGCGGGGCCTGCGCGGTGAGCGCGGCAGGCACCGAGCTGAGCACCACACCGAGGATCACGAAGCGCGCAAACGGCTCGCGCCATCGCATCGCGACGCGTGCCGCGCCGGCGATCATCAACGGAAGCGTTGCGGCGAGGACGACGCCGCCGACTCCGGTCGTCTGCCGAGCATTGCCGTCGCCGTTGACGATGAGGAACATCGGGTTGAAGTACGCGATGTAATTGCCGGCGAAGCGGCCGGCGGCGGTGAGCAGCGACGGGTGATCGCTGAACAGCCCCGCCGCCTGGAACCGCGCGAAGAGCACGGCCGAGCTGGCGAGCGCCGCCGCCAGCAGCACGGCGTATGCGACGGCCAGCGGGACCAACAGGCGGACCATGCTGCGCCGGCCGAATCGGTGGCACGTCGCCACGAGCGCCGACGCGAGCAGGAGCGAGAGCAGACGTCCGATCACGTAGGAGAGAACACCGACGCCGAGCGCGACACCGGCGAGCGTCCACCAGCGACCGGAACGTTCGCGCGCGATTGCTTCTGCTGCGCACCACAGCGCGACCATCACGCTGAGCATGAGGAGCACGTTGCCCTCCATCGTCGTGTGGCTCTGCAGGAACAGCCACGGCTGCAGCGCCGTGAGCACCAGCGTCGCCAGCGCGATACCACGCGACCGCGTCAGCCGATACGCGAGCAGCGATGCCACAACGACGAGCGCGATGCCGGCGAGGACGCTTGGTGCACGCACCGCACCAAGCGTGAGCCCGAACAGCCACACGAACGGCACCGTCAGGTACGTCGCCATCGGGCCCTTGTAGTCACCGAAGTCAACGAAGAAGAGCGGGACGTGATTGCCGTATTGATCGACACCGTAGTGCGCGATCGTCCACGCGTTGTATCCGATGCTCGCCTCGTCGTTGTACGGCCCCGGCGGAATGCTGCCGAGCGAGACGAGATACAGCGCGGCGACGCCGATGAGCGCCGCAGCAACGGCCAGACGGAAGAGATCGTGCCGGCGCGCGACGCGCGGCAATGCCGAAGCTGGACTCACCCTGATCGCGACGATGTCCGCAGTATCGCCACCGCTTGTCGCGCCACAGACATGGCGCTGTTGCGGCCTCGTGAACCGACGCACAGGTACACTGGCCGCCGCCAGGAAGCGTCATGACCCAAGATCCCCCACAGTCGCCGTGGCCGGATGGGCCTCCGGCGCCGCCGGCGGCGCCTCCGGACGGTCCGCCTCTACCGGCTGAACCTCCGGCTCTCAGCGCACCGATCGCCGACGAGGCGACGGATGAGCCCGAGCCGCCGAGCCTCGACGAGGCGACGGCCGAGCCCGAGCCCGAGCCCGAGCCCGAGCCGCCGAGCGTCGACGAGCCGACGGCCGAGCGGGAGCCCGAGCCCGAGCCGCCACGGTGGGAGCCGATCCTCGAGCCCCCGGTAGTGGAGGCGCCGCCGGTCGCTCTCGAGCCCCCCACCGTCGGTGCGCCCCCGGGCGGGTTCCATCCGCTGGGCGGTACGGGCCCGCCGGTCGAGCTGGCGCCGGAGCAGGCACCCGCGGCGACCGGCATCCCCGCGCTCGGCAAGGCCCCACCCGCACGCAGGCGCAAGAGGCGGTGGCTGATCGTCCTGGCGGTCGTCGTCGTCGTGGTGCTCCTCGGTGGCGGCGGAACAGCCGCGTTCCTGCTCACCCGGCCGAGCGTCGCCACCGTCGGTCCGCAGACCTCGCCGCGTCCGAGCGGTTCTGGCACCACGGCGGCGTACACCGACCCCAACCACTACTACACCGCCCAGTTCGACGGCGCACCCGTGTATCACTCGACGCAGCAATCGACGTCCGCTGTGGGCAACGTCCCGTACCTGTACGCGGAGTACATCGGCCCGGACGTGGACCAGCTGGTCGGCGTTCTCGTCTTCGATCCGGGGACGACGTTCGACGCTCAAAAGGGTCTGCAGGGCATCGCCACCCAGGCCCATGGGTCGGTGGTGTCGAGCACGCCCTCGACGTTTCAAACGTTCCCCTCGTTGGAGGGGGTCATCACGCTGTCAGGCGAGTACCTCAAGGTGCAGCTGGTGCACACGGGGAACCTGGCGTACGTGATCGGCACCGCCGGCCCCGTCAACCCGCCCACCGACTACCAGCGATTCATCGCCTCGGTGCACGTCACGCCGCACTGACGGGTCCCGTATAGTCGCCACGGATGAGCGGTGGGATGTGGAGGAGGCTGGATCGATGACCCCCGAGGACATCAAGCAGAATGTCAGCGCCTGGGCTTCGTCCGGTGACGGCCTGGAGCTGCTCGGCGAGCGTTCCGAGCCCGGCGCGGACTTCGCCCTCTCCCTGCGGTCGACACTGGCGAGCACCGCACCCGTCGAGATTCTTGTGCTTCAGGAGCAGGGGACCGACCGCGTGACCCTCCGGCACACCGCGTCGCTCGCGAGCGGGTCGGAGTCCGACGCGCAGGCGATCGTGGACGGACGGCCGGGCTCGCTTTCGGGCACGGTCGAGCAGGGCTGGTCGGGCACATCGGTGACCCTCAGCAGCCGCGTGTACCACGACGGCCTCAGCAAGAACTCGTTCGTCCAAGCGGCGGCCGAGGTGTCGCGCACGGCGGATCTGCTCGGCGCCACCGCGACCGGAGCGGCGGATGCGACCACCGGTGCCGCGGTGACGGCACAGCCGACACCGGTGCAGTCGACCACTCCGCAAGCCCAGGTGATGCCCGCCCCCAGCTTCAGCCCGCAGCCGCAGCCACAGCCACAGGCGCAGCCCGCTCCGGTGCCGCAGCCGGCCGCGCAGCCGGCGTGGGTCCCGACCCACAGCGTGCCGCCGCAGGGGCTTCGCGCCTGGGCAGCGCCCGACCCCGCGGGACCGGTCGTCGCCACCCTCGCTCCCGGGCTCCCGATTCAGGTGAGCGAGGTTCGCGGCGCGTGGGCGCGCGTGATCTGCAGCAACGGGTGGACCGGCTGGATCGACGGGAGGATCATCGGCGTCGCCGCCTGATCGCACCCGGTTGGACCTGCAGGACGTCATCTACGACGTCACCGATCACGTCGCCACCATCACGCTGAACCGCCCGGAGCAGCGCAACGCAATCGGGCCGCGCGTGTTGCGCGAGTTGCTCGCCGCGTTCGCCGAAGCGAAGCGCGATCCGGACGTGCACGTGGTGCTGCTCACCGGCGCGGGCGACAAGGCGTTCAGTGCCGGGGCCGACCTGAGCGAGATGTCAGCCGACGCGACGGAGCTCCGCCGCCACGAGGAGCGCGGCCTGTTCGTCGAGCTGTTCCTGGCGATGCAGCGGCTCGGCAAGCCGATCGTCGGCTGCATCAACGGTCACGCGCTCGCCGGCGGCTTTGGACTGGCGCTCAGCTGTGACCTGCTGGTGGCATCCGACGCGGCGCAGTTCGGCACCCCGGAGATCCGGGTCGGAATCTGGCCGATGATGATCATGTCGATCGTCGTGCGAAACCTCGGCCGCAAACGCGCGCTCGAGCTATTCATGACGGGCGAGCGCATCGACGCGACAACCGCAAAGGAATGGGGCTTTGTCAATCGAGTGGCACCGCCCTCGGAGGTGCGCGAGCAGGCATTCGCGTGGGCGCGCGAGCTGACACGGTGGAGCCCGCTGATCATGCGGATGGGACGCGACGCCTTCTACGAGATCGACGGGCTCGACGTCGAGCCCGCGCTCAAGTACCTGCGGGGCCAACTGACCGCGCTCAGCCTCAGTGAGGACTTCCACGAGGGCGTGACAGCGTTTCTGCAGAAGCGCGAACCGCGGTTCGAGGGTCGCTAGATCGACGCGCTCACCGATGACCTGGAGCAGCGGCGCGCGCACGCGCGAGCGATGGGTGGTGCCGACCGCATCGAGCAGCAGCATGCCAAGCACAAGCTGACTGCGCGCGAGCGCATCGACCTGCTCTTCGACACGGGGACATTCCGCGAGCTCGGCCTGCTGGCGCACCAGCACTCCCTCACCGGCGACACGGATGACCCGGATCGTTCGCCGGCTGATGGTGTCGTCACGGGCGAGGGACTGGTCGACGGGCGCCGCGTCTACTGCGCCGCGTATGACTTCACCGTGATGGCGGGGTCGATGGGCATGGTGGGCGAGCAGAAGGTGGCGCGGCTCCGCCGCAAATCGATGCGCAACCGCCTGCCGATGGTGTGGCTGCTGGACTCCGCCGGCGCGCGCATCCAGGAGGCCGCGGGCAGCACGTTCGCGGGAAGCGGTGCACTGTTCTACGAGCAGGTGCAGATGAGCGGGATCGTGCCGCAGGTGGCGGCAATGATGGGACCGTGCGCCGCAGGAACGGCGTACATCCCCGGGCTCGCCGACTTCGTTCCCATGGTCAAGGAGACGAGCAGCATGGCGCTGGGTGGCGCGCGACTGGTGCGTGCGGCCACCGGTGAGGAGACGACCGACCACGCGATGGGCGGCAGTCAGATCCACTGCGCGGTGAGCGGCGTCGGCGACCTCGAGGTCGAGGACGACCGCGCGTGCATCGATGCCGTGCGCGAGTACCTCTCGTTCATGCCGTCGAACAACCGCGACGCGGCGCCGCGGCGCGAGAGCACAGACCTCCGCGACCGCAAGGTCGACGGACTCAGCAAGCTGGTGCCGGCGAACCCGCGTGCCGCGTACGACATGCGCGCCGTCGTGCGCCGCGTCGTCGATGACGGCAACGTGTTCGAGATCAAGCCGGCGTGGGCGCGCAACATCATCACAGCGCTGGCGCGCCTCGACGGCCGGCCCGTGGGCGTTGTCGCCAACCAGCCGCTGATAAAAGGCGGCGCGCTCGACATCGACGCGGCCGACAAGGCGGCACGGTTCATCACGTTGTGCGACGCGTTCAATCTGCCGCTCGTGTTCCTCATGGACGTGCCCGGATTCATCGTCGGAACCGAGGTCGAGAAGCAGGGGATCATCCGCCACGGGGCGAAGATGCTGTACGCCGTCAGCGAGGCCACCGTACCCAAGGTCAGTGTCGTGCTGCGCAAGGCGTATGGCGCGGGGTACTACGTGATGTGCGGTCGCGGCTACGAGCCGGACGGGCTGTTCGCGTGGCCGAGCGCAGAGATCTCGGTGATGGGCCCCGAGGGGGCAGTCGAGATCCTCTTTCCCAAACAGATCGCTGCCGCGGAGGACCCGGCGGCGACACGCGCCGAGTTGCTGACAACGGTGCGTCGAACCATCGACCCGTACATCGCGGCGTCATGGGCCTACGTGGACGACATCATCGACCCCGCCGACACTCGTCGTGTCATCATCGACGCCCTCGACGGCGCGGCAACAAAACGGGTGTCGCGTCCGTGGCGGAAGCACGGCGTTCGGCCGGTGTGAGGCGCCCCGACGCGGCGTTCAGGGAGAGCACGGAGTGGCTGAGGTCAAGGCCGAGCTGGTGGGCAATCTCTGGAAGATCGTCACCGCGGTGGGCCAGCGCGTCGAGGAGGACGACACCCTCATGATCCTGGAGTCGATGAAGATGGAGATCCCGATCACCACCCCGATCCCCGGCGTGGTCACAGAGATCCTCGTGCACGAGGGCGACGTGGTGCAGGAGGGGCAGACCGTTGCCATCGTTGAGCCTGCGTAAGCCGCTACTGCTTGCACCGCTCGCCGGGCTTGTGCTGGCAGCGTGCAGCGGATCGTCCGGAACCAAGAACATGTCGGACTTCATCAGCGGCGCCAATGCGGTCTGCACGTCAAGCGCCGCGTCGAGCGGAGCCGTGCCGCAACCCAGCGTCTCGTCGCTGACCGCCCCCAAGGCGGGCGATCTGCCGGCAATCGCGAGCTATCTGGGCAAGCAGGTGACGGTGCTGCAATCGACGATCAGCCGGATGAAGGCCATGGGAACACCGCCGTCGAAGCAGTCGTCGTGGACCCAGGGGATCGCCGCCATCCAGCAATCGGCCGACGACGCCACGGCGGCGCAGGCGGCGGCGGCGGCGAGCAACCAGCCGACGTACCTCGCGGCGCTCGCCCGCATCGTGTCGGACGGTTCTGCCATCGACGCCGCCTTCGGTGCCTTCGGCGCCACGGCGTGCACGAGCGGCACCGCGTCGCCGAAGCCGTCATCGTCCTCGACGACGACCCACTGACAGCACCGCCCGACGCGGTCGCGACGGCGGTGCGACGATGGCCGTGTGAGCACCCCGCCGCCACCGGACACGCTCCGAGTGCAGACGGCAGACAACGTTGCGCTGGGGTATGCGACAGCCGGCGTCGGCAGCCGCATGATCGCGCAGCTCGTCGACAGTGCGGTCGCGCTGGTGCTCGTGTTCGCTGTGGTCCTGGCGGTGGTCGCAGCCGGCTCGTTCGCGTCGTCTGGTCAGGCCGCGCAGTGGACCGCCGGTGCCGCCGCGGGCGCCGCGTTTCTTGTGTACTTCGGGTACTTCCTGCTTGCGGAAGCGGTGATGGGAGGGCGCACTCCCGGCAAGGCGGCGATGGGCGTGCGCGTCGTGATGCTCGACGGGTCGGCGCCTGATTTCAGCGCGCTCGTGGTGCGCAACCTGGTGCGCATCGTCGACGTCGGCGTCGTGTACGTCGGCGTCGTGGTGATGTTCTTCCACCCCCTGTCGCGCCGGCTGGGTGACCTGGCCGCCGGCACGGTGGTCGTGCGCGAGCGACAGAACGTGAGCCTGGCAGCGGTCACAGCACCGATGCCGTTGATTCTGCGAACGCCGGACGCCGGCCCGGCCATCGACGGCGTGGAGCGCCTGGGCACACCGGAGGAGAACGCGCTTCGCGTGTTTCTCAGCCGCCAGGGACTGACGCCACCGTTGCGTGCCCGGCTCGCGAGTCAGCTCGCGGTCAAGCTCTACGACCGGCTCGAGCTTCCCTGGGGCGCACCCGAGCGCATGTGGCCTGCGGAGCTCTTCCTGGAGCGGCTGTATCTGCAGCTGATTGCGAGGAGCACGTGAGCCTCGACACCTTCATCGCGGAGCGCAGACCGCGCTGGGAGGAGCTGGAGGCCGCGGTGAAGCGCGCACGCCGTGGGCGCTTGCGAGGGATGCCCGCACAGGACATCGAGCGCTTCGGATTGTTGCTGCGCCACACGGCGAGCGACCTCGCCATCGCGCGCCGCGACTACCCGGAGGCGCCCATCACGGAGTACCTCAACGCACTCAGCGCGCGGGCGCATCCCCTCCTCTACCGCAACACGCCGCTGCGGCTCTCTGCCGTGCCGGCGTTTTACGCGACGGGACTGCCGCGCGCGTTCCGTGCTGTGTGGCCGTTCGTGGTCAGCTCCCTCGTCCTGCTCGCGCTCGGGTTTGTGGTCGGGTGGCTGGCGGTGGACCTGCGCCCCGACCTGCGGTCCTCGCTGGTGCCGCAGTCGCTGTTCGATCAGATGGCGCGGGGTCAGATCCAGGCCAACGTTCCCGATGCGCCACTGGCGGCGTCGTTCATCATCCAGAACAACATCCGGGTCGCGCTCGTGTGCTTCGCCGGCGGCGTTCTCCTCGGGCTGCCCACCGCACTCGTTCTGCTCGCCAACGGGTGGATGCTCGGCTCGATCGCCGCGGCGGTGCACATCGGCGGCTACGACCTGGCGTTCTGGTCGCTCATCGTGCCCCACGGCGTCATCGAGCTCAGCGTGATCGTGATCGCCGGTGGCACCGGGCTCATGCTCGGCGGCGCCATCCTTCGCCCCGGGCACGTCCGTCGCGGCGAGGCACTCAGCGCCGCGGCGCGCCGCGCAGCCACCCTCGCGCTCGGCATCGCCAGCCTGCTGGTGATCGCCGGCACACTCGAGGCGTTCGTCTCCCCGAGCGGGCTGCCCGGCGCGGCCAAGCTCGCGATCGGGGCGGGCACCGCTCTCCTGCTCTACGGGTGGCTGCTGCTCGCCGGACGGCAGCCGCGGCGGCGCGCGTCGCCCATGTCACTCGATGCGATCATGGCTGCAGGCCCGGCCACACCCTGAGGACAGCCACAACCATGGAAGTCGTTCGCATCACGCCCCGCGGGTACTGCCACGGCGTCGTCGAGGCGATCCGCATGGCCAAGCGCGTCGGAGCGGAACGGGGCGGCGCCGAGCCCGTGACGATGCTCGGCTACCTGGTGCACAACGAGCACGTCACACGCGAGCTGGAGGAGGCTGGGGTCGCGCTGGTCGCCGAGAGCGACCGTATGAAGGGGCTCGACCAGGTGAAGTCCGGCACTGTGATCTTCACGGCGCACGGCATCTCGCCGCTGGTGGTGCAGGCGGCGCGCGACCGCGGCCTCAACGTTGTGGACGCCACGTGCTCTGACGTGACCCGAACTCACGACCTGGTGCGCGACCTCGTGGCCGGCGGACACCACGTCGTGTACATCGGCAAGCGCGGTCATCCCGAGCCCGCCGGCGTCCTGGGCATCGCCCCGGACGCGATCAGCCTCATCGAGTCGATCGACGACGCCGATGCGCTGACCGTCGACCCCGGAACACGCCTCGCCGTCACGTGTCAGACCACGCTCTCCGTCTGGGACACCAAGGCCATCATCGACCGGCTCGTCGAGCGGTTCCCGGACATCGAGGTCCACAACGAGATCTGCCTCGCCACGCAGGAACGCCAGGAGGCGGCGGTGCTCGCCGCGGACACCGTCGACTGCGTCGTCGTGGTCGGGAGCAGCCGCAGCAGCAACAGCCTGCGCCTGGTGCAGGTCGTGGAGGAGAAGGCCGGCAAGCCTGCCTACCTCGTCGACACGGCAGACGACATTTACCCCGGCTGGTTCCGGGGCATGCGTCGCGTGGGTGTGACGGCGGGTGCGTCGACGCCGACGCAGATCACGCGCCAGGTCATCGCGGCGATCGAGGCGCTGCCGGCGGCAGATGCGGTGGAGATCACCGCGCGCTAACGAATCCGCCACGACGGTGATCGCTGCAGGGCAGCGGCGGTAGCATCGGTTCGTGGCTGGGTACAGCTTCGGCTCGCCGAACCTCCCGATCGTGCTGCGCACAGCGCGCGCCCTGCTCGCGCTCGAGTCAGCGCTGCTCGTGCTTGCCGGCCTCTTCGCGGTCCTTCTCGGGCTCGTGCTCGGATCGGGAAACACAATCCCGTTTGCGGGCGCGCAGGTCGGCGGCGCCGGTGCCGCCGCGCTCGGGTTCTTCTACGGCCTGCTCGGGCTCGCCGCCCTGTACACCGCAATCGAGATGGGCCGCCTGACGCCGTGGACGCGAGTGGGCACCGTCGTGCTGCAGGCGGGGCTGATCGTACTGTTCCTGGCACGGGGCGACCTCTCGGTGAGCACGCTCGTGAGCGTTGCGCTCTGCCTCGCGGTGGTGGGACTCGTGCTGACGCCAACCGCCACAACAGCACTCACGTCTTCCCCTTCCAGCTCCAAGAGTTGATCATTGGCGGTGATGCCGCCGGATCCCCCAGCGCTGCCGCCGCCTCCGCCTCCGCCGCCGCCGGGGTACGCCCCGCAACCGCCGTACCAGTACCCCGCCCCATACCAGCAGGTGCCGCTGTGGGCGGTGACCGGGCCCGCGCCCGGGCTGCGCTACGCCGGGTTCTGGATCCGCTTCCTCGCGTACATGATCGACGTGATCATCCTCGCGATCCCGCTCGGCGTGATTGCGTGGCTCATCCTGGGGCCCTCGCTGGCGAACCTCTCGTGCACCACCGTCGACACCGGCTTCGGGTCGCGCGTGGAGTGCACCGGCACGCAGCAGCTGCAGCCGTTGTTCTGGCTGGTCGCGCTCGTCTACTTGGTCATCGGCGCCACCTACTCCGTCGTCAGCTGGGGACGCTACGGCCATACGCTCGGGCAGAAGGTGTGCGGCCTGCGCGTCGTGGAGGCTGTCACCGGGGGACCGATCACGACGAGCCGCGCCATCGGGCGCTACCTCGGGTTCATCGTCAGCACCTGGGTGCTCGACATCGGCTTGATCTGGGCGGCCTTCGATCAGCGTAAACAGGGGTGGCACGACAAGATGGCGAGTACATTTGTAGTTCGCAAGGCGTAATCTCGCCGAGAGGGCCGGGACAGAGAGGAGGAGGTCATGGCACTGCTGCCACCGCCGCAGCCACCGGAGGCTGCACAGGCACCGCCACCCGCGGCGCCACCACAGCCACCGCCGTTAGCCCCGCAGCCGCAGGCTGCGATATTCGCTAGCCAGACGCCGCAGCCGGCGTACGCAGGCGTCTACGGCGCGCCGATGCCGGCGCCGGTGGTGCCGCGGCACCGCACCGGCATGATCCTGTTCGCGCAGATCCTGATGATTCTCAAGGGCATCTTCTGGATGCTCGGCGGCATCGTGGCGATCAGCGCAGCCGTGTTCCTGCTCACGCACGCGGGAGACGTGACGAGCCTCCCCGGCTACCGCTCCTTCTCCGGCGCCATCGCGTCGGACTGGGTGGCTGTCGCCGAGGGCCTCTTCCTCGCCTTCGGCGTCGTGCTGCTACTCATCGGCGTGGTCGACATCGTGCTCGGTGTCATGGTCGGGCGCCCGTCGAACGTCGCGCGCTGGTTCAACATCGTGCTGAACATCATCACGTCGCTCATCGCGCTCAGCGGCCTGGTCAACGCGCTGAGCCACAGCCAGACCATCGGCGGCGCGCTGTTCTTCGCCGTCTGGCTCGGTATCAACGCGATCATCTTCTACGCGCTCGCCATCAACGCAGGCAGCCGCCACGCCTTCAGCTGATCGCGGTCAGAGCGACGCGCGCCGCTTCAGCTCCAGATAGCGGTTGACCAGCCGCGGCGAGAGCGTGCGCGCGTCGGCGTCGATGGTGTCGACGCCGCTGCGGCGCAGCAGTTGCAAGGTCGCGGCCCGATCGGCGATGAGCCCGGCGGCGACGGCGCGCCCATAGGC
>JBOHUE010000086.1:0-5970 GCA_050734185.1 Candidatus Dormibacteria bacterium | reverse complement strand
GCGCAGGGCCGCACCGCCTGACGCGCCGGCGTTGGGCCGCGCTCGCTGCGCTGGCCGCCGCGGTGGTCGCGGTGCTCGTGGTGACCCTGACCCACATCACATCGAAGCGCGAGGATGCCTCGTGCTCGGTGGCGCAACCCGTGCCCAGCCTCCCGTCCCGGCTGCGGTCGCTGGGCGGCTTTGATCAGCCACAGGACCCGGCGGACAGCAAAGGATTGGAGACGTTCGCAGCGCAGGCCGCGAACGCCGTGGCGCCGGGACTCATCGGCACGACGCCTGGCGCGCCCGTCCATGTGCGGGCGGTGACGGGCGGTCGGCCCGATGCGCTCGTGATCCCGCTCGTAGGCTCCCAGCCGAAGATGGGAGTCAGCGGGCTCGTCTCGCTGCTGCTCGACTGCGCAGGCCGCGCGTACTACTCCGCCGTCGACGACCTCACCCACACCGCAGCTGCGTCGCCGGTGTTCCCGGCACCGAGCGCCACCGACGCGGCGGTCACCCTGGGCACTGCCGAGCCGCAGCTTGTGTATGTCGACAGCCCGTTTGTGCCGCTGTGGCGCAACCCCGACACCGGCGCCACAATTGCTGCGTTCGCGGCCTGAAACTGCCCGCACCCATATACTCCACGGCCTCGACGCTCTATGGACAAGACGTTCACTCCCGCGAGCGTGGAGTTGCGCTGGCGGCAGCGCTGGGAACAACTCGGCATCGGCCACGCCGACGTGTCCAGCCCTCGACCCAAATACGTCATCGCACTCCCGCCACCAAACATCACGGGGGCCCTGCACATGGGCCATGCGTGCGGGTTCTCCATCCAGGACACGCTGTGCCGCCAGAAGCGCATGGCAGGGTTCGAGGTCGAATGGTGCCCGGGGACCGACCACGCCGCCATAGCGACGCAGAACGTCATCGAGCGCCAGCTCGCGGAGGAAGGTACGACCAAGGAGGCGCTCGGCCGTCCCGCATTTCAGGAGCGCGTCGACGCCTGGTACGAGGAGTACGGGGGCCGCATCTACGAGCAGATGCGGCGGCTTGGATACACGTGCGACTGGGCGCGCTCGCGGTTCACGCTCGACCCGGCGTACATCCGCGCCATCCGCGTGGTGTTCAAAGAGCTGTTCGACGCCGGTCTGATCTACCGCGGGCCGCGCATCGTCAACTGGTGCCCGCGTGACCGCTCCGCGATCAGCGATGAGGAGATCGAGTGGCGCGAACACCGCGACGCGCTGTATCACCTGCGCTATCCGATCGACGGCGGCGGCGATATCGTCGTGGCCACCGTACGGCCGGAGACGATGCTCGGCGACACCGGCGTCGCCGTCTCGCGAGGCGATCCGCGCTACGCGAATCTGGTCGGCCGCAGCGTCACGCTACCTCTGACGGGGCGCCAGGTCCCCATCGTCGCCGACTCCGCTGTGCGGCGCGAGTTCGGCACCGGTGCGCTGAAGGTGACACCGGGGCACGACCCCACCGACTACGAGATCGGCGGGCGACACAAGCTCGACGTGATCACTGTCATCGCGCCTGACGGCACCATGGACGTGCCCGCGCTGCCGCAGTTCAATGGCATGCCGGCGGAGGTGGCGCGCGCGGCGGTCGTAGACGCGCTGCGTGAGGCCGGCGCGCTCGTGAGAACAGAGGATTACGTGCACGACGTCGGTCATTGCGACCGCTGCGGGCACGTGCTCGAACCGCTGATCAGCGCGCAGTGGTGGGTGCGGATGCACGATCTCGCGCAGCCGGGGATCGCCGTTGTGGAGTCCGGTCAGGTCGCGTTTCACCCGCGCCGCTACACCGACGTGTACCTGTCGTGGATGCGCAACATCCGCGACTGGTGCATCAGCCGCCAGATCTGGCTGGGGCACGCGATCCCGGTCTCGCAGTGCGGCAACGGCCACACGTTCGCATGGATCGACGTACCGTCGTCGTGTGCCGAGTGTGGCGACACCACGCTGACCAACGATCCCGACGTGCTCGACACGTGGTTCAGCAGCGCGCTGTGGCCGTTTGCCATCTTCGGCTGGCCGGAACCGACCGAAGACCTGCAGCGCTTCTACCCAACCGACGTGCTCGTGACCGGGCGCGACATCATCTTTCTCTGGGTCGCGCGAATGATCATGACGGGACTGAAGTTCACGGACTCCATCCCCTTCAGCCAGGTGATGATGACCAGCATCATCCAGGCCGCCGACGGCTCGCGCATGAGCAAGTCGAAGGGCAACGTCATCGACCCGCTGGACATGGTCGAGCGCTACGGCGCCGACGCCGTGCGCGCCTGGGCCGCCGCGGTCGGCACCGGCAGCCAGGATGTGCGCTTCGACGTCGATCGCATCGAGGCGTACCAGCGATTCGCCAACAAGCTGTGGAACGTCACGCGCTTTCTGGTCACGAGACTCGGTGGCGGCACGGAGGTGATGGCAGCAGCGCGCACGCCGGAGCCGGCGGAGCTGAAGGCCGAGGATCGCTGGATGCTCGCCGAGCTGGCGAACCTGATCGATGGCGTCGACGCATCGTTCACCACGTATCGCTTTCACGACGCGATGAACAGTCTGTACGACACGACGTGGCACGCGTACTGCGACTGGTACGTCGAGTTTGCCAAGCTGCGCCTGCGTGATGACGTCGACGAGCCGTCGCGCAACGCCGCCGCATGGACCGCGATCACGGCCCTGGACACAATCCTCCTGCTGCTGCACCCGTTCATGCCGTTTCTCACCGAGGAGTGCGCGCAGCACCTGCCCGACGCGTTGCCCACACTGCAACAGCGCGATTGGCCTGTGGTGTCGCCGTCGTGGCTCGACGAGTCCTCGCGCCGCGCGCGCGACGAGGTTGCATCGTTGATCGATCTCGTCCAGCGCATCCGCGCCCTGCGTCAGGAGCGCGGCGCCCCACGCGGGCGCGAACGAGTCGCTGTCGTGCTCGACGGCGAGACGAGCGAGCTTCCGGTGGCGCGCGCGGCTGCGCTGCTCGCCGAGCTGGTGCCCGCGGTGGTTGTGGGCGCGCACGGTGGAGGAGGGACGCCGGACGTCGTGACCGCGGGCGCGCTGAGCGCTCAGGTGGTGGTGACCACCGCCGCGCCCGCCGATCGCTCGCGTGACGAGCGTCGTCTGCGGCAGCTCGACGAGAGCATTGAACGCGCGCGCGCGCAGCTCGCCAATGAGTCGTTCACCGGCCAGGCGCCGCGCGAGGTCGTCGAGGGCGCGCGCCGCCGACTTGGCGAGCTCGAGGCCGAGGCGGCCACCGTGAGACAGACGCTCGAGCTTGCATCGTGATCGCGGACGTGTCGGCACTCACGTTCGTCGTGCTCGCCGTCGTTCTGTACGTCGGCGTCCTCTGGCTGGCGCTTGCCTTCTCCGTCATCCGCGACGCGCGCAGGCGCGCGATGTCGCCGGCGCTGCTGCTCGTCGCAGTCGTGCTGGCGTTCGTTCCGCCGTTCATGGGCGCGCTCGTGTACTTCGTGCTGCGGCCGCCGCATACCATCGACGAGGAGCGCGCGCTGGAGTACGAGCTCTACGACCCGTCCGTCGACGGCGCGTCGCCCAACCGGCCGTGCCCGCATTGCGGCCGTGAGATCGAGCGCCAGTTCATCATCTGCCCGTACTGCCGCACGCAGTTCGCCCGTCGTTGCGCCAACTGTGACAAGGCGCTGCGCCTGGGATGGTCGATCTGCCCGTACTGCGCCACCGAGGTCGTGTCGCCGCCGCAGATGCGGCGCCCACCTGTCGCGCGCTGAGGCATGTCGGGCGCTCTTTCGCTCGCGCTGACCCCTGCGCCTCTTGTTCTCGCGCTTGCGGCGGCCGCCTTCGCGCCCCGGCCGCGCCGCGAGTTGGTGCGCTGGATGGCAATCGGCGGCATCGTCTCGACCCTGGCGCTCCTGGCGCTGGACGCCGCACCCGTTGTGGGCGGCGGACGAATCCTTGCGTCCTTCGGGCAGGCGATGCCGGGGATCCCGTATCTGTTTCGGGCCGACAGTGTTGCGATGGTTGTTGCCATCACGGCGGCGGCCGCGGCGTTGCTCGCGCTGCTCAGCGAACGACTCGTCGAGCCGGGGCATGCCCCCGCGATCCTGCTCTGCGTCCTCGGCAGTGTGGTGGCGGCGGTGGCGGGCAACGCCGTGATGCTGTTCGCCGGCGTGGAGCTCGCCAACGTTGGCGTATTCGGGTTGCTGACGAAGCCTGGGCAACGGCCGCGGCGCGGCGCGCTGCTCACGCTGGGGGTCGAGCACGTCGGCGCGCTCGGCCTGCTCGCCGCCGCCGCCTATCTCCAGGCCACGGCGGGCACCTCGGACTTCAGCGCGCTGCCCGCAGGCTCGGTCACCGCTGCGGTGGCGCTCCCCTGGGCGTTCGGCGCGACGGTTCGGTTGCTCGCGCCGGCGATTGCTCCCCTGCGCGGCGCGGTGGCCACGTCCACCTGGGCGGCGACAGCCTCCGTCCCCACCGGCGCCGTGATGCTGCTGCGACTGCGCGAGGCAGCCGGATCAGCGCAGCCGCTCGGCGGGTCGGTCGCGCTCGCATTTCTGGGTGTGGCCGTCGCACTCGCGGGCGCGGCGATCATGGTGCGACGACCGTCTGTCCCGAGCAGCGCTGGGCGTGGCCTGATGCTCGCCGTCGCCGGGCCGGTGATTGCGCTCGCGGGCCTGCCCACTGCGATCGCCGCCACGGCCGTCGCCGTCGGCGTCGGCGCACTCGAGATCGCCGCGGCCGCGTCGTCCGTCTGGGAGCGCGCCGGCGCATCGGCTCAGGAGCGCGGGCTCGCCGCGGCCGCCGTGGTGGCGGCATCCGGGCTGCCACTCGGGTTTGGCGCCACGGCGATCGTGCTCGAGCTGTCGGCCGCCATCGGGCTGGGCGCCGTCGGACTGCCACTTCTGCTTGGGCTCGGCATGGCCATCGTCGCTGCCGCGGCCGCTTCGGTTCGGGTCGCGCGACACCTTGTTCGCCACGGGAACGGCTCCGAACGGCGCGCGGGGCTGCCCGCACCGCTGGGCTTGACGGCGCGGGTCGCCGCCGTCGCCGGGGCGGTCGTGCCGGGCGCATTTGCGGGCTGGCTCAACGGCGCCCTGGGCTCACCGTCGACTCTTGCCGACGCCGGCGTGAGCGCGGCCACCGGGCCCGCCGGCGGCTGGGCAGGCGGCTACTTCGTGGTCGCTGCTCTCGTGCTGGGCGCCGCCGCGGTCGCGACGCTCTCGCTGACCGGCACCCGCGTTCGCGGGCTGGAACTTCTCGCCTCGCCGGGCACGGTCGACGACGTGCCGCCGCCGGTTCCACCGTCGCGGGTTCGCGCCGCGCGCCATGCCTGGCGGGCGTTGCGCCGCGGCATCCCGGTGGTCGACGGCTGGATCGCTCAGCAGCCGCAGCTTCCCCTCATCGCTGCGGGCAGCGTGCTCGCGGTCGTGCTGATCCGTTGATGATCTCCGAGCCACTGCTCTCGTTCGCCGGTGTCGTCGCAGCGGTCGTCGCGATGCTTGTCGACGCGCGCGGGGCCACGCTGATCGCCGTCGCCGTCGTGGCGGCGGGGCTGGCGCCGACCGTGTGGATTACGGACGGCGGCGCGGCCGCGCTCGTGATCGGGGGCGCCGCTGCAGCCGGTGTCGGCGCGGGGCTGCTCAGCCGCCTCGCGGCTCGCCGCCTGCCGTGGGTGGCCGGCCTCGACCCGCGTGTCCCTGCGTTCGCCCCGCCGCGCCAGCTGTTCGGACCGCGCAGCGCCCGTGCCTTCGCCGCGGCGCTGGCCGTCCCGATCGCGTCATGGGTCAGCTTCAACGTGCCCATCGGCGAGGTGACCGTGGTGCAGGGGTTGTTGTTTCCGATTGCGTATATGTGGGCCTGCGGCCTCCTGCGCATGGTCGTCGGTCGCAGCGTCGAGGACCTCGCGGTCGGCGTGTCGATGCTCGCGATGAGCGGCGCTGCGGCGTGGTTGGTGCGCGGCGGACCCGACGCGCTCGCCGGCGCCGCCGGTGCGGCCTCGCTGGCGGCGCTC
>JBOHUE010000085.1:0-3451 GCA_050734185.1 Candidatus Dormibacteria bacterium | reverse complement strand
GCGTGGCTCGAGATCGAGACGTCCAGCAAGGACATCCTCACGGTCAAGATCGACCGCAAGCGCAAGGTGCCGGTCACCACGCTCGTGCGCGCGCTCGGCTACGGAAGCAACGACGACATCAAGCAGTTCTTCGCCGACGTGGACAACGATCCCGAGCACCAGTACATCTCGGCGACGCTCGACAAGGACCCGAGCTCCTCGGTCGAGGAGGCGCTCATCGAGCTGTACCGCAAGATCCGGCCGGGCGATCCGCCCACGGTCGAGAACGCGCGCAACCTGCTGACGTCGCTGTTCTTCAACGGGCGGCGCTTCGACCTGTCCAAGGTCGGCCGCTTCAAGCTGGACAAGAACCTCGGCATCAGCGAGGACGAGGCCCGCGAGCGCGCCCTGGACAAGGAGCGCCGAGTTCTGGACAACCAGGACTTCATCTCGATCATCCGCAAGCTCATCTCGCTGAACAACGGCCTCGGCGAGGCGGACGACATCGACCACCTGGGCAACCGCCGCGTGCGCGCGGTGGGCGAGCTGCTGCAGAACCAGTTCCGCATGGGCCTGATCCGGATGGAGCGGATCATCAAGGAACGCATGACCATCAGCGATTCGCTGACGGTCAGCGCCGCCTCGCTGATCAACGCGCGTCCCGTCGTCGCGGCGATCAAGGAGTTCTTCGGCTCCAGCCAGCTGTCGCAGTTCATGGACCAGACCAACCCGCTGGCCGAGCTCACGCACAAGCGACGCCTGTCGGCGCTCGGACCGGGCGGTCTGTCGCGCGAGCGCGCCGGGTTCGACGTCCGCGACGTGCACTTCAGCCATTACGGCCGCATCTGCCCCATCGAGACCCCTGAGGGCCCGAACATCGGGCTGATCGGCTCGCTGGCGACGTACGCGCGCGTCAATGAGTTCGGCTTCATCGAGACGCCGTTCCGCCGCGTGAACAAGGAGGCGAACGGCACGCCGGTCGTCACCGACGACATCGTCTTCCTCTCGGCGGACGAGGAGGACAAGTACAACGTCGCGCAGGCGAACGCGCCGCTCGACGACAACAATCACTTCACCGTCACGCACGTCGCCTGCCGCAGCCGGCACAACTTCCGAGACCTGCCGGTCACGGAGGTCGACTTCATGGACGTGTCGCCCAAGCAGACCGTCAGCGTGGCCACATCGCTGATTCCGTTCCTGGAGCACGACGACGCCAACCGCGCGCTCATGGGCTCGAACATGCAGAAGCAGGCGGTGCCGCTGCTCGTCACCGAGTCGCCGATTGTCGGCACCGGCATGGAGGGCGAGGCCGCACGGAACAGCGGTGAGATGGTGCTGGCGCGCAAGGCCGGCACGATCGTCGGTGTCTCGTGGCCGGAGCCGCCGGACAGCGACCGGAGCGTCGAGAAGATCAGAAGCGGTCAGGACTTCGGCATCGGGATCCTGCTGCGCCCTGACGACGGCGGCGCCGACCAGTGGTACGGCGTCCACAAGTTTGTGCGCAGCAACCAGGGCACGTGCCTCTCGCAACGCATCGTGGCGAAGACCGGACAGCGTGTCACGCCGGGCGACATCCTCGCGGATGGTCCGTCGACGCAGGCCGGCGAGCTGGCGCTCGGGCGCAACCTGCTGGTCGCGTTCATGCCGTGGGAGGGCTACAACTTCGAGGACGCGATCCTCATCAGCGAATCCGTTGTCCGCGAGGACAAGTACAGCTCGATCCACATCGAGGAGTTCGAGATCGAGGCGCGCGACACCAAGCTCGGTCCCGAGGAGATCACGCGCGATCTGCCCAACATCGCCGAGGAGTCGCTGAAGAACCTCAACGAGCGGGGCATCATCTACGTCGGGGCGGAGGTAAATCCGGGCGACATCCTGGTGGGCAAGATCACGCCGAAGGGCGAGTCCGAGCTCAGCGCGGAAGAGCGCCTCCTTCGCGCCATCTTTGGCGAGAAGGCACGCGAGGTGCGTGACTCGTCGCTGCGCGTCCCGCACGGCGAGCGCGGCATCGTCGTCGACGTCAAGATCTTCAGCCGCGAGCAGGGCCACGAGCTCCCGCCCGGCGTCAACGAGCTGGTGCGTGTGCACGTCGCTCAGAAGCGGAAGATCAGCCAGGGCGACAAGATGGCCGGGCGTCACGGCAACAAGGGCGTCATCGCCCGCATCCTCCCCATCGAGGACATGCCGTTCCTTCCGGACGGCACGCCGGTCGAGATCGTGCTCAACCCGCTGGGTGTGCCGAGCCGCATGAACCTCGGTCAGGTGCTCGAGACGCACCTCGGCTACGCGGCACAGGCGCTCGGGCTCAAGGTGGCGTCGCCGGTGTTCGACGGCGCGCCCGAGGAGCTCATCGAGGAGGAGCTGGCGCGAGCCGGACTCCCCAGCAGCGGCAAGGAGACTCTGCGCGACGGGCGCACAGGCGACACGTTCGACCGTGAGGTGACCGTCGGGTTCATCTACATGCTCAAACTGGCTCACCTGGTCGAGGACAAGATCCACGCGCGGAGCACGGGTCCGTACTCGCTCGTGACTCAGCAGCCGCTGGGAGGCAAGGCGCAGTTCGGCGGCCAGCGCTTCGGCGAGATGGAGGTGTGGGCGCTCGAGGCGTACGGCGCATCGCACATCCTGCAGGAGATCCTCACCGTCAAGAGCGACGACATCGTCGGCCGCGTCAAGGCGTACGAGGCGATCGTGCGCGGCGAGAACACGCTCGAGGCCGGCATCCCGGAGTCGTTCCGCGTGCTGGTCAAGGAGCTCGAGGGTCTTGCGCTCGGCGTCGAGATCCAGTCCGAGGACGAGAACCAGATCGTGCTCGGCGAGGAGGACATCCCGGACATCCCGCTGGACCTTGGGATTCACCTCGAGCGCGACGAGCGCGACGACGTGGAAATTCAGTGAGTCACGTCGAAGAGAACAGATCGGCAGCCGCGAGACAAAGGGAAGACGGGTAATACATGCTGAAGCTCGAGAATTTCGACGCGCTGCGGCTGTCCATCGCCAGCCCGGAGATGATCCTCTCCTGGTCGCATGGCGAGGTCACCAAGCCGGAGACAATTAACTACCGCACGCTCAAGCCAGAACGGGACGGGCTCTTCTGCGAGAAGATCTTCGGTCCCACCAAGGACTGGGAATGCCACTGCGGCAAGTACAAGCGCTACCGTTACAAGGGCATCATCTGCGACAAGTGCGGCGTCGAAGTGACGCGCGCGAAGGTGCGCCGCGAGCGCATGGGTCACGTGAAGCTGGCGTCGCCGGTGTCCCACGTCTGGTATTTCAAGGGCATCCCCTCGCGCATGGGTCTCCTGCTCGACATGAGCCCGCGCAACCTGGAGAAGGTCCTTTACTTCGCCAACTACATCGTCACGATGGTCGACGAGAAGGCGCGCACCGAGCTGCTCGCCAAGCTCGACCCGGACACCGACGAGCGTGTGGTCACGCTCAAGAAGCGCCTTGAGTCCGGTGAGGTCGGCAG
>JBOHUE010000084.1:0-38295 GCA_050734185.1 Candidatus Dormibacteria bacterium | reverse complement strand
CCGCCGGCGGCACCGCCGCACCAGCCACGCGCGCAGCCACGCCCACAGCCGCAGCAACAGCCGCCCTTTCCGGGCGGGTCGCCCTGGTCGCCGCCGCCTCCACCCTGGCGCTGAGGCCTCTCGCCGGCGCAGTACGGTTGGGACGGTGGACTTTGAGCTGACAGCGGAACAGCGGGAGATTCGAGGCGCGGTTCGCGACTTCGCCCGTGCCGAGATCGCTCCGCGGGCGCACGAGTACGACGAGAGCGGCGCCTTCCCGTACGACTGGGTGCGCGGCATGGCTCGTCTCGGGCTGTTTGCGCTGCCATTTCCGGAGTCGGTCGGCGGCGCCGGCGGCGACTACCTCTCGTACTGCCTGGCAATGGAGGAGGTGTCACGCGCCGACGCGAGCGCGGGGATCACGCTCGAGGCCGCGGTGTCACTGGGCATCACGATGCTCGTCGACTTCGGCACGACGGAGCAGCGGGAGCGCTGGCTCCCGCCGCTACTCTCCGGCGACAAGCTCTGGTCGTTCGGCCTCACCGAGCCCGGTGCCGGCTCGGACGCCGCCGCCACCGAGACGCGTGCGCGACGCGACGCCGGTGACTGGGTGATCAACGGGCGCAAGTCCTTCATCACCAACGCGGGCACCGACATCAGCGCCGGCGTCACCGTGGCGGCGGTGACGGCGAGCGAGAACGGCAGCAATCGCATCAGCGCCATCGCGGTGGAGCGCGGCACGCCCGGGTACACGCAGGCGCCGAAGTATCGCAAGCTCGGCTGGCACGCGTCCGACACGCGCGAGCTGCTGTTCGACGATTGCCGCGTCCCCCTGGCCAACATCGTCGGTGACGAGGGCGGCGGTTTCAGCCAGTTTCTGCACATACTTGAGAAGGGGCGCGTTGCCATCGCGGCGCTGTCCGTCGGTGTGGCGCAGGCGTGCCTCGATGTGTCACTTGCGTACGCGGCGGAGCGCAGGCAGTTCGGCGTCCCGCTGGCGCGCTTCCAGGCCACTCAGTTCAAGCTCGCCGACATGGGCACGCAGATCGAGCTGGCCCGTTTGATGACGTGGCGCGCCGCTGCGGCAATCGACGCTGGGCAACCCGCGTCGCCGTGGGCGTCGATGGCGAAGCTGCACGCATCTGAGGTCGCCACCGCCTGCGCCAACCAGGCCGTGCAGATACACGGTGGCTATGGGTTCATGGAAGAGTCGCCCGTCGCGCGCTACTACCGCGATGTGAAGGCGGGCGAGATCGGCGAAGGCACCAGTGAGGTGCAGCGAATCCTCATAGCGCGCCACCTCTTGCGGCCGTTCGAGATTGAGGCCGATTGACGCCGGGTAGCATCCCGAGGTGAGCAGAGAGCCGGTGGTCGTGGCCGCCGCGCGCACTCCGTTCGGCAAGCTGGGCGGCGCGCTCGCCTCTGTGCCGGCGGTGGACCTCGGCGCGCACGTCATCCGTGAGGTGGTGGCGCGCAGCCGCCTCGAGCCAGAGGATGTCGACCAGGTGATCATGGGCACCGTGCTCGGCGCCGGCCTCGGCCAGGTGCCGGCTCGGCAAGCGGCGCTGAACGCCGGTCTGCCGCCGACGGTCTCGGCCTTCACCGTCAACAAGGTGTGCGCCTCGGCACTCAAAGCGGTGAACCTCGGCGCGCTGCTGATCAACGCGGGCGAGGCCGACGTCGTCGTCGCGGGCGGGATGGAGTCGATGTCGCGAGCGCCGCACCTGCTGCAGGACCATCGGTTCGGCGCGCGCATCGGTGACTCCACGCTCGTCGACAGCATGATGCGCGACGGGCTCTGCTGTCCCGTCGACGGCGTGCTCATGGGCGTGCATGGCAGTGACGTTGCCGCGGAGCTCTCGGTGACGCGGGCCCAGCAGGATGCGTGGGCGTACCGCTCGCAGATCCGCTACCGCGATGCGCTCGACGCGGGCTGGTTCGCCGACGAGATCCTGTCGATGCCGGTGAACAGCGGCGCCGTCGAGCGCGACGAACAGCCGCGCCCGGACACGTCGCTGGAGAAGCTCGCGTCGTTGCGCGGCGCGTTCGGCCCCGACAGCACGGTCACCGCGGGAAACGCGCCCGGCATGAACGACGGCGCGTCAGCGGTCGTGCTGATGAGTGCAGAGCGCGCCTCGGCGATGGGCCTGCGGCCGCTCGGCAGCTGGCTCGCCTACGGAGAGTCGGCGGCCGACCATCCGTATCTCGCGACCGTGCCCGCGCTCGCGGTGGAAGCGGCGATGCGCAAGACCCGCGGCGAGGTGGACACATCGAAGCTCTCGCTGGTGGAGATCAACGAGGCGTTCGCCGCCGTCGCCATCAGCAGCACACGCATGCTCGAGGTGGATCCGGAGATCGTCAACGTCAACGGCGGTGCCATCGCGGTCGGTCATCCCATCGGCGCGAGCGGCGCCCGCATCCTCATGACGCTGCTCTACGAGCTGCACCGCCGCGGTGGTGGCTACGGCGCCGCCGGCATCTGCAGCGGCATGGCGCAGGGCGAGGCGACCATCGTTCGCGTCGACTGAGCGCAAGGGGGTGGAGCCGGAAGATGCCGGCCCCACCCGCGCGTTGCGGTCGTGGCGAGTCGGGTCAGCCGTTGGTGCTGGGGGCGGCGAGGTCGCCGCCGGGGCCGCCGTGGCCGGGGCCCGGGCCCTGCATCACGTTGAAGGAGCTGTCCATGTGGACCTCAACCGTCGAGTCGTCCGACTTGGTCACCGTGACCTCGTATCCGCTCTGGGTGAAGTCCGTCGTGACGGCGCCCGCGGTCCCACTGCCGACGGATTTCACGGCCGCCGCCTGGGCCTTGGTTGCGTTGTCGCCGGTGACGGCTGTCTCCGTGCTCTCATGCGCCGGGCTGCCGTGAGCCGGCATCGACGAGCCGTTGGCCGGGGGGGTGCCCGAGTTGGTGCTCGGGCTCGCGCTCGGGCTCGGGGTCGAGCTCGACGTCGCGGCGTGGCTGATCACGTAGCCGCCGGCAAACCCGCCGACCGCAAGGCCGACGGTGGTGGTGAGGAGGGCGGCGCGGCGGCTCATCCCTCCGAACCGGCGCGGCGGCCGATTCTCTGTGTCGCTGTCCATGGGTGGCATCTCCTGTGCGCGTTGCGCTGATTGCGGGTCCCGCCGCCTGCCGGCGCGGGATCGATGTGCATCAGCGTGCGGGCGCCGCCTTACACCGTCCTGGCTCTTCGCTTGGAGGTCGCTGGGAACTTCTGCCGGTCGCCGGGGTGGTTGAGTAGGATCTGAACCGATGGATCTCCGCCTCAACGAAGAGCAGCTGATGATCCGCCAGACGGTGCGCGACATCGCGCGCGACAGGATCGCGCCACGCGCCGGCGAGATCGATCGCAGCGGCGAGTTCCCCTGGGACATCGTCGAGCTGTTCCGCCAGCACGACCTCTTCGCACTGCCGTTCCCGCCCGAGTACGGCGGCCTCTCGGGCAGCGCACTGACGCTCAATGTCGCAGTGGAGGAGATCGCCAAGGTGTGCGCCACCAGCGCAATCATCCTTGCGGTTCAGTCGCTCGCCGGGTATCCGCTGATGATCGCCGGCACCGCGGAGCAGAAGCAGCGCCTGCTGCCGGAACTGTCGAGCGGTCGCAAGCTGGCCGCGTACGCGCTGACCGAGGCGGGAGCCGGGAGCGATCCGGCGGGCATGGAGACGCGTGCTGAACGCCATGGCGATGAGTACGTCATCACCGGTTCCAAGATGTGGATCACCGAGGGCGGCGTCGCGGACGTCATCACTGTTTTTGCCAAGACGGACCCGAACGAGCGCGCCAAGGGCGTGAGCGCCTTCGTCATCGAGGATCCGCAGCACACACGTGGGTTCACCGCCAGCACGATCCACGGCAAGATGGGCATCCGCGGCAGCAACACCGCGGAGCTGCACTTCGACGAGGTGGTGGTGCCTGCCGCGAACCGCCTCGGCGAGGAGGGTGAGGGCTTCCACATCGCGATGAAGGTGCTCGATCGTTCGCGCCCGGGAGTCGCTGCACAGGCGCTCGGCATTGCCCAGGGCGCGCTCGACTACGCCGTCGGCTATGCGCGTGAACGCAAGCAGTTCGGCAAGGCGATCGCGGAGTTCGAGGGCATTCAGTTCATGCTCGCCGACATGGAGGCGCAGACCGCCGCGGCTCGCGCACTCGTCTATCAAGCGTCACAGATGATCGACGACGGCAGCCCTGAGGTGGCGCACAACGCGGCGCTCGCCAAGCTGCTCGCCGGTGACGCGGCGATGCGCGTGACCACCGACGCCGTGCAGATCCTCGGCGGCTACGGATACGTGAACGAGTACCCGGTCGAACGCATGATGCGCGACGCCAAGATCACACAGATCTACGAGGGCACCCAGCAGATTCAGCGCATCGTGATCGCTCGCGACCTGCTTGGCGCCTGACCGCTCAGCCTGCCAGGACCACCTTCCCCGTCGCCTCGCGGCTCTCCAGCAGTCGCAACGCGTCGGCCGCGCGCTCCAGCGGGTACGTCGCACCCACGATGGGATGTAGGGCGCCGCCCTCGATCATCACGTCGAGCGCCTGCTGAGTCTGCCTGAAGAGCTGCGGCTCCACCGCAAGAAAGGCGCCCCAGGCAGCGCCGGCGATGTCGACGTTGCGAAACAGGATGCGGTTCGCCTGCACCGAGGGAATGCGACCCTCGGTGAATCCCACAACGACGAGCCGTCCCTCCGGGGCGAGGCAGCGCACGCTCTGATCGAATCGATCGCCACCGACCGGGTCGATGACCGCGTCGACCCCGCGACCGTCCGTGAGCTCGCGCACCGCGGCCGCCCAGTCCACGGTGGTGGCGATCACCTCGTCCGCGCCTGCAGCGCGCGCGACGCCGGCCTTCGCGTCGCTGCTCACGACGCCGAACACGCGTGCGCCGAGACCGGAAGCGACCTGCACGCACGCACTGCCGAGGCCGCCACCCGCGCCGTGGACGAGAACGACGTCGCCGGCGCGGACGCGGCCGCGGCGCGCCAGCGCGAAATGTGCGGTGTGGTGATTCATGAGGAAGCCGCCCGCGGCCTGCATCGATAGCCCGCGCGGCACGCGCACCGTCAACGCTGTCGATGCGGACACACGTTCGGCATAGCCACCGACGAGCGTGAGGGCCATCACGTGCTCACCACGTGCGAACTCGTCATTCGTTGCAGAGAGCACTGTTCCCGCGACCTCCACACCGGGGATGAACGGCAGCGGCGGCTTCGTCTGATATAGACCGCGGCTCATGAGCAGATCGGGAAAGCTGACGCCCGCGCTCTCGATCTCGATCAGGACGCCGGCCGACGCATCGGGCTCGGGCGCGTCGACCAGGTGCAGCGCGTCCGGGCCGGTCAGCTCCGAGAACTGCTGCGCGCGCATAAGTGCGCTACCCTACCAGGCGACTCATCGGTAACCCTTCAGTTTCACTACACGTTCCACTCCAGGGCGATGCCGGGGGTGCGCCGCACAGGCGCACTGGTTCAGCCGCGGGCGCCGCAGACGCCGTCCGCCCATCCACCCAGTCAGAGCAGAAATGGCCTTCAGCAGCAGCACGCGCCGCAGGCGCTCGCGGTACGAAGTGGCGCCGCGATGGCTGACGCGCAAGCGCGTCGTCCTCATCCTCGTGTTCGCCGTCGTCCTCGGTGTCGGCCAGTACGGCGTGCGCCTCGCGCTCGCGCTCGCGCACGCGACGCACGACAACCCGTTCGGCGCGGTCGTCAATGCGCTGAGCGGCGGCAACGGCTCGTCCGTCGACAAGGCGCACAAGAACCTGCAGCGCATCAACATCATGGTGTACGGGTACGGCGGCGACGGCCACGACGGGGCGTACCTCACCGACTCGATCATGCTGATCTCGATCCAGCCGCAGCCCAACGGCCCGCCACAGATCGCCGAGATCTCGATCCCGCGTGACTGGTATGTGCCCATCGTGCTGGGCGGCAGCAAGTTCGACTACGGCCGCATCAACCAGGCGTACTCCGACGGGACGAGCGGCAGCGGCCCGGCGCAGTCGGGGGCGACAAACGCCGGCGCCAGCGTCGCCGATCCGACGATGACGCACCTGCTCGGGGTCAACATCGATCACTTCGCCGGTGTGGACTTCACCGCGTTCAAATCCGCGGTCGACTCGGTCGGAGGCGTTGACGTCAACGTTGCGACGTCGTTCACCGACACGACGTATCCGCACGGCGAGTGCGACCAGGGCGACTGCGCGTACATGACGGTGCATTTCAACGCGGGTCCGCAGCACATGAACGGCACCACAGCGCTCGAGTTCGCGCGCTCACGGCACGGTGACAACGGCGAGGGCTCCGACTTCGCGCGCAGCCGCAGGCAGCAGCTGATCATCGCCGCGCTCAAGACCAAGGCGGAGAGCGTCGGCGGCATCGGCAATCTCCCCGGGCTCATCAGCTCGCTGGGTGACAACGTGGTGACCGACCTGTCGATCGGCGACATGGAGGCGCTGTACGGGCTCGTCAAGAACCTCGACAACAAGACGATCGAGCACGTCAGCATCGACGACACGAACTTCCTGTTCGAATGCGGCTATCCGGCCAACTGCGGCGCGTCGTACCTGTACGCGCACGACCGTACGTACCAGCAGGTCACGCATTTCATCCAGAACGTCCTTCCCAACCCGAAGGCGATCGCGGAGCACGCGCCCGTCACGTTCCTCGATGGCAGCGGGCGCCGTCTCGATGCATCCGGGCGCTGGGCGTCGGTGATGGGGCAGATCGGGTTCACCACCACCGACGGCGGGCCGCTGGCCGCGCGCCAGACCGCCACCCAGGTCATCGATCAGAGCGGCGGCAAGGACTCGCAGACGGCGCAGTGGCTCGCGTCATACTTCGGAGTCACGGTGACCACCCCCGCACCGACGCCGTCCGCCGTCCCCGGTGCGCCGGCGGCGTCCGCCACACCGTCCGCGGGAGGCGTCGAGGTGATCCTCGGCACCGCGGAGGAGGCCGCGTTTCTCGACACCCCAGGAGTCGGTCGCTAACACATCAGCGGAGGGCAGCACATGCGCATCGGCATGCTGACCGGCGGCGGTGACTGTCCAGGGCTGAACGCCGCGATTCGCGCGGTCGGCCGCCCGGCACTGCTCGACGGGCACTCACTCGTCGGCATCCGCAACGGCTGGTCGGGGCTCACGGGTGAGGGCGATGGCGTCGCCATGGACCGCCCGAAGTTCTCCGGCATCCTGCAACTCGGCGGCACGATTCTCGGTAGCTCGCGGGTCAACCCGATGAAGCGCGAGGGTGGAATCGAAGAGGTGCGGCGCAACCTCGATCGCTTTGGCCTCGACGCGCTGGTGGCGATCGGCGGTGACGACACGCTGTCGGTGGCAGCGTGGCTGGCGGAGAACGGCGCCCCCGTCGTCGGTGTGCCCAAGACGATGGACAACGACCTCAGCGTCACCGAGTACTGCATCGGCTTCGACAGCGCGGTGAGTGTGGTGATGGAGGCGCTGGACCGGTTGCACACCACCGCGATGTCGCATCACCGCGTGATGGTGTGCGAGGTGATGGGCCGGGACACCGGCTGGGTCGGCGTGATGGGTGGCATCGCGGGCGGGGCCGACATGATCATCATCCCCGAGTTCCCGGTGACGGTCGACGAGGTGGTCGAACACCTGAACATGCGTCACTCCGCGGGGAGCGACTTCAGCATCATCGTCGTCGCCGAGGGCGTCGAGATGGAGGGACTGCAGACCAAGGACGACGCGCAGGGCGGTGTGGATGCGTTCGGCCACGTACGCCTCGGCAATCGCGGCGTCGGTGAGTCGCTGGCGCAGATCATCGAGCAGCGCACCGGTCACGAGACCCGCGCCACCGTGCTCGGTCATCTGCAGCGCGGCGGATCGCCGACGGCGTACGACCGCATCTGGGCCACCCGCGTCGGCCACGGCGCGTACCAGCTCGCAACGCAGCACCGCTGGGGTGAGATGCCGATCATGCGCTGCGGCGCGATCGACATCGCGCGCATCCATGACGTCGCCGCCGTACAGCGGCGCGTGCCGCGCGACCTCTACGAGCTCGCCCAGGCTTTCTACTAGGTCCCATAGGTTCTTGTCAACGTTGGTGGTCAACGTTGGTGGCCGGGGTCGAAGTCGCGGTCGCCTCGCCAGACGCCCCAGACCAAGCTGAGTGACTTGCTCATGCAGTGACCGAGCGCGTTCATCTTCGACTTGCCTGCGGCCCGCTTGCGTTGATAGTGGGCGGCGATGATGGGGTTGTGGCGCGTGCCCACGAGGGCCATGCGATACAGCGCAGCCCGAAGGTGCGCGTTTCCCGTTTTCGCCATGCGCCAGCTGGTCTCGGGGTTGCTGCCTTTCTTGCCTGAACTGACCTCGTGCGGATGCACGCCGGCGTAGGCAAGTAGCTGATCGACGTCGTCGAATCGCCAGATGTCGCCGATCTCGGCCAGCAGGGTCGCCGCGATTGCCGGTCCCACCCCGGGAATCGTCTGCAACCGGCGCGCCACGTCGCCGTCAAGCAACGCCGCGACGCGCGCTTCGGCCTGTGCAATCTGCCCGCCCAGCAGGTCGTACTGGGCAATGAATAGTTGGATCTCGAGGGCAGCCTGGTCCTCAAGCTCCGTAGCGGCCACAGAGCGCTCGGCGAGCCCTTTCAACGCAGCGGCTTTGGTCATCCCAAGACTGCGCTTGCCACCCGGCGCCTTGGCGGCCGCCAGCGTGGCCATTCGCTTCCGCCGCACCGCGCTCGCCGTCGGCGCGATTCGCAACACCGCGAGTGCGGTGTCGCAGCTGGGATCCTCAAAGGCGTCGCGGAGCTCGGGAAAAGCCAGGTCGATCAGTCGCTGCAGCCGCTGACAGACCTGCGCCTGTTGCTGCACCAGCGTCATCGCGAACCGCGAGGCCTCGCGGAGTTGGCTGCCGTGGAGTGGCTCGCGTGGAGCCGGCGCGGTGGTCATGCCCAGGACTGCAAGTGTGCGGGCATCCGCCGGGTCGCTCTTGGTCCTCTGCAGCCTGCTCTTGGCGAAGTACTTGGCAGTCAGCGGGTTCACGACCGCCACCGCCCATCCTTGGCGCCTCAGGTGGCTTGCCAGCGGCATCCAGTAATGACCGCTGGACTCCATGACAACGAGCGACACCTCCCCTTGGCGCTCGAGCCAGGCGTCGAATTGGTCGAAGCCACAGCGTCGCGAACCGATGCGGAGCACGCCACGCTCCGCCTCCCGCTGCCCGTCACGACACACCGCCGCAACATGCTGCGCACTCCCGATGTCAACCCCGACAACGCTCATGTCGCCCTCCAGTGGTGGATGAACGACCTCGCCGGGTCCTCGCTGCCCTTCGCCGCACGTCTGCTGATGTCCCATCACCGGTCGCTGCCGTCGGGTCCCAATCACCGTTCACGACGGAGGACGAGGGCCGGTCACTAGTAGCAGCGGTCTGAGCCGAATAGCCGTGCGCCGGTCTCCCCGTCAGGTCGGGCTGATGATGCCCGAACCCTTACGGCGGTATATCAGCCGCCGATGTCCTTGCGTGAGAAGCGGAGCGCGCCGGCGCTCAGCGCCACAAGGCCCGCGGCGAGAAACCCGATGACGACGCTCGCCTGCAGACCGTGCAGCAGCGGCGACCCGTAGTAGTAGAAGGGCGACAGGCGCAGCAGCGTGTCGGGCCAGTGCAGCTCCGGACCGACGAAGCTCAGCAGGAACCACAGCGCCAGCAGCCCGCTGAGGAGCCCGGTGTCGGCGGAGGTTCGCAACCAGCCGGCGCCGGCGTAGCCGAGCGCGGCGATGAGGAGTCCCAGTGGCACCATCCCGAGGGTCGCGGCGGCGAGCCCTCCGCCGTCGAGGCTGACGCCCGAGAGCGCTGCGGACAGCGCCGTCGCCCCGAGCGTGATGACACCGACCGCGATGGTCATCGTCGTCAGCGCCGCAAACCGCGCGACGAGCACGCCGGTGCGCGTCTGCGGCGTCGCCAGCACCAGCTCGAGACGACCGTCCTCCTCGTCCGACGCCCAGCGGTTCACCTGCGTGACGACGAACGCCATCAGCAGCACCGGCAGCAGCACGAAGATTGCGCTCAACAAAGTGGCGATGGCGCGCGCGTTCCCGCCGCCGAGCTGGCCGATGACGGAGGCCACGCCGCTCGACGTCGACTCCAACGACTGCAGCGAGCCGGCGAGTTGCTTGACCGCGACCACCATCCACGCTGCGAATCCAGCGATCGCGAGCGTCCACCAGAAGGCGGGCCACGCGCTGTCGCGCACGGCGCGCGCATACACGGAGGTGAGCGAGAGCTCGCGGACGGGCAGCGCATGGCGTGGTGCGCGGCGCACCGGCAGACGGAGCCACGCGGGCAGCGGGACCGTGCCGCTGACATCGCGCCGCGCGAACAGCCACAGCGCGGCGCCGCTCAGCGTGGCGGCGAGCGCCAGCTGCACGACCATCGCCCACGCGGTCACGCCGTACCCGGGGGCGAGCGGCTTGCTCAGGTTGTAGTAGTAGACGGGCGAGAGCGCCGATACCCAGTCGGTGCCGGGCCAGATGCGATGCACCATGTCGAGCACGGCTGACACGAGCAGCACTCCCGCCGCCACCCCGGCCGCGCGCCGCCGCTCCGAGGTGAACTGGGAGATGAGCAGCGCCGCGGCGCCGAACACGGCGGCTATCAGCGCGAGGTTGAGCCCGAACAGCAGCGCGTCCCCGAAGCCGTAGCCGCCCTTGAAGACCGCGCCCCCCACGCCCGTCACGACCCCGATGACGACCGCCATGCCAAGCACGGCCGTGGCGATGGCCCCGACCTTCTGCGCGGCGACGCGCGTGCGCGACTCGGGCATGGCGAGCAGCACGTCCAGCGCGCCACTCTCCTCCTCTCCCCGGAGCGTGCGCGTTGCGGCCAGGATTGGCCAGATAGCGATGACCAGGATGGCGACGCCGAGCTTGAACATCGCGTAGCCCCCGGGCGTGTCGACCGCGATTGGAGCGGCGTTCCACGAGAACTGGGCGGCGACCTGCTGCAGCGTGGCCCGCCCGGCGGCGCTCGAGGTGATGGCCGCGGTGCTCGCCACCAGCTCCAGCACGAGCAGGCTCATGCCGTAGCCCCAGCCGACGATCGGGATGCGATACCCGCGCAGCGTCTTGAGGTAGACGCTGCTAAGCGACCTGCTCGGACGCGCGGGGCGCCGCCGCATCGCTGTCACCTCCGTAGTAGCGCAGGAAGATGTCCTCGAGGCTCGGCTCCTGACTGCTCAGCGACACGACGTCGTACCGCGCCGCGGCCTTGATCACCGCGTCGGGCGAGCCCTGCACCGCCAGGCGCACGCCGAGCCCGCCGGCCGTCGACTCGGCGGACGTCACGCCGGGCAGCGATGAGAAGGCCTCGACCGGTGCCGCGCCGCCGAAGACGATCGTCAGCTCCGTTCTCTTGATGTCCTTGATCTCGTGGATGCCGCCCGTGCGCACCAGGCGTCCGTCGCGGATGATCCCGGCGCGCGAGCATGTCTCCTCGACCTCGCTCAGCACGTGCGACGAGAGGAACACCGTGGCGCCGTCGCCGCGAGCCTCCTGCACGAGGCAGCGAAACTCGTGCTGGTTCAACGGATCCAGGCCGCTTGTCGGCTCGTCCAGGATGAGCAGCCGCGGGCGGTGCATGAACGCCTGGATCAGCACGACCTTGCGCTTGTTGCCGCTCGAATACTGGCGAAACTTGCGCGTGGGATCGAGGTCGAAGCGGTCGACAAGCTGGCGCACGTAGACCTGGTCGACGCCGCCGTGCAGATGCGCGAAGTACTCGAGCAGCTGGCCGCCGGTGAGGTTGCCGTCGAGCGACGGCTCACCGGGCATGTAGCCCACGAGCCGCTTGACCGCAACCGAGTCCGCCCAGCAGTCGAGGCCTGCGATGCGCGCCGTACCGGAGTCGGCGCGCAGCAGCGCCATGAGCACGCGGATCGTGGTCGTCTTGCCTGCCCCGTTGGGGCCGAGGAACCCGAAGGCATCACCCGCCTCCACGCGCAACGAGACGTCGACGATACCGCGCGTGCCGGAGTAGCTCTTCGTCAGTTCCTCGGTCTGGATCATCGCGTCGGCAGCCATCGCACTCCTCAGTCGAACCACTCGTGCAGCGTCGCGTCGTCGACGATGGGCAGCGATCCCTCGGGGACGCCGAGGATTCGCTCAACAGCCGTCGAGTACGCGCCGAAGCGCCTGCGGACCGCAGCAAACGGGATCGCCCCTTCGGCGCGGGCGAAGAACATCTCGCCTGCGGCCTCGCGGGCGCCGTACAGCAACGAGAGAATCACGTGCGCCGTTTCCTCGGCGTCGGCGACGGTGAAGGCGCCGTCGGCTCTCCCCTGCTCGACGATGCGCGCCACCAGCGGCGCCAGGTGGACGAGCATCTGCGCGCGCAGCTTGTCGCGCAACAGCGCGTTCTCGTCCGAGTACCACACGCGCACCAGCGCGAGCATGAGGTCGCGCCGCTCCGACTTCCACCGTGCGATGCCGCCGAAAACGCGCGCGAACTTCTCCCTCGCGGAGAGCGCCGGATCCTCGGGCACCGAGGCAACCGCAGCGGTCGCAGTCTCCACCAGCCGGTCGACGATGGCCGCCAGGAGCGCTGCCTTCGAGTCGAAGTAGTGGTACAGGGCGCCGCGCGACGCCTCGGTGCGGTCCAGGATGTCCTGGATGCTCATCTGCTCGTAGCCCTTGGTCTGGATGAGCCACTGCGCGGCGTCGAGAAACTCGTCGCGTCGCACCGCGTGGGCCACCGGGTTCAGCGTCCGCGGCATCGTTCCGTCCAGGGCCTCCCTAATATCAGACCGACTGTCGGTCTATGATACACGCGCTCGTGAGCCTGGACGCGCTGCGTCGCTCTGCTGCTACCTGGAGGCCGCGTCGACCGGCAGCCCGGCGAGACGCCACTCGGGCATGCCGTCCTCGAGCCGGCGGGCGCGGAACCCGCGAGATCTCAGGAGCTCCACCGCCTGCGGCGCCAGCACGCAGTAGGGCCCGCGGCAGTACGCCACGACCTCCCTGTCCCCGCTGAGACTGCTGAGCCGTTGCTCCAGCTCGGCCAGCGGTACGGAGACGGCACCGGGGATGTGGCCCTGGACGAACTCGTCGCGCGGGCGCACATCGAGGACGGTCACGTCAGCGCTCGCAACCCGGGCGAGCAGCTCGCCACGGCTGATCGTCTCGAGCCCGTCGCGGGCCAGGAAGTAGTCGCGCACGACGCGATCGACCTCGGCGAGGCGCGCCGCGGCGACGTCGCGCAGGCTGACGATCAGCCGCATCACCCGCTCGTCGGCGAGGCGATAGAGCACGCGCGTGCCTTCCTTGCGCGTCTCCACCAGCCGGCTCTGGCGGAGGACCTTGAGATGGTTCGAGGTGTTGGTGATGCTCATCGCCACGCCCTGGGCCAGGCGCTCGACGCCCTGCTCTCCCTGCGCCATGAGATCGAGGAGCTCCAGCCGCTTGGCGCTCGCCAGCGCCTGGCCGAGACGAGCGAGCTGCTCGAAGAGCTCCTCCTTCGCCTCTTGCCCCGACATCGGCTCGAAAGCGTCCTTCATTTCTACAGCCATTTCTGAAATACTAGCAGGAGACTGTCCATCTGAGCGCGCGAGGAGTCCCAGTCATGCCGGAGATCGTTCCCTTCGTCGACGAGGGCCTGGGCAATTCGTCGTATCTGGTCGACCTCGGCGGCGGCCGCGCGCTCGTCATCGACGCCAGCCGCGACCCTGCGCCGTACGCGGCCGAGGCGGAACGCCGCGGCCTGTCCATCGCCTACGCGGCGGACACGCACCTGCACGCCGACTTCGTCTCCGGTGGCCGCGAGCTGGCGGCCCAGGGCGCCGAGATGATCGCCTCAGCAGCCGGGCACCGGGACTTCCCCGTGCATGGCCTGGCCGACGGTGACGAGATCGATCTCGGCGGCCTCCGGTTGCGTGCCCTGGCGACGCCGGGACATACGGCGGAACACCTCGCCTACCTGCTGCTCGACGGCACGACGCCGCTGGCCCTGTTCAGCGGGGGGTCACTGATCGTGGGCTCGGTCGCACGCACCGATCTGGTCGCCCCCGAACGTACGGAGGAGCTGTCGCGCGCGCTGTACCGCTCCCTGCACGCGAAGCTGATCGACCTGCCGGACGAACTCGCCGTGTATCCGACACACGGCGCAGGCTCGTTCTGCACGGCGCCGGCAAGCGCGGAGCGCACCACCACCATCGGGCGTGAGCGCGCCGCCAACCCCATGCTCGCTGCTCCGGATGAGGACACCTTCGTCCGCAACCTTATAGACAATCTCGGCAGCTACCCGGAGTACTTCCACCGGATGGCGGCGGTCAACCGCCACGGTGCACGCGTCTACGGCGCGCTGCCGGCCCTGCCGCAGCTCAGCGTGGCCGGCGTGCGCCGGCTCGTCGCCGAGGGCGCCGTCATCGTTGACGTTCGGCCCGCGGCGCGGTTCGTGGCGGGGCACATTCCCGGCGCGCTGTCGATCTCGCTGCGGATGTCCTTCGGGACCTGGCTCGGCTGGGTGGTGCCCGAGAACGCGCAGCTGGTGTTCGTGATCGACGACGATCAGGACCGCACCGACCTCGTGCGGCAGGCGCTGAAAGTCGGGTACGAGAACATCGCCGGCGAGCTCGAGGGCGGCATTGCCGCGTGGCGCGCCGCGGGCGGCTCGGAGCAGCGCGTGCCCCTCGAACCGATCACCACCTTCGAGGGTGGCGGCCCGCTGATCGACGTGCGCCAATCTTCCGAGTACGCACAGGGTCACGTGCCCGGTGCCGAGCTGCACGAGCTCGGGTCACTGAGCCACGACATCGCATCGCTTCCGGCCGGCCCGTTGAGCGTGATGTGCGAGCACGGCGACCGCGCCACCACGGCGGCGAGCCTGGTGCAACGCGCCGGACGCAGCGACGTGTCCGTCGTCTTTGGGAGCGCGGAGGACTGGGCCGGCGCCCGCGGACAGGCGCTCGAGGCCGGGCGGTGACGCCTCGCCTCGGAATTCGTGCCAATCTCGGCCAATTCGCGCTCCTCGTCGGGGTGAACGCGCTGGTCGGCGGGATGATCGGCCAGGAGCGCACCGTGCTGCCGCTGCTCGGTCAGCGCACGTTCCACCTCGATGCGGTGATCGCCACGCTGACGTTCATCGTCGCGTTCGGCGTGGTCAAGGCGGTGACCAACCTCTTCGCCGGGACGCTTGCCGACCGCTACGGACGCAAGCCCGTGCTGATGGCGGGCTGGGTCATCGCGCTCCCCATTCCGCTGTTGCTGATCTGGGCACCCTCATGGGGTTGGATCATCGCCGCCAATGTGCTGCTGGGTGTCAACCAGGGGTTGACGTGGTCGACGACGGTGATCATGAAGATCGACCTCGCCGGGCCTGTCCGGCGCGGGCTGGCCATGGGGCTCAACGAGGCAGCCGGATACGGCGCCCTTGGCATCACCGCGCTGCTCACCGGATTTCTCGCCGCGCGATACGGGCTGCGGCCGGCACCGTTCCTGCTCGGCGTGGCATACGCAGGTCTCGGGCTCGGCCTCTCCACCCTGTTCGTGCGCGAGACGCACGCGCACGCCCGCCAGGAGGCGGCGCACCACGACTCGGCAGGCGGCCGTCGCGACAGCACGCTGTCCACGCGCCAGGTGTTCCTCCTGACGAGCTTCCGTGAGCGCGCGCTCTCGGCGGTCAGCCAGGCCGGGCTCGTCAACAACCTCAACGACGGTATGGCGTGGGGCCTCTTCCCATTGTTGTTTGCGCGCGGCGGGCTCTCCGTTGCCGCGATCGGCACGCTGGTCGCGCTGTATCCCGCGGTCTGGGGCGCCGGCCAGCTGGTGACGGGTGCGCTGTCGGACCGCCTCGGGCGTAAGTGGCTCATCGTCGCCGGCATGCTGCTGCAGTCGGGCGCCCTGGCGCTGATCGCCGCCACCGTCGGGTTTGCACCGTGGGCCGCCGGCTCCGTGCTTCTCGGTGTGGGCACCGCGATGGTGTATCCGACACTCCTGGCAGCAATCGGCGATGTCGCCCACCCGGCGTGGCGCGCGTCATCGGTGGGCACCTACCGGTTCTGGCGCGACTCCGGGTTCGCCGCCGGCGCGCTCCTCGCCGGCGCCGTTGCGGACGCTCTCGGGCTCGCCGCCGCCGTCTGGGTCGTGGCGGGCATCACCGCCGCGTCGGGTCTTGTCGTGGCCCTGCGCATGTACGAGACGCACCGCACCCGACCGCCCGCGGATGCGCGGAGCATCACTGCGGCGGCGACGGTTTAAGCGGACGCGGCGCCAAGCTCCCGCAGCAGCGCCGCGGCGTAGAAGGCCTCCCAGCTCTCCGGCCGCAACTCAGCACCGTACTCGGCCTCGAGCGAGATCAGCAGGCAGGTCAGGCGGCCCCGCGTGGGTTTCGTTCCCAGCAGCTGCGGGAGCTCCGACAGCGTGGCCAGCCACTCCGCGTACCAGACCGCCCAGTCGGGATCCTCGCCGTCGGAGAGGCGGTAGACACTGTGATGGAGGTCACCGACCTCCGTGAGCAGGGTCGCGATGCGTGCGGTGACGTCGTCCATGACGCCGCAGCCTACGCCGCCGGTACGCTGTGCCCTGCATGTCGCCCGCCACTCCGGTGCCCCCGCGGTGAGGCGGGCCGCCAGCGTCGGGCTGGCCGCGTTGCTGCTGATCGGCGTGGTCGTGGTCATCGTCGCGACCCGCCATTCGGGCTCGAGCTCCGGGTCGTCGCAGCAGACGCTCGTGCGCGGCGTGATCGGCTCGGAGAAGCTGCCGTTCTTCAACGACCCGGCCGTCCAGGCGGAGTTCGCCAAGCAAGGCTACCGCGTCCAGGTCGACACCGCCGGCTCGCGGGAGATCGCCACGACGACCGACCTCTCGAAGTACGACTTCGCTTTCCCCGCCGGCGAGCCACAGGCCAACAAGATCAAGGCCGACCACAAGATCGCGCATGTGTACCAGCCGTTCTTCACACCGATGGCGATCGCGACGTTCCAGCCGATCGTCGACCTCCTGACCACTGCCGGCGTCATGCACCAGCAGAGCGGCATCGAGGTGCTCGACGTCAACGCCTTCCTCGCCCTCGTCAGCAAGAACGAACGCTGGAGCGATCTGCCGGGCAACACGGCCTACCCGGCCGGCAAGTCGATCCTCATCACCAGCACCGACGTGCGCAGCTCGAACTCGGCGGCGATGTATCTCTCGCTCGCCTCCTACTCCGGCAACAGCAACAACATCGTCACCACACAGCACGACGCGGACACGGTGCTGCCCAGGGTGTCACCGCTCTTCCTCCGCCAGGGCTTCCAGGCGTCGTCCTCCGAGGAGCCCTTCCAGGACTACCTCACCATTGGTATCGGCAAGACGCCGATGGTCATGATCTACGAGGCGCAGTACCGCGGCGCGCAGATCGCGGGCAACCAACTCCCGGCCAACGCCGTGCTGGTGTATCCCAGCCCCACGGTGTACTCGAAGCACACGCTGGTGCCAATCAATTCCAAGGGCGACACGATCGGCCAGCTGCTCACGACGGATCCCACGCTGCAGCACCTCGCCGTGCAGTACGGCTTTCGCGTCAACGACGCGACGTACAGTCACAGCTTCGCCGCCGCGCACCACGTCCCCGACCTGCCGGCGCTGACGAACGTCATCGATCCCCCCACCTTCGACATCCTCGAATACATGATCAACAGCATCGACTCGCTGTACAAGACGGAGGCTCAGACCCCATGACGGACGCGACCCCTCCCAGTGGCGCGGCGCCCGCGGAGCCCGCGGCCAGCACCGCCCTCATCCTCACACCGCCGGCGCCGGTCACGGCCGTGGCCACGACCCAGGCCGAGGAGGCGGTGCCGGTCGATCCCCAGGCGGCGCAGCGCATCGACGGCATGGTCAGCGGCTACGTCGACCGCGTGGTTCATCTCGACGTGCACGACTCCGCGTACGCCACCAGCGTGCACGACGTCGACACCATGGGCGCGAGCGAGATCACCGCATCGTCCGAGGTGAGCAACCACCTGCTCGATCGCCCGGTGCGGGCGATGGGCACGGGCATCTTCGACAACCACTCGCCGGTGGCCAAAGGGCTCGTGGATTTGCGCCACACCGTCGAGGATCTCGACCCGGCGAAGAACGATCTGAGCCACGGCGGCGCGCGCAAGCTGCTCGGCATGATCCCGTTCGGCGATCGCCTGCGCAGCTACTTCGACAAGTACAAGAGCGCGCAGAGCCACATCAACGGGATCATCGGATCGCTTCGCGACGGCGAGGACGAGCTCGTCAAGGACAACGCGGACATCGATCAGGAGAAGCAGAATCTGTGGAGCGACATGCAGTCGCTGCGGCAGTACGCGTACATGGCCAACAAGCTCGACTCGGCGCTGTCGACGCGCATCGCCGAGATCCAGACGACCGATGCGGCGAAGGCGAAAGCGCTGCAGAACGACGTGCTGTTCGCCGTCCGCCAGAAGCACCAGGACCTGCTCACGCAGCTCGCCGTCAGCGAGCAGGGCTACCTGGCGCTGGGCCTGATCAGGCAGAACAACACCGAGCTCATCAAGGGCGTGGAACGGGCGACGACCACAACCGTCGCCGCGCTGCGCACCGCTGTGATCACAGCGCAGGCCCTGACCAATGAGCGCCTTGTGTTGGACCAGATCACCGCGGTGAACACGGTCACCTCGAACATGATCGAGTCGACGAGCGAGATGCTGCGCGATCAGACGGCGAAGATCAACCAGCAGGCGGCGTCGTCGACCATCGACGTGCAGAAGCTGCAAACCGCGTTCAACAATGTCTTCGCCACGCTGGACGCGATCGACTCATTCAAAAGTGGTGCGCTGCAGTCGATGCAGACGACCGTCGGCGCGCTGGAGACACAGGTGGGCAAGGCGCAGGCATACCTCGACCGCGCCCACCAGTCCGAGGCGGCCGCCACGGCCCCCTCGGGCGACGCTGACGGCTCGCTCAAGTTGCCCGCGTCGGGCTGACGCCAGACCGGGAGTGGCGATGCGGCTTCGGGACTCGCGGCTCCTGCTCCTCGCGCTCACCTGCGTCAGCGCGGTGCTCAGCGCCTGCAGCTCGTCGTCGCAGGAGGCGCCGAACACGCTGCACGTCCTGGCCGGCAGCGAGCTGTCCGACGTTGCGGCCATGAGCTCCGACATCCAGGCGAAGACCGGCATCACGCTGAAATTCGACTACGTGGGCACGCTCACGGGCGCGGAGGAGATCGCCTCCGGTGGCGCGTCCGGCCACGAACTCGCGTGGTTCTCCTCGACGAACTACCTCTCGCTGCTCCCGGGCGGGCGCGGCAAGCTGGGCGTGAGCACTCGCATCATGCAGTCGCCGGTGGTCCTCGGCGTCAAGCACAGCGTCGCGGAACAGCTGGGCTGGAGCGACAACAGCAACGTCACATGGGCTGACATCGCGTCCGCCGCTGCGTCGGGCAAGTTCCACTTCGGCATGACCAACCCGTCGGCGTCGAACTCCGGGTTCAGCGCGCTCGTCGGCGTGGCCACCGCGCTGTCAGGCGCCAGCGGCGCGCTCACGGGGCAGGACATCAACGCCACGCAGCTGACCGGCTTCTTCAGCGGGCTTGGCCTCACCGCGGGCAGCTCGGGATTCCTCGCCGATCAGTACGTGCGCAACCAATCGGCGGTGGACGGCATCATCAACTATGAGTCGGTGCTGCTCAGCCTCAACTCGGGCGGCCAGCTGCGCGACAAGCTGGATCTGGTGTATCCCAAGGACGGCATCATCACCGCCGACTATCCGCTCGTGCTCCTCGACTCGAGCAAGCGCGACCTGTACGACAAGCTCGTCGCGTACCTGACCAGCGCGGACGAGCAGCGACGGCTCATGACTCAGACCAACCGGCGCCCGGTCACGGCGGGCGTCGCTCTCGACAGCCGCTTCCCGCAGCAGCTCCTGATCGAGCTGCCGTTCCCCGGCACCGTCGACGTGATCGATACGCTGCTCGAGCAATACCTCGACGCGTTCACCAAGCCCTCACACACGGTGTACGTGCTCGATCTCAGCGGCTCGATGGCAGGCGGGCGGCTGTCCGAGCTCAAACAGGCCTTCAACGTACTCACCGATCCCAACGCGACGGGCACGGAGCGGTTCGCTCGATTCCGAAGCCGCGAGGAGGTCACCATCATCACGTTCAGCGGGTCCGTGCTGGCGCAACGCGAGTTCACCATTCAGGACGCCAACCAGCCGTCGCAGGTCGACCCGATCCGCAACTACGTCAACGCGTTCCGGACGTACGACGGCACCGCCATCTACGACGCAATGGCGGCGGCGTACCAGGTGGCCGACGCGGCGCGCGCGGCGGAGCCGGACCACTTCGTCTCCGTCGTCCTCATGACCGACGGCGAGAACAACGAGGGCATCAGCTCGGACACGTTCCTGCAGCGCATCAAATCACTGCAGCATCAGGACATTCCAGCGTTCCCCATCCTGTTCGGCGAGGGCGATGTGCAGCAGCTGACGCAGATCGCCACCGTCACCGGCGGCAAGCTGTTCAACAGCACGCAGGCGTCGCTGGCGACCACCTTCGAGGAGATCCGCGGGTACCAGTGAACCGTGCTGCGGCGTACGTGACATCACGCAAGAACCTCGTGGGCTCTGCACTCGGGCTCGTGGGTGTCGCGCTTGCGCTCACCGGCATCATCCCTGGCGCGCTCCCCGCGCTCGGCGCGGTCGCGGCACTGTACGCGGCCGGCGCGCTTCTCATGCCCGAGCGGCACGCGACGCTGCCTGACGGCGCGGACGAGCCCATCGACGTCGACTCGATCCGGCGCAACCTGAAGCGCGTCGCGGGGGCCGTCGGCGGAGCGCCGCCCGACGTCGCCGCCAAGACGACGGCGATCATCGCGCAGCTTCAGGATCTGCTCCCTCGCATCTCGCAGCAGGCGGCGAGCTCGGATGAGGTCTACGTCATCAGCCGCATGGCGAGTGACTACCTGCCCGAAACACTCGACGCATACCTCAAGCTGCCGCGGCAGTACGCGGAGACGCACGTGCTTGCCGGCGGCCAGACGGCTCATCAGATGGTCGTGGCGCAGCTCGACCTGCTCTCGCAGAAGGCCGCCGAGGTCACCAACGCGATCCTCAAGGGCGACGGCGACGCACTGGCGGCGCAGGGCCGGTTCCTCGCGGAGCGCTTTGCGCGGTCATCGCTGCAGCTCCGCGGCCCGGGGACCGACTCGGGCTCCTGAGCTGACGCTACCAGGCGGCGCCGACGGCGTTCGCCAGGAACGCGAGCATGGGCGCCTCGGTGCGGCAGTTCTCGACGTAGCGCTCGAGGAAGTCCGTCGCCGTCACCTCGGCCTGCGTGTACTTCACGCTGGCGAAGAACCCCTTGCGCATCAGATCGTCGATGAATGGATGGTCCGCCGGGTAGCCGGCAGGCGATCGTTTCAGTGAGTCCTCGCCGAACCGGTGCGTGCTCGTCAGCTTGGACTTGTGCGCGGCCTTCTTCCACGCGGCGGAGTCCTCGACGATCGCGTCGCGGATCGCGCGGAGCGTCGTCGTGTCTGCCATGTGGATCCCGCCGCCGCCGAAGTTGCCCCACTCCTTGTCGAGGCCGATGTGGAGGTAGTACCCGGGCGCGGCCTGATCACGCCCCCTGCGGTGGCCGAAGCCGATGCCGACGTTGGTCTTGTACGGCGTCTTGTCCTTGGAGAAACGGATGTCGCGGTAGACGCGCATGAGCGATCCGCCAACCGGCCGCGGGTCGGCGATGATCTCCTGGCTGATGCGTGTCAGGCGCGGGCCGGCGGCCGCGATGAACGCGAGCGCGGGCGACTTGACGTGCTGCTCATACCGGCTCTTGTTGACGTCGAACCAGTCCTTGCGATTGTTCGCCGTCAGCTCGCGCAGGAACTGGAACGTCGCGCCGCTGAAGAACCCCTCCTTCGCCGCCATCGATGGGGATGGTGTCACGTTGGCGGCTGCGCCGTGGGTCAGACGGCGACGTATGTGCTGCCCAGCACCTGCGCCATCGACCCATGCCCGGTGCTCGTGCCGATGAGCAGCGACTGCGCCGGATCAATGCCACGCCGACGCGCGAACTCCAGCAGCAGTCCCAGCAGCGTCGGACGGCACCAGCAGACCGGCGGTCCCGCCGGGTGTGCGCACAACGACGCGTCGACTATCCCCGATACAAGGGTGCCGAGACGGCCCGCAGCCGCGGTCAGCCGCTCATTGCTCCCCTGCTCGTTCCAGTCGAACACCAGGTGCGGGCGCGACGACGTCGCGTCGAACGCATCGGCAACGCCGGGCTGAGCCATCGCTGACGCGGCGACGAACACGCCCGGCACACCGCCGGCCGCGGCGGCTCGCACAAACGCGACTCGCTCCACGGCGGCGAAGCCCTCGTCCGCCGCCGGCTGGTCGAGCCCGCGCCGGGCCCGCATCTGCGCAGTCGGCGTGATCATTCCGTCGCGCCCGTTGAACTGACGCACCTCATCGGGTGTCGGCAGCGAGCCGCGCCGGTCCAGCACGCGCTCGACCACATTGCGCTGCGCGTCAGCCAGCGGGATGTCGAGCCACACACAGCGAATCGGCACACCGTGGCGACCGGCAACCGCGACGGCGTCGCTCCGCGACGCTCGTGTCAGCCACGTGTTGTCGAGCACCACCGTGCGTGCACCGTTCTCCAGCGCCTCGTCGAGCGCCATGCACAGCTCGCGCAGCGACCCGCCGCGCAGGTCGCGGTTGAGTCGCATGTACCCGTCGTGCACGTACTGCGCAGCCACGGTGCTCTTGCCGGCGCCGGGGATGCCCATGATCAGCACGACGTCGCCCTGTTTGGTTGCCGCGGGCGCTGCGACGCGCACAGCCCGAGGCCGGCCGAACGCCGTGCGCAGCTTCTCGCGTTCGTCATCGGCGAGTGGCAGACGTTGCGCGCGCGCGGCAGCAGCGACCGCGCGGGGAGTTCGCGCTCCCGGGATGACGACGATGTGCGGATCGAGATCGAGCAACCAGGCCAGCGCCACCTCTTCGGCGGTGTCCTCGTGCCGGTGAGCGACGTCGAGCAGAGTCCGGTTTCGCCGCAGGGCCCGCACGCGGCGGGGTCCGCCGAGCGGTGAGTGCGCGATCACTGTGATGCCGCGTTCGCCGCACAGCGCCACGGTGCCGTCGCGCAGGCGGCTGTCGTCGTACGGACTCAGCGAGATCTCGACGGCCGCGATCGGAACAGTGGCGAATGCCTGCTCGAGCTGCGCCCGGCTCACGTTCGACAGCCCCACGCGGGCGACGAGTCCGTGGTCGAGCATACCGGCGAGAGCGCGCAGCGCCGTGCTCCAGCTTCGCGACGTGTCCGGCGCGTGCAACAGGAAGAGGTCGATGGGCATGCCCTCGAGAGCCGCGAGGCTCGCCTCGCAGTCCGCGGCGATCGTGCGGGCGCGGCCGTCAGGGATCCAGGCATTCGCCTCGCGGCGCATGCCGCCCTTGGTGACGACGCGGACCGTTTGACGTCCGCTGTGCGCGCGGAGGATCCGGGCGAGCGCACGCTCGTTGCTGCCGGGCTCACCACCGGGCCCGTCGTAGGTGCGGGCGGTGTCGAAGACGGTGATCCCTGCGTCCAGGGCGGCGCGGACGGTCGCCTCTGGGGCGGCGTCCTCCCATGCCGTCCAGAGGCGCATGCATCCGAGGCCGACGCGGAGCTCTGCGGGATCGAGCCACGTCATGGTCTGCCGCGCCTCCATCCTCGGAGTACAGTACGGCGTCGATGACTGGCCAGCCGACCGAGGCTGACGTCGACGTCCTGATCCGGGTCCTCGAGATGTGGCTCTCCGAGCCCGTCCGCAAAGCGCGCAACTTCTGGCGCACGATCCCCGACGGGCTCACGTTCGCCGAGCTTCGCGATCGCTACCCACCCGGCACCGAGGGGTACGAGCAGATCGACACCGTGCTCTCGTTCTGGGAGACGATCTCGGGGCTGTTGCGCAAGGGGATGCTCAACGAGGAGCTCGCCTTCGACACGTTCCTCGACGCACCGCCGTGGAAGCGCATCGAGGCGGCGGCGCGCTCACTGCGCGAGGAGCGCAACGATTCCGAGGAGCTCGCCAACCTCGAGTGGGCGTATCACCGATCCGAGGAGTGGAAGGCGCTCCGTGAACAGGCGCGCACGGGGCGGTGAGCGCGGTTCGCCCCGATGTGGCGTCAGTCGTCGAGCGTGGCCGTGAGGTGCTCACACGGGTCGTCGACCCAGCCCAACCCCGCCTCGAGGTCGTCTTTCAGGGTGAGGGGTCGCACAACAGCATCACGTTCACCAGTTATTGGAACGCGGACGTGATTCCCGACCATTCCGGCGCGCTGCACGGGTCCGCGCAGGGCCTGTTCGTCATGGCGACCGGCGAGTTCGCAACCTGGCGCGCGCTGGGTGACGCCGGCTTCGGGCAGGAGGACCGCTACGTCGCGGAGGGAACCGTGGTGTTCGCCGACCACGGCGACGGACCGTTTGAGGACCTGCGCGGTCGGCACGGCCGCTTCCGGTTCGAGCAGTACACCGACGGCACCTACGTGCAGTGGTTCACGCTCGCCGACTAGCGGCCGCTATTGTTGCCCCGGGTTAGCGCAACCCTGATTGTTGCGCCCCTGCCCCTGGTTAACTTGGCTGTTCTGGTTGCACGTGGGGATGGGGACGACGCCGTTTGAATTACTGAATACCTCGAAGAATCCGGGCGGGGCGCCCCCCGGCCCCCCGACCTGCGCCAAGGCAGAGCCGGTGTCCCTGAATGAGCCCGAAGTGGTCGTGATGGTGGCGTCGTAGTTTGCGAAGGCACCAGCAAAGGTGCCGAGGTTGAAGACGGGACAGAAGTTAAATGTGTTCGCGGGTTGTGGAACACCCGACGCAGACTTGCTCCCGCTTATGTTGCCTGACGCCGACTGAATGCTGAATGTCGAGCTGAAGGCGATGACCGTCTCGCTCATGCTATTCCCACCACTGCCGAGGGGACCGAGCGTATAGCTGCCGCTCTCAGTGAACGTTCCCGGGTACGGACCGATGGCAACGCCTTGTGCGGTGAAGCTGAGGATCGCGGTGCCGTTCGGCCCCGAAATGCAGTTGGTCGTGACCGAGCCTTGATTCCCGCTGAAACAGGTGAAGCTGGGTGGATACGACCCGCACAGTACGCCGAGCTCCTCGCCAGGAGCCTGAGCCAGGCTGGGCGTCGTGGTTTGCGCGGCAGCGGGTTTGACGGGAGACGCCGCAACTATGACCAACACAGCCAACGGCAATAGACGAGCGACCCTTCCCGCCAAGCGCGCAACGGAAATCCCTTGCGTGTGAGTAACTCTGGACATGGCTTCCCCCCAAAACGCTCGGTCGATCGACCGCGGATCACGCCCGTATACCACCCGCGTTTATCCGTGTCAACCCCGACTCTACACGCCGCGATGTGTGGGCCTGACCCGCTAAGACGGACGACCATGATGTGGGGAGCAACCCCGCACTGGAGGTCCATATGGCTCGACGGGAGCGTCGGCGATTCAGCGACGCGTACAAGACTGAGGTGGTCGCCTTGGTCCGATCGTCCGGCAAGAGCATCGGTGAGGTTAGCCGTGGGGCGTTCGCTGACCGGCTCGGGCTCGGTGACGCGCTCTCTGCCGCTAATTGAGGCGGTCAGCGCCGGTGGGTCAGCTGGAGTCGGCTTCGTATCGAGCGCGTTCGGCCAACCCAGCGTAACCGCGCTCCGCCGAGTGCGGCGTGCGCGTCGGCACCGATCTGCCGCCAGCCAAAAACGGGAGCTCCTGGCACAGGGTGATCAACGCCCGCTCCCTCGGCGAGCGACATCATGAGGTCTGGGGATTACGCCGTGCCTCCTTGAACGATCTTTGGCACTTGCAGTTCGTGTGCCGGCACCTCGTGCGCCATGTCTTGCACGGTCATGACAAGAACGGTACGGAAGACCGGCGTTGGGCGACAGGCTCAACCCTGCCAACCTGTGTCGCGTACGGGACACGATTCGCGTCGGCCGATTGGGACGGGGCAGTCATCGTCATAACCTTCCCGATGGCGGCCGGGGCCCGGTTCGACCGGCACGCGCAGAGCTGCCAAAACCCGTGTATGACATGACATGACCGCTCGTCGTTATTGCCATGCTTGGCGGTATCGGGGAGACAGGACTCGAACCTGCGACCCCTGGTCCCCCAGACCAGTACTCTAACCACCTGAGCTACTCCCCGTCCGCTCACGGAGTCTAGCCTTACGAGCTGAGCCCGTGCAGTTCCTCGTACTCGGCCGTGTGCCGATGCCGTCGCAAACCCCCGCGGCGATGGCCAGGATGTTCTTCAGCCCGCCTGCGTATTCGACACCAATGACATACTCGGCGCTGCGCATCTGGCGGCGCGCGCCGCTGGGAAGCGGTGCGCAGCCTAGCGCCGGTCGCGCAGCTCCTGGCCGAGTCGCGCGACGGAGTCCGCGACCCTGGCTGCCTGGGCGATCGCGGTGTTCAGTTCATGTTTGCGTGAACGCGACTCTTCAAACCGCCTCAGGGTCTTCGCCTCTTCGGCGTCCGCCTGGGCGATCGTCGTCCTGATCTTGAACCGCGGCGTTGTCCAACCGAGCATCTCAGCGCCTCCACACACGAGCTCTGACGGTGACAGCGACGCGATCTGTGCCGCGCACGGTCGCCCAATGCCGGATGTCACCAGACGCAGATGTCCGCCGCATCGCACGTGACGAAGACGCTACCGAGGCGGGACGCGTCGCGCACCGGTTGAAGTGGTGACCTGCAGCTACAGGGGATCAGACTCGGCGACTGGCGGCCCCACGACCTTCATCCACGCGCTGTGCGCGATCGCGCCGTAGACATCGGGGTCGACGGGACCCGGCGGCAGCTCGCCGATGCCGTCGAAGAAGCGCTCCATGCCGGCCGGGGTGAACATCACCAGCACCTTCGCCGGCATGGTGTCGCTGATGTTCTGGAGACAATGCGGCGTACCGCGGGGGATGAACATGAAAGATCCGGTCGGCGCTGCGAATATCCGGTCAGCGGCCTTGAAGCGCACGTCACCCTCGAGCACGTACCACATCTCATCCTCGCGGACATGCAGGTGCAGCGGCGGCCCCTGCAACGGCGGAAGAATGTTCTCCATGGCGGTGAATGTGCCGTTGGTCGTCTCGGCGCGGGCCTTGTAGGTCGTCGGCCCCCCGACCGGGCCGCGGATGGTCTCGCCATCCCCCGGAAGGATCACGAACGGCGTGACGCCGGCCACAGCGCTCCAGCCGGGGTCGAGATTCACCAAGTTGGTCATGGAGATGCCTCCCTTGGCACTAGTATGGAGTATTACTCTATGAAGTGCTACTCTAGCAAGATGCGGGAGCCTGTCAAGGGCAAGAGCGAAGCGGGGCGCCGGCGCGAGGAGCGCGCAACCGCAACGCGTGAGCGGATTGTTCGGGCCGCCATCCGCCTATTCCTCGATCGCGGCTACGCGGCCACGACGGTCGACGCGATCGCTCGCGACGCCGGCGTCGCCGCGGCCACCGTTTACCAGGCCTTCGGCACCAAGCACGAGATTTTGGGTGCGGGTCTCGACCTCACCATCGCCGGCGACGCCCAACTGGTCGCGGTGCTCGATCGAGATTGGGTGCGAGCGGCCCGGCGAGAGCATGATCCTCAGCGGCGTCTCGTGATCGTTCTTCGCCACGCCACCGAAATCGCCGCACGGACTGCGCCGATCAAGGAGGTGATGCGGGACGCAGCGGCAACCGAGGGGTCGATCCGCGACCTCATTCGCGAGGACAACGAGCGTCGCTACAGGACTCAGGAGGCACTGGTCGGCGTCATCCTTGGTGACGGCTCCCCGATACACCCTGCAGCGGCGACGTTCTTCGCCCTGGTGAACAGCGACACCTTCCGCCTCCTGGTGTCCCAACTGGGATGGACACCGACGGAGTGGCGGAGCTGGCTCGAGCGTCTCCTGAGCCGCGAACTCTTCGAAGTTACAGCCACCATTGACTTAATCTCCGCGAGTGCGAACTCGACTCGTGGGCCCGGTCCTCCACGAGGAACGGGCAAGCACGCGACGCGAGCGTCCGACAGCAAGCATATGATGTCCAAATGGCAACCGTCGCACTGAGCGCCAGCGACCGTTAGGGTGCCTCTGTTCCGAGGATGGCTGCCCACGTCCGCTCCACGCTCGCGCGGCGGCACGGAGCGCTGGCAGGCACTACCGCACCCAGTCGCGGGGCACAGCTCGATCGATGGGTTGCCGGTTGCGGTTGTGGCCATACGCCGCAGGGGTGATTCCGGTCAGCTCGAGGTGATCCGCGGCCACCATCCGACTGCCGAGTGGCCGGGCGCCGCCGCGCCGCATGATGCCAAGCGCCATGTCATTCCCGCGGCGAGCTTCATTCCTCACCCACGACGTGAGCTGATCATCGGCGATCAGCGGTTCTTCTTCAGCACCGTGGCCAACTCCGTGTCCTGCGCTGAATGTGGCCACAACGATCTCGGCTTCATGTTCGTCGGCTCGCAGATTCCGCTGGACGATGGCGAACCGATTACCGCTGAGCACAGCGCACTGTGCGAGCGATGCGCAGTGAAGCGCGGCCGGCTGGTCGCCGGGTGACCCGGGCGCACCCGCACCGCGACTAGACCGACCATGGCCGGCACCCGCATCGCGTTCGTCTCCTCCGCTGTTCCCCGCCGCTGTGGCATCGCGACCTTCACGGCTGATCTGATCGCCGCGGTGCGCGAGAGCGATCCCACGGTCACCTGTCGCACAGCGGCCATCGAGGAACCGAACGTGCTCCGCCCATACGGTTCGCACGTCCGCTGGCGGATCCGTCAGGGCGACGCTGAGAGCTATGCGGCGGCAGCACGATCAATCAACGCCTCGAACGCCGACGCGGTCATGGTGCAGCATGAGTTCGGGCTCTATGGGACGTGGACTGAGCCGATCTTCACCGATGGGCGCTGGACCCAGAGCGAGTATTCGGACAACTTCCTCCCGTTCCTCGAGGAGTTGCGCAAGCCGCTCGTGGTCACGCTGCACACCGTTCTCCCACGGCCGACACCCTCGATCCGCAAGGCGACGCGAGCAATCGCCGAGCTGAGTGGCGAGGTGATCGTCATGGCAGCATCAGCGGTCCAGCTGCTTGCGACCGACTACGACATCACCAAGCCACCGCGGGTCATACCCCACGGCATGCCGGTCATCGACCCGCACGGACGGCAGCGCTTCAAAGAGAAGCTCGGCGTGGAGGGGCGGACGCTCATTTCGACATTTGGGCTCGTCGATCCGCGCAAGGGGCTGCAGTACATGATCGAGGCGATGCCCGACGTCGTCGCTCAGTACCCGGACGCTCTGTACCTCATCGCCGGTCAGACGCACCCGGATCTCCTGCGCTTGCAGGGTGAGGACTATCGCAACGCACTGGTCGCCGAAACGCACGTCCTGGGTATGGACGATCACGTCGCCTTCATCGACAACTACATGAGTCAGCGCGACATCATCGAGCTGCTTCTTGCCACCGACGTCTATGTGACCCCATATCTCGATCCCAACCAGATCACGAGCGGGACCCTCTCATACGCACTCGGAGCGGGCAAGGCCGTGGTGTCCACCAGGTACATGCATGCCGCGGAAGCGCTCAGCGATGGCCGTGGTGTGCTGGTGGAGTTTCGCGATCCGGGTCAGCTCGCTCACGCGGTCAACGCAATCCTCGACGACCCGGATGCGAAGAAGGCGCTCGAGCAGGCGGCGTTTGCCTACGCTCGCGACTCCGCATGGCCGCAGTCGGCACGTGCGTTCCTCGAGGTTGTGAGCACGGTGACCGACGCGGCAGCGACCATGCGCGGCCGCGGGAGCACGGTCAAGCAACCGCGCGAGTTGGGACAGCGACTGGCGGAGAACCCGATCCTGACCATCGCGGATGTGCGTCCATCGCAACCAGGGTTCGAGGTCGTGTCGGTCTCCAATGCCGCCGCCGCGGAGGTTGACGGCGAGGTGGTGCTGTTGTTGCGCGTCGGCGAGCGTCCACGTTTCGGCGAGCGTCCCGCGGCCAACGCGCTCACGCTCGACCTCAGTGGCCCCGAACCGGAGCTGAAGCCGCTCGGCGACGGCTACACCGCAGACGACGTCGTCGGCATCGCCTTTCTCGATGCGCGTCACGACCCTGGGCGCGTCATCGAGGTCTTCCTTCCTCGAGATCTTCCTGGGCTCGACCTGAGCGACCCGCGAAGCATCCGCTATCGCAACCTCGCCGGCGGCTTCACCGCTGCTGCCGACGACGTCAGCGACTTTCTGACGCAGATGTCCCACCTGAGGGTCGCGCGCAGCTCCGACGGCATTCGGTTCGCCGTGGATGACGAGCCGTGGGTGATTCCGGCAAACCGCTTCGAGGAGTACGGCTGCGAAGACCCTCGAGCGACGCTCATCGACGGCGTGTGGCACATCACCTACGTATCGGTGGGCCGGCTCGGCATCAGCACCAGCCGGCTGACGACAACAGACTTTCGTTCCTTCGAGCGTCGCGGCCTCATGTTCCTGCCCGACCAGAAGGACGTTGTCCTGTTTCCCGGTCGCGTCGGCGGCCGCTTCGCCGCCCTCACGCGCCCGATGCCCCAGTCGTTCGGGCGCGTGCTCGGTGTATGGATCGCGTTCTCGGACGACCTCATCCATTGGGGGGACCATGTGCCGCTGGCCCTGCCACGGCCGCGGATGTGGGATGAGCTGCGCACCGGTGCCGGCACAACGCCGATGCGCGTCCCCGCCGGATGGCTCGAGATCTACCACGGCGTGGATCGCAATACCCGTTATGAGCTGGGCGCGCTGCTCCTCGACGGCGATGACCCGACACGAGTCATCGCTCGGTCACCCGAGCCCATCCTCGTACCGACCGCGCCCTACGAGCGCAAGGGTCTGTACGACAACGTCGTCTTCGCGTGCGGTCACGTTGCGCTGGACGCCGCGGGAACGAACATCCGCGTCTATTACGGCGCCGCCGACAGCTGCCTGGCCGCCGCGGACTTCGCCGTAGAGGACATTCTTAAGCAGATGAAGCCGTGCTGAGGCAGATCGCGCGCCTTGGTCGTGCGGTGCCGTTTGCCGGGCCCGGCGCGCTCGCCATCGCGGTCTATGCCGATACGCTGAATGAGCCGATAGCAGCGCGAGAAGCCGGCTACGAGGGCGTCGCATGCGTGGACGACGCTGCGCGCGCGCTGCAGCTCTATTGCGATCTCTGGGAGGTGACCAGGCTGAGCTGGGCGCTCCTCTGGTGCAATGGCCTGCTCGAGTTCCTTCTTGCAATGCAGGGCGCCGATGGGCGTTGGTTGAATTTCATACTGGACTGGGAGGGCGCGCCCAATGTTCGCGGTCGAACGTCGGTTGCGGGAGGCGCGTTCTGGCAGGCCCGTGCCCTGCTGGCGCTGGCACACGCATCGCGCGTGCTCAGCGATGCGCGCATCGCCGATGCACTGCGACGAGGTCTGCCGCACATCATCGAAGCTGTCGGTGTTCCGGCCGACGTCCGCGTCCTCCACATCAGGACTGCCCTCACGCTCCTGCAGGGCACCGATGACGGCGACCTGACGGCTCGGCTCTCCACCTGGAGCGACGAGCTGCTGAGCTGTCGCGTCGATGGCATGCTCATGAACTCACAGGAAGAGCGCGGCCATCCGCACCTGTGGGGCCATATCCAGGAAGGGGTTCTCGCCGATGCCGGCGTGAGGCTCGGCCGCGATGACCTCGTCGCCGCAGCAACCGGGAGTGCTGAGTTGGTGTTCACGAAGGTCGTCGACGCAGCCTTCGACCTTCCCCGGGTGCAGCCGTATGACGTGGCCTCGACCGTCTACGCCCTGACCCGTCTGGCGGAGGTCACCGGGGTAACCAGGTATGCCGCGCTCGCCACCGCGGCGAGGTCATGGTTCGATGGCCGCAATGCCGCCGGCGTGGCCGTGTACGACCGCAGCGCCGGGCGCGTTGGAGACGGCGTCGACGAAGGGTGCGTGAATACGAACTCCGGGGCCGAGGCCAACATCGTCGGCGCCCAAGCACTCTTCGACGAGGCCACGACCGTGGCTCGGCACATCGGCAACGTCGATGCGCTGCCGACGATCCCTAGTTGAGCCCGTGCAGTTCCTCGGCTGGATCGCGACGCATGAGATCCTGGAATGCAACGCCGACCGGTTTGCGCTCGAAGAGCACTGCGTGCACCTGCTCGGTGATCGGCATGTCGATGCCGTACCTGGCCGCGAGACGAACCGCCACGCGTGTCGTGTTCACGCCCTCCACCACCATGCCGATCTGATCCAGCGCGTCGTCAAGCGCGGTGCCATGCGCGATCGCCTCGCCCAGACGGCGGTTGCGCGAGTGGGGGCTGGTGCACGTCACCACGCAGTCGCCGAGACCGGCGAGGCCGGCGAACGTCATCACCTGCGCGCCGGCGGCAAGGCCGAGCCGCGCGATCTCCGCCAGCCCGCGGGTCAGGATCGCAGCCTTGCCGTTGTCACCGGTGCCGATGCCATCGCACACTCCCGCGGCGATGGCCAGGATGTTCTTGAGCGCGCCTGCGTATTCGACACCAATGACGTCATCGGTGCTGTACATGCGGTAGCGCGAGCCGCTGAGCACGTTGCGCACCAGCGCGGCGCACGCGGCCTCGCCTGCGATGACGCCGGCCGCGGGAAGCCCCCTGGCGATCTCCAGCGCGATGTTGGGTCCGCTGAGCGCCGTCACCCGCGGTGACTGCGGGCCGAAGACCTCGTCGAGCACCTCGGACATCGTCGAGCCCGTCTCGCCGTCAAACCCCTTCGCCGCGCTCACCACCACGGCATCCGCCGCGACATGCGGCCGCATCGCCGTTGCGACCTCCCGCATCGCGCCGGTCGGCACCGCGAGCACGACCAGGCCGGCGTCGCGCACAGCGTGGCTGAGGTCGGAGGTGAACGTGATGTCGCCGTCGAGTTCGATGTCGCGCAGATACCGCGGGTTGTGGCGGGTCTCCCCCATCGCCGCGGCCGTCTGCTCGCGACGAGCCCACAGGACGACATCGCGGTCCACACCCTCGAGGGCAAACGTCTGCGCCAATGCGGTTCCCCACGATCCGGCGCCGAGAACCGCGATGCGCACTCGCATCAGCGGTCGTCGCCCGAGCGCGCGCGCAACACCAGCCGGAGCCGGACGCCCGCGAAGCCGAACACGCTGCGGATGCGGTTCTCGAGGTATCGCTGGTACGCGAAGTGCATCAGCTCGGGATCGTTGACGAACAGCACGATGGTCGGGGCCGCGCTGCGCGCCTGCGCCGCGTAGAAGAGCTTGAGCCGCCGCCCCTTGTGGTTCCGCGGCGGATGCTCGTCAAAGGCCCGGCGCAGCAGCGTGTTGAGAGGTCCGGTCGGTATGCGCGTCGCGCGCGCGGTCACTACGGCGGCGGCCGCGTCGAGCACGCGGCCGATGTTGCGGCCATCCGTTGCAGAGATCGTGAGCACCGGCACGCCGGGCACGAAGTCGAAGGCGGCGGCGATCGCCTTCAGAAACGCGGGGTCGGCGCGCTCTTCCTGGGGTACCAGGTCCCACTTGTTCGCGGCAACGACGACCCCTGCCCCGGCGTCGATTGCGTAGCCGGCGATGTGGCGATCCTGCGCCACCACTCCCTGCGATGCGTCGATGACGACGACACCAACTTCGGCTCGATCCAGCGCGCGCAGCGAGCGCAGCAGGCTGAAGTGTTCCACGTCGGTGTCGATCACGCCGCGGCGGCGGATGCCGGCGGTGTCGACGAGGCGCACCGGTGCGTCGCCGTGCATCACCATCGTGTCGACCGCGTCGCGCGTCGTCCCGGGAATGGGCGAAACGAGCGCGCGCTCGTTGCCGACGATCGCGTTGAGCAACGATGACTTGCCGACGTTGGGGCGACCCACGATGGCGACACGCATCTCGCGGCTCGACTCATCGCCGGCGTCCTCGTCGGGCGGCGGCAGCGCGTCCACGACGGCGTCGAGCAGGTCACCCGTGTCCTTGCCCTGCAGCGCCGCGACGAGAATCGGCTCGCCGAGACCGAGCCCGTGCAGCTCGTGCGCATAGTACGGGTCGCGGTCGCTGTCCGCCTTGTTGCCGACGAGCAGCACGGGTTTCCCGCCGGCGCGCAGCACGGACGCGACCTCGTCGTCGAGCGGTGTGACGCCGTCACGCACGTCCACGAGGAAGATGCACACATCGGACTCGTCGACGGCGATTCGCGTCTGCGCCTGGGTCCCACGAAGCAGCACCGCCGTGTCCGCCGCGGCGCCACGTGGCATATGCGCGTCGAGCCCTGCGGTGTCGACGAGCGTGAATCGCCGGCCGCGCCAGTCGGCAATGCCGTACAGCCGGTCGCGGGTGAGCCCCGCGGTTTCGTCGACGATCGCAGCGTGCCTGCCGGTGAGCCGGTTGAAGAGCGTCGATTTGCCGACATTTGGCCGCCCAACGATGGCGACCACGCCGCTGGGCGGGCCGAGGTCGTCGTCACCATTGCGCCGGCGCCGCGTGGTTCGCCGCGCCGCGTTGGCGGGGCTCACCGCTCGACGGCGTCCTCGGGGGCGACCACGAGCAGAACGGGCTCGAACGGGCCCCCCTCCGCCGCGAGCGTGAAGGCGTTGACGTCGCCCGTCCCCTCATTCGTCGTGGCGCAGATGATGTAGACGTAGTCCACCCACGCATGGTCGGTGTCGAACTGCGAGGGCTGCGCCGGGTGGTCGGGGTGGCTGTGCCAGAAGCCGACGATGTCCCAGCCCCGCGCGCGCGCCTCGCGGTCGGCCTCGACGATGTCCGCGGGATCGAGGACGTACCGGTCGCGTGACCGTTCGGTGTTCAGGTTCCGGCCACGCGTGACCGCAAGGATCTCGGCGCGCTCGCCGCTCATGCGACCGACCAGGATGCCGCACCCCTCATCGGGGTACGAGTCGTCGGCCATGCCGGCCATGTGCTGGTACATCGGCCCGAGGATCACAGCCTCCGCGATGGGCATCAGTCGCGCCGCCGGTACAGGCCCGTGGAGACGTAGCGGACGCCCCCGTCGGCGAGCACGGTCACGATCACGCCGCGTCCGATGCGCAGCGCGACCTCACGCACCGCCACGAGCGCAGCGCCGCTCGAATGACCCGCGAGGACGCCCTCGCGAGTCGCCAGCGCGCGCGCCACGTCGTACGCGGGCTCGGTGTCGACATCGATGTTCTCGTCGGCGAGTGCGGGATCATAGATGCCCGGGACGATCGAGGACGCCATGTGCTTCAGGCCCTCGAGCCCGTGCCAGGGCTCGCTCGGCTGGACGCTGATGCAGCGCACCGCGGGGTTGAGCTCGCGTAGCCGGCGGGTCACGCCGACGAAGGTGCCGCTGGTGCCGAGCGCCGCGACGAAATGGGTGATCGAGCCCTGCGTCTGCTCCCAGATCTCGAGGCCGGTGCCGTCGAAGTGCGCGCGCCAGTTGTTGTCGTTGTCGTACTGGTTCGGCAGGAAGTACGCGTCCGGGTTATCGTCGTACATGGCACGAACCAGGCGAATGGCACCGTCGCTTCCCTCCATGGGATCGCTGAACACGATCTCGCCGCCGTACGCCAGCACGAGCTCGCGGCGTTCGTCGCTGACGTTCCCCGGCATCACCAGGCGCACCCGGTACCCCTTGGCCGCGCCCACCATCGCGTATGCGATCCCGGTGTTGCCGCTCGTGCTGTCGATGATGGTGCGGTCGTGCGTCAGCTCGCCGCTGCGCTCGGCCTCCTCGATCATGCGCAGCGCGGGGCGATCCTTCACCGAGCCGCCGGGGTTGAGGAACTCCGCCTTGGCGTACACCGCGACGTCCGGCGCCTCGTCGTCGAACAGGTGGATGCGCAGCAGCGGCGTGTTGCCGATGCGGTCGATGATCCCCTGATCGGGCATCGCCGGGACGACGGTCAGCCGCGTGGGAGCGGAGCCGGAGTTGGCGGGCATGCTCCGCATTCTGGGGCGAGCAGCGCCCCAGACGCCCTCAGCCGGCGGTTGCTGCGCCGACCCGGAAGCCGGCAGTGCCCCGCTTGGAGTCCTCGATGATCGCGATCACCGCGGACGGTCGCACCAGCACCGGACCGTCATCGCCGGGCAGCTCCACGAAATCGGCGTCGCCGCCGAGAACGCCCTTCACTTCTTCCAGGCTGAGCTTGACGCCGAGGTCACCGCCGTTCGCGAGTCTGATCGTTGCCATGATCCGATGATATTCCGCCGGCCCGCCGGTTACCCGAGCGCATGGTCGAACTCGCCCTGCAGATCGTCGACGCTCTCGACGCCGGTGCTGATGCGAATCAGCCCATCGGTGATCCCCAGCGCCGCTTTGCGCTCGCGGCTCAGGCTGCGATGCGATGTGAGCGAGGGATGGCTGATCGTAGTGGCGACATCACCGAGGCTCGGCGCCAAGCGCACGCCCACGAGGCGGCCGATGAACGCGTCCACCGCGTCGACGCCACCGTCGAGCTCGATGCTGAGCATCGGACCGCGGCCGGCGGGCAACAGCGCCGCGGCGCGAGCCGCCTCTTCGCTGCCGTGCCACCCCGGGTAGTGAACCGCGCCGACACGGCGGTCCTGCGCGAACCACGACGCCAGCGTCGCCGCTGACTGCGAGCCGCGCTCGAGGCGCAGCGCTGCGGTGCGCAGTCCGCGCAGCGCCAGCCACGCATCGAACGGGCTCAGCTCCGCGCCCATGAGGTTGGCGAACGAATCGGTCCAGCCTCCGACCGCGTTGTCGCTGCGCATCAGCAGCACACCACCGAGCACGTCGCTGTGTCCCGACAGGTGCTTGGTGAGGCTGTGGAAGACGATGTCCGCGCCGTGCGCGAGGGGCTGAAAAAAGAACGGCGACGTGAACGTGGAGTCGACGACGCACGGGACTCCCGCCCGATGCGCGGCATCGATGATCGACGGGACATCGATCAGCGTCATGAGCGGGTTCGTGATCACCTCGGTCACCACCGCGCACACGTCACTGTCGAGCACCGCCGCCACGCGCGCCGCGTGGTCGTCCTCGCCGGCGACAGTGTCGACCGGCGTCAGTTCGAGCCCCAGGTTGCCGAGCGGTCCGCCGACGAGCGCGTCGGTGCCGCCGTAACAGGGCCGCACCACGACGACGCGACGCCGCTTGGGCGCGGCGAGGAGCGACAGCGAGATCGCCAGCGCCGCCTGGCCGCTCGTGGTGCAACGCGCCACCGCGGGCGGCTCTCCGTCGGGAGACTCGAGGTCCGCCAGCGTCGCCTCGAGCAGCTTGGTGGTCTCGCTGCCGTAGCGGCGATACGTCTCCCACGTCTCCATGGCGGCGTCGAGCGACGCCAGGTCGGAGTACGTCCGCACCGCCGACAGCGCCGGGGACGGCACCAGCTCCATGCCTCCCGTTGCCGTGCCACGGCCCATGCCGGCACGCGCGGCGCGTGTCCGAGCGCTCGGGCGCCGTCCGTTCGACTCCGTCACAGTGCGCTCGCAGACGTGCTCGCCGGCCGCCGGCCGCCGTCACGCCGGGTGGCACGCGGAAATGCTGACGTCCCGGCGAACCGGCCGCCGGCCCCGAGCTCGGCCTCGATGCTCAGAAGGCGGTTGTACTTGGCGACGCGCTCGCCGCGCGACGGTGCCCCCGCCTTGATCTGGCCAGCATTGACCGCAACCGCGAGCTCGGCGATCGTCGTGTCGACCGTCTCGCCGCTGCGGTGGCTGATCACGGATGCATAGCCGTGCTCGCCCGCCAGCGTTATCGCCTCGAGCGTCTCGGTGAGCGTGCCGATCTGGTTGAGCTTGACCAGCACCGCATTGGCCGCGCCGCGCTCGAACCCGAGCCGCAGCCGGTTGGTGTTGGTCACGAACAGGTCGTCGCCGACCAGTTGCACACGGTCACCAAGCCGCTCGGTCAACATGTGCCAGCCGTCCCAGTCGTCCTCGGCAAGGCCGTCCTCCAACGACACGATCGGATACCGATCGCACCACCCTTCCCAGAGCTCAACCATCCCCGCGCTGTCCAGAGTACGACCCTCGCCACGCAGTTCGTACCGGCCGTCGTGGTAGAGCTCCGATGCGGCGGGATCGAGCGCGATCTGCACCTGTGCGGTCGAGTACCCGGCCCGATCGATCGCCTCGAGCAGCAGCCGCACCGCCACCTCATTTGTGTCGAGGTCGGGCGCAAACCCACCCTCGTCGCCCTGGCCGGTGCTGAGCCGCCGTTCTGCGAGCAGCGACTGCAGCGCGTGGAAACACTCCGAGCCGGCGCGCAGCGCCTCTGCGAAGCTTCCGAAGCCGAGCGGCGCGAGCATGAACTCCTGAAAATCGACGTTGCTGCGGGCATGTGCCCCGCCATTGAGTACGTTCAGCAGGGGCACCGGGAGCACCGCCGCGTCGCCGCCGCCGAGGGCGCGGTACAGCGGCAGGC
>JBOHUE010000083.1:0-8161 GCA_050734185.1 Candidatus Dormibacteria bacterium | reverse complement strand
CGTGATCACGGCCCCGGCCGCCAGCGTGAACGCGGCGCCGCCAGCGATCGCGGGCACGCGGTGCTCCGAGAGCAGGCGCCGAGCCACCGACCACGGCGAGCGTTTGCCGGCGAGCTCCAACACCCGCGCGTAGAGCAGCTCGCGTTCGGGGCCGGTGAGCCAGCCCCGCTCCAGCGAGCGGGCCACCTCGGTGGCGAGATCGACGAGCTGCGCCAGCTCGGGGTCGGCCTCGGTGGTGGCACTGTCCAGCGCCAGATCGAGCCGGTCCTCAGGTTCCATCACCGCCGCTCACCCCCGGCACTCCTCGCCCGCTCCGCCGGGAGCGGAGCGCCGAGCCGGCGGCGCATCGCCGTCAGCGCGCGAAACGTCAGCAGCTTGACCGCGCCCTCGGACCTTCCCATGACGTCACCGATCTCGCGGCAGCTCATCTCGCCGCCGAAGCGGAGCGTGACTGCCTGCCGCTGGTCGCCGGGAAGCGCGGCGACGGCACGTCGCACCTCCGCGTCGCGATCCACGCGCTCGGCCAGCTCGGCCGGGTCCTCGTCGTCTGATTGGAGATGAGGATCCAGCTCCACCCACCCGGGACGGCGCCGTTCGCGGGTGACGAGGTTGTTCGCCACGCGGTACAGCCACGCCGAGTACGGCACGCCACGCCACTCGAATCGAGGGAGTTCCTCGATCGCCTTGGCGAACGTTGCGGCGGTCACGTCCTCGGCCTCCTCCTTGTCCCTGGTCAACGACAGCACGTACGCGAAGATCTGATCGACGTAGCGCTCGTACAGCGGCGCGAACGCCGCCCGGTCGCGCTTCGCGGCTTCGATCTGGGCGCGTTCCTCTTCGAGCTCCGCGGCGGTGCGGTGCCTGTTCATCGTTGTGGCGCTCGCAGAAGAACTGCCAAGCAGAAGCAGACGTGCTGCATGCCGGTTACGTTGGCACGTTGAGCGGGGTCAGCGCAGGCGGAGCAAGCGTCCAGCATCGGCAAACGCCTCCAGTGCGCGGTCGAGCTGAGCCGTGGTGTGGGTGGCGGTGACGATGGTGCGAACGCGCGCCTGTCCGCGCGCGACCGTCGGAAACCCGATGCCCTGCGCGAACACGCCGCGCTGCAACAGCTGATCGGACAGCTGCATCGCCACGGGCGCCTCGCCGCACATGACCGGGGTGATCGGCGTCTTGCTGCGCCCGATGTCGAACCCGAGCGAGCGCAGACCCTCCTTGAAGTGGCGCGTGTTCGTCCAGAGGCGATCGATCAGCTCGGTGTCCTGCTCCAGCACGTCGACGGCGGCGATGCACGCCGCAACCACAGCGGGCGGGTGCGACGAGGAGAACAGAAACGGACGCGACTTGTGAATCAGGTGGTCGCGCACAATCTGCGACGCGCACACGTAGCCGCCGACGACGCCGACCGCCTTGCTGAGCGTGCCGATGTTGAGCGCCACGCGACCGTGCAGGCCGAAGTGATCGGTGGTGCCGCGGCCGTTGGTGCCGAGCACGCCGGTGGCATGCGCGTCGTCGACCATCACGGCGGCGCCGGCGGCCTCGGCGCGCTCCACCAGTGCATCGAGCGGCGCAATGTCGCCGTCCATGCTGAACACACCATCGGTCACCAACAGGATTCGCCGGTATCCCTTGGCCCTGGCCTCGCTGAGCGCGCGCTCGGCGTCGTCAACGTCGGTGTGCTCGTAGAGGATGCGATCCGCCTTGGTGAGACGGATGCCGTCGATGATGCTCGCGTGGTTGAGCTTGTCGCTGACGACGCAGTCGCCGGACTCGAGCATCGATCCGAGGACGCCGACGTTGACCGCGTAGCCGCTCTGAAATGTGAGCGCGGCCTCGGTCCGCTTGAAGTTGGCGAGCCGCTGCTCCAGCTCCTCGTGCAGCGTCTGTGTGCCGGCAATTGTGCGAACCGCACCCGTGCCGGCGCCCCATTCGACCGCGGCGCGCTGCGCCGCGTCGACCAGCGCCGGGTGCGTGTTCAACCCGAGATAGTTGTTGCTCGACAAGCTGATGACCGGCTTGCCCGCGATGGCGACCTCAGGGCCCTGCGCTGACTCGAGGACGCGCAGCGGCCGAAAGAGACCGTCGCGACGGAGCGCGTCGAGGTCGTCGTTGAGCGACGCGTCCAGTGCGCGCACCGCATCCGACGTGGATGGCTCGGTGAGCATGCGTCAACCATAGCTCGCCCGCGACACCAGAACGGCCGGCAGCAGCCAGAGCGGCACCAACGCCCGGCGCGGCCGCTTTCAGTCAGGTGTGAGCGTCACCTTCCCGCAGTCGCCGGTCTTTATCAGCTCCATCGCGCGGTCGATGTCGCGCATCGGGAACTCGTGGGTGATGAGCGAGGAGACGTCGACGATCCCATCGCGCACATACGACAGCGTGCGCTCCCACGTCGTCGGCAGCTTGCGTCCAACGACGCCATAGAGCGACAGGCCCTTCATCACGACATCGGTGGTGACATCGAGGAGCACCGGCTCACCGATGCCGAGCAGGCTGATCCAGCCGCCCGGCCGCACCAGGCGCGTCGCCGAAGCAACGGCGATCGGTGAGCCGCTCATCTCGAGCACGCAGTCGATGTCGCCGCCGGCAGCGGCGAGCACCGCGCCGTCAACCGGTTCCGCATTGGCCCGCACGAGCGCCGATGCGCCCATGCGCTCTGCCAGGTGGAGGCGGTAGTCGTTGCGATCCACGGCGATCACACGCGCGGCGCCGAGCACTCGCGACACCGCGATCGCGGCACATCCGATGGGCCCGCAGCCGAAGACGGCGACGGTACGCCCGTCGAGCTCTCCATACGAGCAGGCGTGCACCGCGTTGCCGAACGGCTCCATCGCGGCGGCAACCGCTTCCGGCACGGAGTCCCCAACGGGCCAGACGTTCGCCGCGGGTACCGCCACCTGCGTCGCGAACGCGCCGTCGACGTCAACCCCCAGGATGCGCGTGTTCTCGCACACGTGGAAGTCACCACGGCGGCACTCCTCGCAATGGCCGCACACGATGTGCGATTCCACCGCGACGCGCGTCCCGATCGCCGGACTCCGCACGCCCTCGCCCCACGCGATCACCTCGCCGCACACCTCGTGGCCGACGATGCGCGGCGTAACGACTCGCGCCTGCGCCCACGCATCCCAGTCGTAGAGATGCACGTCAGTGCCGCAGACCGACGCCGCGGCGACGCGCAGGAGCACCTCGCCCGGCCGCGGCGCCGGCGCCGCCACGTCGCCGACGGTGAAGCCGGCCGCTGGCCGCGCCTTGAGAACTGCTTGCACTGCAAGGAGTATGGCCGCGGACACGCGTCAGGAAACGTCCGTGGCATGTCCGCGACGCGCGCACACAGTGGGCGCAGGCCCACACCGTCCAGCCAGGGCCGTTACGGAGAAGCGATGCACATCGGTGGACCCGAGCCCCCGGTTCCCGATCCCGACCGGCTGCCGGTCGAGGATATCGGCGTCTACGAGCAGCACGGCGGCCACACAATCCGGCGCCACGTCGACGTCCCTCCCGGCGAGGAGTTCAAGCGCATCCTGCGCCAGGGCATCGCCGCAGACGGTCGCTTCAGCAACCGCGCAATCGCGCAGGAGTGCGTCCAGCGCGCAGTGTGGTCCCACAACGGCGACATCCGTGAGTGGCTCGCGGGGCCCGAGGTCGAAATGCCCTACACATGCGTGCTCGACATGGGCCGAGTCATCGGTCGCTGCCTGACGTGGGACGACATCTCGAAAGGAGTCACCGTCGCCAGACCGGTCACCGCCGTGCGCATCGTGTTGCGCCACGACGGCGACCTGTCCGGAGGCTACACCGTGCTCACGGCATACCCGACGCGCGCGCCGCAGCGCGCCCGCACATCGAAACAGAGGAGGCCAGGTGAACAGCAGTAGTGACGTCATCGACGCGGCAGCCAGAGCAGAGCATGACTTTCCCGCGCTCGCACGATTCTTCGGCGGGTACTTTCACCAGGACTGGCAAGAGGAGTACGGGTCCAGCACTGCAGCCGTCGCGGCCTTTGTACGCGACGCGCCCGCGGCAGGCGCCGCAAAGACCGCGGCGGAACTCGACCGCGTTCTCGCCCTGGACCTCGACGACCCAGCTCTGGGGCGCCTCCTCTATGACGGGTTCGAGTGCAACTACGTCCCGCAGGTGGACGAGCTCAGCAACCGAGCGTGGTTGCAGCGCGTTCGCGCGCTGCTGCAGCCGCCGGCGCGTGCATGAACATCAGGCGGCGCGGCCTGGCTGCACCACGGGCGCGGAGAACGTGCGTCGTGCCAACTGGACGAAGTGGAGAATCGCGGTCGGCACGAGCGTCGGGATCGCTGCGAAGAGCGCGGCCAGCCACACCGGGCCGTCGGCGATACGCACCCAGTACAGCGTGAAGAGCACGACACCGGTCAGCAGGGTGTTGCGCCGCCCCCATACGGTGTGCACGAGCTCCGGACGCCGGCCGGTGAGCAACACGATCGGCGTCAGGAGCAGTGGCCCCGCGTAGCGAAAGATCACGAACGCCATCAACCACAGCGGCCACATGCCGAGGAGGTAACTGCCAATGGCGGCCGTAACCAAGAAGAGCGCGTCACCGAACGGATCGATGGCCTTGCCCAGCACCGACACCGGGCCGATCCGGCGCGCGAGGAAGCCGTCGACGACGTCGAGCAGTCCCACAGCACCGGCGACCCCGGCCCAGAGAATGAGAGCGAGCCGCCCCGGGAGGGTGAAGATTGCGTCGTAGAACAGCGGGACGCACATCCACGTCCGGATCGCGCTGAGGCCGTTGGGTATGCCGTAGTGGTCGAGCTGCTGCCCGTCGGGCGTGTCGAGCCACGCGGCGCCGCCCACGACGAACACCATGACGATGAGCCACCACACCAACGTGCCGAGCATCGCGGGGACGAGAACCCCGGACCCGTGCACAACGGCGATGCCGATGGTGAATCCCTCGCCCAGCGCCAGTCCCACCACCGACCAGAACGCGAGGGAGCGGCGCAGCCGTGCGCTCGCCCGGATGCGAGCAAAGGCGCGAGCGAAGAGGCCGGACAGTGCGCTCAGGCGCGCGACCCCTGCCGCCCGGGGCTCAGCTTTCGGACACAGCGAGGCACGTGATCGTCTTGAACACACCCTCGGCCGATTGCACCTGCTCCACGATCACGCGGCCGATGCCAGGAACATCGTCCGCGTGCACCTGAGCGATGACGTCGAATTCCCCGGTGATGGCGTCGGCGCCGGTCACGCCGGGCTGGTGCTGCAACTGGCGCACCACCTCGAGTGCTTGTCCCGCCGTCGCCGTGATCAGTACGTACGCACGGACCATGTTGCTGCCTCTCCGAACTCGTCTGCCGGCAACCGAGCGTAGCATGGGCTTATGCCCTGGACCATGCTGCTCCGGGCGATCGTCCGGATCGCCGCCAGCATGTTCATGTGGCGCATGGCGACCGCTCGGCGCGGCGCGCAGTCGGCGGGCCAGGCACAGGGCGGCGGCGCGCCACGCGCGGAGTCGCCGGGGTACATCAACGCCCGAGAGGCTGCCGTGCGACTGCGCTACGCCGCGTCATTGGGGTGGCGGTTGTTCTCGGCGGCTGTGTTTCTCACCGCCACCGCGCTGCTCACGAGTGGTGGCGTGACGCTCACCGTCCTGAGTCCCAGATGGCTGGGCATCGCGCTCCTGGTGCTGGCCGCCCTGACGCTGTCCGCGACGATCGCGGAGCTCGTGACGGTGCGGCGGCTGCTCGGCTATCGCCGCTTCCGGCGTCACGCGGAGTCTCTGAAGCGCGAGGTCAGCTGAGGTAGGGAGCCGTTCCCTCGCCCTGTTCCGAAGCGTCCATGATCAGCTCGCTGACCGTCGGATGCGCGTGGATGACGGCGCCGAGATCGTCCATCGTCAAGCCGTCGCTGATCGCCACCGCGACCTCGTGGATGATCTCGACCGCGTGAGCACCCATCACCGTGGCGCCGACGATCAGGTCGGTCCGAGCATCCGCGAAGAGCTGGGCGACACCGTCGGGCTCGCCCTCGCCCAGCGCCTTGCCGTTGCCCAGGTAGCGTGCCTGGCCCAGCTTCACGTCGATGCCCTGCGCCTTTGCGGTCTCGGTGTTATAGCCGACCATGGCAATTTCGGGATGGGTGTAGATGCACGAGGGAACGACGGTGCGGTCCATCGCCGTCACGTTGTGCTGCAGCGCATTCTCCGCGGCGCGGCCACCCTCGGCGCTGCCCAGGTGAGCCAGCTGCAGCCCGCCGATGCAGTCGCCGGCGCCCCAGATGCGTGGGTTCGCGGTGCGCAGCAGGTCGTCGACGACGACGTGGTCCTGTTTGTCGATCTCCACCCCGGCCTCCTCGAGGCCGATGCCGCGGGTCTGCGCTCGGCGGCCCACCGAGACGAGAACACAGTCGGCCTTGATGGCGGTGCCGTCGTCCAGGTGTGCGGTGGCGCTGTGCGCCGTGTAGTCCATGGTGTCGACCTTGCGGCCGGTGTGGAAGGTGATGCCCTCCTTCTCCACGCGGCGGCGGAACTGCTGGACGATCCGCGGATCCACACCCGCGAGGATCTGCGGCAGCACCTCGACGACATCGACGGACACGCCCAGCGCAACAAAGAGGCTGGCGAACTCGCAGCCAACGACGCCGCCCCCGATCACGAGCACCCGCTTGGGAATGCGCTCGAGTCGCAGGATGCCGTTCGACGTGACGACGGCGGGATGCTCCATGTCGATCCCGGGGAGGCCGGACGGCTCGGTGCCGACGCACACGATCAGCTGATCGAACGGAAAGCGCTCGCCACCGGCGGCAACGGCGTCGCGCTCGACCACACCCTGCGCCTGCACGACGCGCACCTTGCGGCGCTTGCACGCCGCGGCCACACCGTTGCGCATGGCGAGGACGTTCTCCTCCTTCCGCGCCATCATGCGTGGGAAGTCGATTTCCGGCTCGGAGACGCGAATGCCGAAGTCCGCGGCGTTGCGGATCTTGCGTAGAAGGTCAGCGCCGGCGAGCAGCGACTTGGTGGGGATGCACCCCCAGTTGAGGCACGTGCCGCCGAGCTCGGCCCGTTCGATGAGCGTGGTGTCCGCGCCGAGCTGCGCCGCGCGCAGTGCCGCAACATCGCCGGCCGGTCCACCGCCGAGCACGACGACTCGCTCGGTCACTCGCTCCCGTCGTGAGCGGCGGGTGTGGGGAGCGCGAACTCGCGCAGTGCCGCGGATGTCGCCAGCGCGTCGGTGATGATGCGCTCCTGCTCCAACCTGTGCGAGCCCGCGTACCCCTCGGACGGGCTGGCGCGCCGCGGCCGGCCGATGTAGTCCCAGTGCACGTGCAGCGGTCGCTGCAACGCGATCGCCTCCTCGACGTGTGTCCAGGCGCCCATGTTGGCCGGCTCCTCCTGCACCCAGTACACATGCTCGAGCTTGGGATAGCGCTCGACCAACCGCACGATGTCGTCGATGGGCAGCGGGTGCAGCAGCTCGACTCGCGCGATGGCCATGTCCGTCGCGCGCGGGCGCATGGAGTGCATGACCAGGTCGTAGTAGACACGACCGGAGCACAGCAGCAGCGTCGTCACATCGTTCGGACGATCCACGGTGGTCGGGTCGTCGATCACGGTGTGGAACCCGCCCTCGCTGAGCTCCGTGAGCGACGCGGCGGATTCCTGCAGTCGAAGCAGAGACTTGGGCGTGAAGATCACGAGCGGGCGCGGGTCGCTCGACAGTCCCTGGTTGCGCAGCAGGTGGAAGTACTGCGCCGCCGTCGAGCAGTTGGCGACGCGCATGTTGCCCCCGGCGCTCAGCTGCAGGAACCGCTCGATGCGAGCGCTGGAGTGCTCCGGCCCGCTGCCCTCGTACCCGTGCGGCAGCAGCAGCGTCAGCCGGGAGCGCTGGCCCCACTTGGCGCGTGCCGAGACGACGAACTGATCGACGATCACCTCGGCGCCGTTGACGAAGTCGCCGTACTGCGCCTCCCAGATGACGAACGTCTGCGGATCGGCGGCGCTGTAGCCGTACTCGAATCCGAGTGTGCTGACCTCGCTCAACGGGCTGTTGTGCACCTCGAAGGTCGCCTGCACGTCGCGCAGGTGCTGCATCGGGATCCATTCCTCGCCGCTGCGCTCGTCGTGAAATGCGAGGTGGCGCTGGCTGAACGTGCCGCGCGCGGTGTCCTGTCCGGTCAAACGGATCGGGTG
>JBOHUE010000082.1:0-4381 GCA_050734185.1 Candidatus Dormibacteria bacterium | reverse complement strand
GGACCGGCCTCCGAGGTGGCACGGCACGCCGAGCTGTCCGGCCAGGCCGGCCTCGCGTGGGAGCGGCGTGTGCAGGCCGCTCGCGAAGCGTCGGGCGTCGCCGCCCATCGTGTCGCCGCCGACCAGTTGCGCGCGGCCATCGCGCTGCGTCCTGACGACGCCGCCACGTGGCTCGACCTCGGACGCGCTGAGGAGCTGGCGGGACGCTCCGACCTCTCGGCCGATACGTACCGCCGGCTGGTCGAGCGCACGCGCCAGTCCGGGCAGGTCGACGCCGAGGCGGCGGCGCTCGTCCGCCTGGCCGAGCTCGCCGGCCGCAACGTGGCGGACGGCGCCCCGCTCGACCTCCTTGCCGAAGCTGCAGACGCTGCGCGCGACGCCGCGGACGTCGCCTTGCAGTTGGACGCGGCGCTCGCGGCGGCCCAGGTCGACGCCTATCGGGGCGACCTCGCCCGCGCCGACGCACCCTGGACGGGGTGGAGCGCATTGCCGCGACCGCCGGCCGCCCCGAGCTGGTCGCGCGCTGTCTCAACCTCCGCGCGTTCATCCGCATGGGGCAGGGCCGGTGGGCGGACGTGCCGGCTCTCTCCCGGAGGGCGCAGCGAGCCTATCGCTCTCTCGGCGACGCCGTGATGGAGCTCGACTCGCAGGAGTCCGAGATCGCTGCGCTCGTGTTCCTCGGTGACTGGCGTCGCGCCGCGCGCCGCGCCGCGCGCGCACTCACTCGCGCCGAAGGGCTGCGCAACCCGTGGGCCGTGAGCAACGCGTCGCTCGACCGGAGCTGGGCGCTGCGCGATGGTGGCGAGCTGTCCGAGGCGCTCTCAGTGGCCGAGCGTGGACGCCTCGCAGCGATCGAAGCCGGTTTTCTCCCCCTGCAGGTGCTCAACGCGCAGATCGCCGGACGCTGCCGGCGCGAGCTTGGGGACCTTGCCGGGGCGGTTCGCGCGCACGAATCGCTGGCGGAGCTGGCGCGCGGCATGGACGGCGTCGCGTACCTGGTCCTCGCCGAGGAGCTCTGCGCCGACCACGCGGTTCGCGGCGACTGGAAGGCCGCCGCGGACTGGGCGCACGAGGCTGTGAGCCACTTCGGTGAAGCCTCGATGTTCGCCCACCTCTCGATCTGGCACGTCGCCGCGGCCCAGCTGCGCGCGGGAGAGCCGGCGACGATTCCCGATCTCCCGGACACGCCACGCTATGACGTCGTGCGACTACGCTGCGACGCCGTGATCGCAGACCTCACCGGGCGCGGGCGCGAGGCGGCGCGGTTGCGGCGCGAGGCACTGGATCTCGCCGAGCGCCTGATGCTGCGCGTCGACGCGGACGAGCTCCGCGCAGAGTCGACGGCGTGAACCGCCCCCGCGTCACGTCCAACCTCTTCGACCTGCTCGAGCCCGCCTCCGGCAAGCTCCTCGTCGCCACGCCGCAGCCGCAATGGATCGCGCCGATGCTGGCGACCCTGACAGAGAAGCATTTCTCCGCTGATGGGTGGATATTCGAGCGCAAGCTCGACGGTGAGCGATGCCTCGCGTTCTGCTACGGCTCCGCGGTGCGATTACTGTCGCGCAACGAGCTGTCGCTCACGACCACGTACCCCGAGATCGTCGATGCACTGCGCGTGCGCGACCATGACGTCGTGCTCGACGGCGAGGTGGTCGCACTCGCGAATGACGAGACCAGCTTCAGCCGGCTGCAGCGGCGCATGGGCATCAGCGATACGGCGACGGCGCGCACCAGCCCAATCGCGGTCACGTACTTCATCTTCGATCTGCTGTATCTCGACGGCCATGACGTTCGCAAGATACCGCTGACGCAGCGCAAGATGCTCTTGGAGAAGAGCGTTGCGTTCGGCGGTCCCCTGCGATTCACGACGCACCGCAATCGCGACGGCGAGAAATTCCTCGCTGAGGCATGCACGCTCGGCTGGGAGGGCCTCATCGCCAAGCGTGAGGACGCGCCCTACGTCTCGCGGCGCTCTCCCGACTGGTTGAAGTTCAAGTGCGTCGGCGAGCAGGAGCTCGTCATCGGCGGCTTCACGGATCCGCAGCGCTCTCGCGTGGGGCTGGGCGCGCTCCTCCTCGGGTACTACGACGGCAACCGGCTGCTGTATGCCGGCAAGGTCGGCACGGGGTTTGACACCGCGACGTTGCTGGCATTGCGCACGCGTCTCGATGCACTCGAACAGACGAGCTCTCCGTTCGCCGCGACACCCGGACTCAGCGCGCGCGGGGTGCATTGGGTCCATCCGCGCCTCGTTGCGCAGGTTGGATTCTCCGAGTGGACGACGGGCGGTCTGCTGCGCCATCCGCGATACCTCGGGCTGCGCGACGACAAGGCCGCGCGCGAGGTCGTCCGCGAACGCCCCGCCAGCTGAGGTCCCGGACCCCCGGTAACGAATCGACTCGCATACCGTGCAGCCGCGCATCCGCGGCGGTACCGTGATGCGAACCATGGCCGGCATCCTCACCTCCGTCCCGGCGGAGCCACCGCCTGCGCCGCGCGGAGGCGCGCGGCGTGTCCTGCCGATCGCTGACCTCTTCATGGTCGTGATGCTGTCGCGGCCGCCGTCAGGAACGCTCGCCACCACGTGGGTGACGCGAGCGACGAGCCTGCTCGGATGGTTCTGTCTCGCGGCAGCCGCCGCATTGGTGGCTCTTCTGCTCGCGGGAGTGACCCACTGGCCATCTGCGCTGGTCGCGGTGGCGCTTGCGGGATGCATCGCGTTCGGCGCCGGCGCCGCGGCGGTCATCGCCGTCGGCGTTGATCAGCGACGTCACGATTGAGCGCGGCCGCTCTTAAGTCATTGTAGAGCGGCGAATTCAGCTCACGCTGATTCGTCCGGTGTGGCACCATCACACGCCGGGGTTGGGGACTATGGAGGCGAGTCAGTGACTGTGGCATCGCGTGCGCGCGTCGCCACGCGCGGCGTGCTCGATCTCGTCGTAACGCTCGTGTCTGCGAGTCCGCCGGCTGCGATCGCGCTCGGCGTAATCGCGCTGCTCAACGGGCTGCTGCTGCCGGTATTCGTGGTCGCGTCGGGAAACCTGGTCGCGCAGGTCCGAGGCCACGGCTCGGTGTTGTGGCCGCTCACGGTTGTGTGCGTCGTCTTCGTGGTGCAGCGCGTTCTCGAGCCGGTGTCCGAGGAGACAGCAGCCCTGCTTGCGCTCCGCGTCGACAACATGCTCGCGCGCCGCGTCATGCGCAGCACCGCGACTCCGCCGGGAATCGAGCACCTCGAGGATCCGAACATCGCCGATCTGCTGGTGCAGGGCAGCGGCGACCCGCACGACGTCACACCCGGGCGCGCCGCGATGTTTCTCGTCCTCGTCATCAGCCAGGCGGTGCAGGGACTCGGCGCGCTCGTGGTCGTCGGCCTGTACTCGTGGCCGTTCGCGCTGCTGCTGATGACGGCCTACGCAGGCTGGTTTGCGTTGTCACGCAAGCACTACGGCGAGGTGACGCTCATCATGAACCGGCGAACGCGCAGCCTTCGCACGGCGTACTACGTCCGCTCCACCGCCTTGGGATCGGCTGCTGCGAAGGAGGCGCGTGTCTTCGCCCTATCGCCGTGGCTGGTGGAGCGATACCGCACGGTGTGGCTGAGCGTCATGCGCGCCGTGTGGGATCGGCGTCGTGAGGGCTGGCTGATGGTGGTCGGTCTCGTCGTCGGCCTTGGCGCGGTCGAAATCGTCGTGATGATTCGGCTCGCGTCTGACGCACTCGCGGGAGCCATCGGTCTGGGCACCGCCGTCGCAGTCACCCAGGCGGTCATCGCGGCGGGAGTGGCGGCGCAGTTCACTGACGGACACGCCGGGCTTGGTGATGCGCTCAACGCATTGTCTGCCGTCCGCGAGCTTGAGGTCCGGCTTCCGGATACGGCACCTGCCCCGAGTGCAGCACCCCGTGACGACATGCGTCACCGGCCTCTCGAGGCGATCCGGTTCGAGCACGTGCGCTTCCAGTACCCGGGCGCGGCCGAGCCCGTGTTCACCGGGCTCGACCTCGAGATCCCGGTCGGTCGATCTCTCGCCATCGTCGGCGGCAACGGCGCGGGCAAGACGACCATCGTCAAGCTCCTGGCGCGGCTCTGTGATCCATCGGGCGGCCGCATCACCGTGGACGGCGTCGACCTGTGTTCGCTTCCGGCAGCGCAGTGGCAGCGCCGCGTCGCGGCGGTCTTCCAGGATTACGTCGAGTACGAGCTCTCGGCGTTCGACAACGTTGCTTTCGGATGTCTCGAGGTGAGCGACGACCGTGCTGCGGTGGTCGGCGCGGCCGTCGAGGCAGGCGCGGAGCGTGCGATTGCACGGCTCAAGGGCGCCTGGGACACGCCGCTGACGCACGACCTCAGCGGCGGGACGCAACTGTCGGGCGGCGAGTGGCA
>JBOHUE010000081.1:0-18178 GCA_050734185.1 Candidatus Dormibacteria bacterium | reverse complement strand
CGACCGGGCGGAGCAACGGGGTGCGCGTGACGCTGCTGCCCACGGAGGAGTCCGGCTGCCGGGCGGCGGTGGGCGCGCTCGGGGCGCGTGGGGCGGTGCAGCGAAACCGGATCCGCCGGCGTCTGCGCGCGGCCGCCGCGGTCGCGCTCGGCGACCTCCGCGGATGTGACGTCGTGGTTCAGGCGCGCGCCGAAGATCGTGAAGCTTCCTTTGTGCAGCTCACGGCCGCGGTGACCGCCGCCGTGGCGCAGGCGATGGCGAGGCCACGGGCGTGACCCGGCTGAGCCTGATCTTCATCAGGGCGTACCGGGTGACGGTCGGCCCCCTCTTCGGCATGGTGAGCGGCTGCCGGTACGAGCCCAGCTGCTCGCACTACGGCTACGAGGCGCTGCAGCGCTTCGGCTGGCGGCGTGGCTGGTGGCTCGCCATCCGCAGGATCAGTCGGTGCCACCCGTTTCATGAGGGCGGCGTCGACCTGGTGCCGGAGACCTATGTCTCGTGGCGCGAGGCCCGCCGCGTCACCCGGGCGGCACGAGCGTCGGTTCGCGCCGAGGTGCAGCCGTGAATCCGCTCGTCATCTTCACGTTCCTGGCCAACCCGCTGCAGTGGGTGCTCGAGCACCTGACGTCGGCGTTCAACGACGTTGCTCCGCTGCAGGCGATCGGCGCGTTCGGGCTGGGCGTGATCGTCACCACCGTTGCCATCCGCGCGGTGCTGTTCCCGGTGTTCAGCTGGCAGCTGCGAACGTCGCGTCGCATCCAGGCCGAACAGCGCAAGGTGGCGCCGCAGATCTCGGAGCTGCGCAAGAAGTACAAGCGCGAGCCACAGAAGCTCAGCGCCGAGATGAACAAGGTGTACCGCGAGCATGGCATCAGTCCGTTCAGCGGTCTCACCGGATGCGTGCCCGCCCTGGTGCAGCTGCCGGTGCTGATCGGGCTGTACAACGGCATCCGCAACGCCACTCTCACGCTGTCCCAGCACGAGATCAGCAAGCATTTTCTGTGGATCGACGACGTGTCGAAGTCGGCCGCGCCCAACGGCAATTGGAACAACGTTCTGACACATCCCACGTATCTGATCCTGCCGCTGTTTGCCGCGGTGTTCACGTTCTCGCAATCGCGGATGATGATGCAGCCGCAGCGCGCGGACATGACCGACCAGGAGCGCAGCATGTCTGCGATCACCAAGCAGATGACGCTGCTGTTCCCGGTGATGATCTTCATCTTCGGGCTGCTGTTCCCGCAGGGCCTCGCCATCTACTGGGTGACTGGCACGATGTTCATGGTGTTCCAGCAGTGGTTCGTCGTCGGCTGGGGTGGCTTGAAGGTACCCGCCTGGTGGCCTGGCGCCGGACGCGTGACGCCGCTCTCATTCCCGGCCGGGGACGCGAAGCCGAAGGCAGCGCTCGTCGCGGGCAAGCCCGCGCGCAGCGTCGCCACGGGGTCGAGCAACGGCAACCAGCCCACCCGCAACCCGCGGGCAGCCGCCGCCGACGGCGATGCAAACGGAACCGAGCCCGCGGCCGCGGGAGCTGCCGCCGGCCCGCGATCTTCGGCGCAGCGCACGCCATCGCAGCGCTCCGCTGCGGCGCGGGCCAGAGCGGCAAGGAGGAGGCGCCGGCACTGAGGCCGGCGTGAGAGGAGAACTCCGGTGAGCGAGATAGTTCAGGACGCGGTGACCGCTCCGCGGGAGCCGGAGACGGAGATGGTGGAGGCGCAGGGCTCGAGCATCGAGGATGCGGTGGCGCGGGCGCTGTCGGAGCTCGGGATCACGCGCGACGAGGCCGAGGTCGAGGTGCTCACCGGTGGCACGCGCCGCGTGCCCGGCGAGCGGCTGTCGGCCGGGACGTCTCGCGTGCGTGTGTATCGCATCAACGATCAGGCCATTCGAGCGCGAGCGATGCTCGAGGAGCTGCTCACGCGCATGGAGATCCCGTGTCGCGTGTCGGTACGCCGCGGCGGGCAGAGCCTCTCCGGTGCTCCGGGTCCAGTCATCCTCGACATCTCGGGTGACGACCTCGGGTTGCTCATCGGGTGGCGGGGCGAGACTCTGCGCGCGCTGCAGACCGTCCTGAACCTGATGCTCGGCGAGGAGGAGGACGGCGAGGGACGCCGGGTCGTCCTCGATGTCGAGCGCTACCGCGCTCGCCGCGAGGACCAGGTGCGGGAGCTCGCCGTGCGCCTCGCGAGCCGCGTCAAGCGCAGCGGCGAACGCTACGCGCTGGACCCGATGCACGCGTACGAGCGCCGCGTGGTCCATATGACCCTCGCCGAGGACGACGGCGTCCGCACCGAGAGCTCGGGGCACGAGCCGGCGCGCCGGGTGGTCATCCATCCCACCGGGCCGGCCCAGGGCGGGCCCGCGGATGGTCCGTCCGGAGGTCCGTTCCGCAGTCCCTCGTTCGGCCGGCGACGCTGAGGGCCGCGCCCGCGGTCGGCGCCTCGCACGTCGGAGGCCCTGTACCCGAAGCCACCTTTGTCGAGGCACCGCTGCCGGGCGGCGCGCGACTCGTGACCGTGCCCCTGCCTGGACGCGCATCGGTCGCGGTGTCGATCCTCGTGTCGGTCGGCTCGCGCTACGAAACAGCGGCGGACTCGGGGATCAGCCACTTCGTGGAGCACATGGTGTTCAAGGGGGGCGGGCGATATCCCACCGCGCGCGACGTGAGTGAGGCCATCGAAGGAGTCGGCGGCGTGCTCAACGCCGCCACCGACCGAGAGTCGACCGTGTTCTGGACACGTGTCCCGGCGGCGTCGCTCTCGCTGGCCGTGTCGGTGCTCAGCGACATGGTTTTCAACCCGGCGCTCGACCCCAACGAGGTGACCAAGGAACGCCAGGTCGTCATCGAAGAGCTGCGCATGTACGAGGACAACCCGCAGGAGTACGCACAGATCGTCTTCGACGATGTCATGTGGCCGGACCACCCGCTGGGACGCGATGTCGGCGGTTGCGAGGAGACCGTCCGCGGGTTCACGGCCGAGCAGTGCCGTGACCACCTCGCGCGCTACATGCGGCCGTCCAACGTGGTCGTGAGCATCGCCGGGGCGGTCGAGCCTGCCGAGGCGCAGCGTCTGTTCACTGAGGAGATGCTGGAGTGGGCGGCGCGGTCGCGGCCCGTCGCCGGCGTCCCGGCGCCCGCGGCCTCACCTTCGGGGCCGGCCCTGCGCATCGCCCGCCGCAGCGTGGAGCAGGCGAGCATCCTCGTGGGCGCGCGGAGCGGCTCGTACCTCGACCCCGACCGGTATGCGGGAGACATGCTCAACGCGATCCTCGGTGAGGGGATGTCGAGCCGGCTGTTTCTCGAGCTGCGCGAGCGCCGCGGCGTCGTCTACGACGTGCACTCGTTCAGCTCGCGCCTGCGCGACAGCGGGGCGACCGTCATCGGCCTGGGCTGCGAGCCGCGCCGCGCCGTCACCGCGGTCCGGGCCGCGATCGCGGAGCTGCGGAAGCTTGCCGACGAACCGGTGGGAGACGCGGAGCTGCGCAAGGCTCGCGAGTACGTGAAGGGGCGGCTCCTCCTCTCCCTGGAGAGCACCGCTGCGCTCGGCGAGTACGCCGGGCATCAGCTGTTGCTGACCGGAGAGATCCTGGAGCCGCCGGAGATCGTGGCCCACATCGAGTCGGTGACGGCCGAGGACGTGCAGCGCGCGGCACAGGCGCTGCTCGACTCCGGGCTGCGCGGCGCCGCGGTGGGTCCGTTCCGCAGCAGCGCGCGGCTCGAGGCCCTGCTGACATGAACGGTGAACGAACGCTGGTCCTGGTGAAGCCGGACGGCGTGCAGCGTGGTCTCGTGGGCGAGGTGATCGGTCGCTTCGAGCGGCGCGGGCTGCAGCTCGTTGGTCTGAAGCTGCTGCAGATGGACCGGGCGCTGGCGGAGCGCCACTATGCCGAACACGCGGGGAAGCCGTTCTTCGATGGCCTCGTGCGCTTCATCACCGCGGCGCCGGTGGTGGCGATGGTGTGGCAGGGCCCGGACGCGGTCTCGCTCGTCCGCGGGGCCATGGGCGCCACCGACCCGCGCAACGCGGCGCCGGGCACCATTCGCGGCGACCGCGCGGTGTCCATCGGCGCAAACGTGGTCCACGGAAGTGATTCCCCGGCCCGTGCGGAGGCGGAGATCGCGCTGTTCTTTCAGCCCGCGGAGGTGGTCAGCTGGGCCCCGGCTCTGGAGGACTGGCTGACCGGTTGACGCCGCGCCGCCGGCGGACGCGCTCGACGAGTCCGGCTGCGGCGAAGGGCACGACGAGCACGGTCGAGGGGGTCGGGCCCGGCGACGCACCGGCGTTGGCCACGTCGCTCGCGCTCGCTGCGCTCGTCGATGGACCGGAGCCCAGGCCGCCGAAGTGGCCGAGCGGCCAGATGCGCAGAAATGCCTTGGCGAGGATGTTCTTGCGCGGGACCGGTCCGAACGACCGCGAGTCGCTCGAGAAGTTGCGGTTGTCCCCCATCACGAAGTAGTCGTCCTGCGGGACGGTGTACGCCTGCGCGGACGCGGACGCTCTGCCGTCCGAGCCACAGCAGTCGTTGAGCGTGGTCCAGAGCTGGGGCAGGTAGGGTTCATGCAGAACCTGCCAATTTCCTTTGCCACCAGCCTTGATCAGCAGCTGCGTGGGGTGCTGGTCGCCGTCGATCTTGATGACGTCGCCGGGAAGGCCGATCACGCGCTTGATGAAGTCGCGCGACGGGTCGGTGGGCGGGATGAGCACGACGATGTCGCCGCGCGACGGGTTCGCGCCGAAGTCGTATGAGATCTTGCTCGCGAGGAGGAGGTCCTGGTCCTGCAGCGTGGCCACCATGCTGGTCCCATCGACGCGGACGGTCTGCAGCGCCGTCCAGATGACGAGGTACAGGACCAGCGCGATGAGCAGGACCTCGATGAGGTCCCGCACCCATCCACCGCGCCGCCGGCGCCGGCGTGAAACCGGGGCGGGGGGCGGCGCTACCTGTGTCACGTGGTGCGATTATGAGGGTTGACGCACGTTCGACCCTGCGACGAGAGGGTGACGTCAACGGTTGCGTCGTTCGCGTGAGGCGCGAAGCACCCCGCCGTCTCCCGCTGCCAGAATGAGGCCGATGCCCGTGGCAGGCGGGCCGGGTGTCCATTCACATTCAGTGCGAGGGCTACGCATGGCTTTGCTGACCCAGAACCCGTACAAGCAGCGGTCGTTCGATCTGTCCGGCCTCACCGGCATCTCGGACAACACGCTCGAGGTGCACTTCGGTCTTTATGCCGGATATGTCAAAAACACCAACCTGCTCAACGAACAGCTGGTCGAGATGGTGCATTCGGGGAAGGCGGGCACCCCGGCCTTCGCCGAGATCACAAGACGGCTGGGCTTCGAGTACAACGGCATGGTGTTGCACGAGTACTACTTCGGCAACATGAGGAAGGGCGGCGGCGCGGACATCTCCAGTTCATCGCCGCTCGGCCGCGCGCTCGGTGAGTCCTTCGGCGATCTCGAGACCTGGAAGAAGGACTTCACGTCGATCGGCGGTATGCGCGGTGTCGGCTGGGCGGTGACGTACCTGGACCCGGTGACAGGCCGCCTGAGCAACCACTGGATCACGCTGCATGAGGACGGCAACATCGCCGGCTTCAAGCCGATCGTCGTCATGGACGTCTGGGAGCACGCGTTCCTGCTCGACTACAAGCCGGCCGAGCGGCCGAAGTACATCGAGTCGTTCCTGGCGAACCTCGACGTCGATGTCGCCGAGGGACGTCTCGCGGGGACGGTGGACCGGCCGATCGGCTGAGGGCGGGCGCCCCGGTCGGGGCGCGGCGCCTCACCTCCTGCGTGCGACGAATCGGCTGTGGAGCGCGTCCAGGTCGCTGTTGTCGGTGAAGTCGATGACGATCTGGCCGCCGCCGCTGGACTTCCGTCTGAGCTGGAGCGGAAGGCCGACGGCGTACTCGAGGTTGCGCCGGAACGCCTCGTCGTCGGGCGAGAGCGTGGGGCGTGTCGCCGCCGCCGCGCCCCGAACCGCAGCGGGCGCGAGGGCCAGGGGCGGCTGGTTCTGGGTCGCTCGCTCCGTCTCGCGCACGGAAAGCCCTTCGGCGATCACGCGGTCCGCGAGCGCCTCCCGGCGGTGGTCGCCGTTGACCGCGAGAATCGCCCGAGCATGGCCTGCGGTGAGGCGGCCGCCGGCCACTGCCTCCTGCACGGACGCGGGGAGGCCGAGCAGGCGGATCGTGTTGCTGACAGCCGGGCGTGATTTGCCGAGGCGCATGGCGATCGCCTCATGGGACATCCCGAAGGTGTCGGCGAGCCGGCCGTAGGCCGCCGCCTCGTCCATCGGGTTGAGGTCGGTGCGCTGAACGTTCTCTGTGAGCGCCATCTCCAGCCAGTGGCGAGCCGATTCGGCGGGCGGCCGAACGATGGCCGGGATGCTCGCCACGCCGGCGGCAGAGGCGGCACGGAGGCGGCGCTCGCCGGCAACCAGCCGGTAGCCGCCGTCCACCCGCTCGACGACGATCGGGTGGAGCAGGCCGTGGACCCTGATGGACTCACCGAGCGCCGCGAGGTCGTCGTCATCGAACGTCTTACGGGGCTGCTCGGGGTTGGGCGAGACGGAATGCGGATCGAGGGATACCAGGGCGGGCGCGTCGCCGCTCTCGTCCGGACCTCCGGCCAGCAGCGCCTCCAGCCCGCGGCCAAGGCCGCGCCGCCGGAAGGTGCGAGGCGAAGCCGGAACGTCGGTCACGCTGGGGGACCGGCGTGCCGGACGCCGTGCGAGGTGGAGCGAAGCCGGGCGTCGAGGTTGAAGGCGAGCTCGCGGTACGCGGCAGATCCTCGGCAGAAGGGGTCGTACATGGTGACGGGCAGCCCGTGGCTCGGGGCCTCGCTCAGACGGACGTTGCGGGGGATGAGCGGCGTCAGCATTGCGTCGCCGAAGCGCTCGCGCACCTCCTCGACCACCTGATGCGCGAGGGCGAGGCGGCCGTCGAACTGCGTCATGACGATGCCCGCGATGCCCAGGGAGGGGTTGAGCTCGCGGCGCAGTAGCGCGATCGTGTGCGTGAGCAGGCCGAGGCCCTCGAGCGCGTAGAACTCACACTGCACGGGGATCAGGAGCTGCTGGGCTGCGACGACGGCGTTGACCGTCAGGAGACCGAGGCTCGGCGGGCAGTCGATCATGACGTAGTCGACGTCGAGGTCGATGGTCTCCATAGCGCCGCGAAGGCGGTGCTCTCGCCTGGCCATGGTCGCCAGCTCGACCTCGGATCCGGCCAGCGCGATGTCGGAGGGAACGATGAAGACACCCGGGATGGGAGTGCGGATGATGGCCTCGTGCATCGGGCGGCCGAGGACGATGACGTCGTAGATGCTCGTCTGGACGTCGCGGCGATCGATCCCCACGCCGGAGGTGAGGTTGGCCTGGGGATCGGTGTCGATGAGCAGGACGGTGCGCCCCAGCTCGGCGAGCGCAGCCGCGGTGTTGACCGCCGTCGTGGTCTTACCAACGCCGCCCTTCTGGTTGGCCACTGCGAGGACGGCGATGGGACTCATTGTTGAGAGATTATGTCGGCTCGCCGGGCCGCGCTGGTCCGCCGGCGGAGCAGAACCAGGTGCTCCAATCCCGGCCCCTGCGCCCGCCTCGAAGGGAGGGAGGTGGGACGGGTTTTCCACGTTTTCCCCAGCCGGTGGAGTGTCCGGAGATGGGCTTCTCGTATTGGCGAGCCAATCGCTGATTAACACTCCTGTGGAAAACCTCGAGGCGCGGTCAGGCTCAAAATGTTCTACCGTGACGTTCGCCATGGAACCATCCGAATCCACGTGGGCATGGTTTGGCGGCCTCTATGAAGGACAGGGCAGCGTCGCCTACCATCGCTCGGCACGCCATCGCGTTCGCCTCCAGGTCAAGTCCACCGAAGAGGACGTCGTCAGGCAGGCGCAGTCGCGGATCGGCGGCAACGTCTTTGGCCCCTATCAGTACAAGTACAAGGACGGCGTCGTCCGCAAGGCGTTCTGGATGTGGGTCAGTGATGGCCTCGACCCTCGAGACGCGGTCGCGAACATGTGGCCCTGGCTGGGTGAGAGGCGGCGCATCCGGCTGGCCGACTACGGGCTGGCGCCTGGGTCTGTGCCGCGGGACCCGCGCAGCGCGACGCCGGCCGTTTCCTGAAACGACGCTGGCTCGACGCATTCCCGCCGTAGACTTGGTCGCGTGCTGGCCCCCGAGAAGCAGACATGGCGCTTCGTGACGCCGACCCCGCCGCGCGAGGTCTTCGCCACGATGGAGCAGCTCGTCGCCACGCCGCCATACCGGTTCGAGGTGTTGGGCGACGACTCCGCCCGCGCCATCGAGGTCTCGCGCCGCGGGCTGTTCGGCAACTGGGCCAAGCCGCGCGTCGATGTGCGCTGGGTTCGCGTCACAGCGCTCAGCCGCCCGCATGGGACTGATGTGATCGTCACCGCCAGCTCGCGCGGTGGCGTGCTGGTGCGCGCCACGGGGCGGGCGGACGCCGGCCCGATCACGCGCTCGCTGCAGCTGGTGCGACTGCTGACCGCCGGCCGCGCGGACCAGCGCACGATCTACCGCGAACGGCACATCCCGCAGGGCCCCGTTTCGCTGGTCGCGTCGTGGGCGGGGACGGCCTACCCGCTGTACACCGAGCCGCGCTTCGACGCACCGCGTGGCGACGACATCTTCACTGCCACGGACATCGAGGCTGTCGCCGGCGGCACAGGGGAGTTCGTGAAGGTACGGACGCGCGCAGGCGACGAGGGTTTCGTCGAGCGCGACCAGCTTGTCGCCGCCACCGGCGTGGCGACGCGCGAAGCGCAGACAGAAGTCGCGCGCTTCGTCTGACGGGGGCCGGCAGGCCCCGTCGCGCGCCGCGAGCAACCGCGCTATGCGCGAGGGCGTCCTCGCACCGTCGCTGTTTCACGCTTCCTTGGCTGCGCGCGCTCAGACGGAGCGCGCGCAACGTCGGCGTGTGGGCGGAGAGCACCACCCAGTGTCGGGCGGCCTGCGCCTCTCCTGAAGCGCCGCTCGGTCTACGCGACCGGGCGGTCGGATCTCAGTTGTGTGACCGGGAGACCCCGGCGGTCAGCTCTCCACCACAGCGTTGATCGGGTAGGAGGTGGTACTGGAAGAATCGGTCATGGGCGAGGATCCTCCTTTTCGCTGAGTGCCACCGAACCGGGACCGCCGAAAGCGTCCTGACATGAAGGCGGGAGCTCGGGGCCGAGAGACGCACTGCAAGTGTATGCAAAAGGACGCGCGTGCGCCGAGATCTCACAGTGGCTGCCGGCCGGCGGCTCCCGCGTCGCGTGGGTGCCAGAAGCCCACGCGCTCCTCGCCCAGCCGCCAGCACAGAAACACGGGCTCGTCGTCGCGTATCGCCGGGAAGTCGCAGAGGCCGGTCTCGGGATCGCGAAGGATGACGCCCAGGTCGTTCACCGCGGCCAGCAGCTCGACGTAATCACCGCCCGTCTCCTCGACCGAGCCCGGGCTCGCGCCGTTGCCGGAGGCGTGCCGTCGCGCCGTCTGCGCAGCGCTGCGAAACGACTCGAACGCGCGCTGGACGCGTGGCAGAAGGTCCCGCAGCTGCGGCAGGAGCCCGTTGGCCTCGTCCTCGGAGAAGACTCGCTCCACCGGCGCCACGATGACACGCCGCCGCTAGCGAGCGCGCTCAGGCTCAGTAAATGCCGAGCTCGAGCTTTGCCTCTTCGGAGGCCATGGTGCGCGGGTCCCACGGTGGCGTCCAGACAAGCTCGACGCGAACGTTCTCCACGCCGGGAAGGGGCGCGCACACCGCATGCGCCTGCGTTTCGATCACCGGCCCGAGCGGGCACATCTGCGACGTGAGCGTCATCTCGATGATCAGCGTGTTGTCGTCTTCGAAGTGCGAGCCATATACGAGGCCGAGCGACACGATGTCGATGCCGATCTCGGGGTCGTAGACCTCGCCCAGTGCGGCGCGCACGAGCTCCTCGGAGGCTCGCGCCGGCGCCGATTCGCTGATGGTCTCGGTGTCACTCATTGCCAAATTCCTCGCCGCTGCCAAGGGCCTCGAGCAGCGCATTCCACGCCAGGGTGGCGCACTTCACCCGCGCCGGGTAGTCACGGACGCCGCGCAGGGCCTCGAGATCTCCGAGATCCTCCGGCTCGTCGCCGCCCTGAATCATCGATCGAAAACGGTTCGCCAGCTCACGCGCTTTGGCCGCGTCCATCCCGTCCACCGCGTCACAGAGCATGCTCGCCGAGGCTTGGCTGATCGAGCACCCGCGGCCCTCGAATCCGATGGCGGCGATACCGTCGGCGTCGAACCGCAGCGTGAGGTCGATCTCGTCGCCGCACAGGGGGTTGTCCGCCTCGACGGTCCGGTCGGCAGGCGACACACGTTCCCTGTGCCGCGGCCTCCGGTAGTGATCCAGGATGATCTCCCGGTAGAGGTCGTCGTCGACCGGCGTGAAGCTGGCGGATGCGACGTTCACCATGCTCCCATCGTAGTCCAAGCGCCGGTTTGCCAAACTCGCCGGCGCGCGGCGCACGCAGACCTGGCGACGCGGCGGGAGCGCGAAACGGTATGACGGCACCCATGCTCTACCTCGGTCACGGCGCCTCCGGGGACGCCCGCTCGATGGCGCCGTGGGTAAGTCACCTTGCCGCGCTCGGGACGGCGGCGCGCGCCGTCGATCTGCCCAAGAGCAACCCCGCAAAGGCCCAGGACGTCCTCCGTGGCGCGCTCAGCGAGCATCCTGAGGCCGCCATCGGCGGTCACTCGTATGGCGGGCGCATGGCCAGCATGGTGGCGGCCGACCAGCCGGTGCGCGCACTGGTGTTGCTCAGCTATCCGCTGCACCGTCCGGGCCGGCCCGAGGAGCTGCGCGTCGAGCACTGGCCGCGCATCACCTGCCCGGTGCTGCTGCTCTCGGGAGACCGCGACCAGTTCGCGCAGCTGCCGCTGCTGGAGCGCCACGTGGCCGCGCTGCCCGACCACGAGCTCGTGATCTACCCCGGGCAGCGCCACGGCCTGCTGCGCGTGATCGACGACGCAAGCGCCCGCATCGCGGCGTTCCTGGAACGGCATGCGGCCGGCGCCGGCCACGTGTAGCCTGGCCCCCACATGAGCTACGACGAGGAGCTCGCGCTGCGCGTTCGCGAGCTGATCGCGGCGGAGAAGGGGCTGAGCGAGACGAAGATGTTCGGCGGGTTGGCGTTTCTCATCGGCGGCAACATGGCAATCGCAGCCAGCGGCGAGGGCGGGCTGCTGGTGCGCTGCGACCCTGGTGATACAGACGAGCTTGTCAAAAACGCTGGTGCTACAGTCGCAGTCATGCGCGGGAAGGCGATGCCCGGCTGGCTGCGTGTCGACGACTCCAGGGTCACGACCAAGCGCGAACTCGGTAGGTGGGTGAAGCGCGGCGTGACGTACGCGCGGTCGTTGCCGGCGAAGAGGTAGCCGCGGGGCTAGGGAACCTCTCGGTCGCTCAGCTCGCCGTATGTGTAGAAGAGCGTGTCCCGCCCCTGGAAGACCTCGCGCTTCTCGACGCGTCCGCCGAGCTTCTCCGCCACGCGGATGGAGCGCACGTTCTCGGGCAGGATCAGGCTGATGACGTGGTGAACGCCCAGCGTGTGCGCCGCGTGGTGCAGGGCCGGTCGTGCGGCCTCGGTGGCGTACCCGTGCCCCCAGGCGTCGCGATCGATCGTCCATCCGACCTCGTAGTCAGGCCACCCCTCCGGATACCAGAGCCCGACCCGTCCGATGAAATGTCCCGTCTCCTTGACCTCGACCGCCCAGTGGCCGAACCCGCGAAGCTGCCAGTTCCCCGCGAGCATGGCCAGGTGCCGCCACGCGTCCACGCGCCCGAGCGGTAAACCGCCGGGCAGGAGGTGCCGCACCAGCTCGGGATCCGCCAGCATCCGCGCGTAGACGTCGAGGTCCGATTGCTGAAATTGGCGCAACACGAGCCGCTCGGTCTCCACCCGTCGCGGATAGCCGGAGTCGGTGTGGTCGGGAGGACCGCTCAGACGCGGAACACGCGCCGCACGTCGGTGAGCCCCGCGCCCAGCGCGTCGATCTCGGCGTGCGTGTTGTACAGGTACACGGACGCACGCGCCGTGGCGGCGACGTCGAAGCGACGCGTGAGCGGTTGCGCGCAGTGGTGGCCTGCACGCACCGCGACGCCCTCGCGGTCGAGGATGGTGCCGACGTCGTGTGCGTGCACGTCGGCGAGGTTGAAGCTCACCGCCCCGCCGCGGTCGATGTCCGCACCGGGTCCGTACACGGTCACCTCGCCCACCTCCTCGAGCACGCTGAGCATGTGGCGCGTCAGCGAGAGCTCGTGCGCGTGGATGGCGGCGCGTCCGACCCCGTCGAGGTAATCGCATGCGGCCGCGAGGCCGACGACGCTGGCGACATCCGGCGTGCCCGCCTCGAACTTGTGCGGCACGGTGTTCCACGTCGTGCGCTCCAGCGTGACCCGGTTGATCATGCTGCCGCCGCCGAGGAACGGCGGCATCCGCTCGAGCAGCTCGGGGCGCGCCCAGAGCACGCCGATGCCCATCGGCCCACACATCTTGTGTCCGCTGAACGCGACGAAGTCGACGTCGAGCTCTCGCACCGACACCGGCATGTGCGGCACCGATTGCGCCGCGTCGATGCAGACGAGCGCGCCGATCTCGTGGGCGCGACGTGCGATGCCGGCAACGTCGTTGATCGTCCCCAGCACGTTCGACTGATGCGCGACACTGACGAGCCGCGTCGGCGGCTGCAGCAGGCGGTCGAGGCTGGTTTCGTCAAGCAGGCCGTTGTCGTCCACCTCGACGTACTCGACCGTCAGCCCGGCTCGTTCTGCAGCGAGCTGCCACGGGACCACGTTGCTGTGATGCTCCATCACGGTGAGCACGATGCGATCGCCCGGCTGCAGCAGCTCTCGCGCGTATGACGAGGCAACGAGGTTGAGACCCTCGGTGGCGTTGCGCACGAACACCAACCCGGTCGGGTCCGCGTCGATGAACTCCGCAACGCGCACCCGGCCGGCCTCGAAGGCGTCGGTCGCCTCGTTGCCGAGGGTGTGCACGCCGCGATGGACGTTGGCGTTGCTGGTGCGGTAGTAGCGCTCCATCGCGTCGAGCACCTGCAGCGGCTTCTGCGACGTCGCCGCAGAGTCGAGATACACCAACGGCTTGTCGTGCAGCGTGCGCTGCAGCACGGGAAAGTCGCGGCGCAGCCGTTCGACGTCGAGCGCGGGCACCGTGGTCGTGTCCGCCATCGCCGTCACGCGGCGTCCTCGGCGAGCGCGACGCGGAGCATGCCGTCGGCGTCCACCTCCACGTGGTGCACGTGCACCGGCTCCACGGCGGGCAACGTCAGCGGCTCCCCGGTTCGCAGGTCGAAGCACGACCCGTGCAGCGGGCACTCGATGGCGCAGCGATCGGCGTCCAGATCCCCCTCGCTCAGCGACGCCTCGGCGTGGCTGCAGGTGTCGTCGAGCGCGTAGAACTCGCCGCCGATGTTGAAGATCGCCACCGGTACACCGTCGATCTCGACGCGCGCGGAGTGATCGGGCGGGATGTCCGACGCGCTAGCGACCTCGACCCAGTTGGCCACGATCAGTCCTCGGCTTCGGCCAGCCCGAGCTGCGGCTGGCCGGAGATCTCGGCGTCGAGGAGCCCCGCGACCAGCCGTGCCACACCCTCGTGCGGCACGCGGCGCAGGACGTCGCCGAGAAAGCCACGCACGATGAGCGCGTCGGCATCGGCGCGGCTCACGGCGCGGCTCTCGAAGTAGAAGCGCTGCTCCTCGTCGATGTGCCCGGCGGTGGCGCCATGGCCGCAGCGCACGTCGTTTGCCTTGATCTCCAGGCGCGGCACGGCGTCCGCCTTGGCGCCCGCGGACAGCAGCAAGTTGCGGTTCGCGACATAGCCGTCGGCGTGCACGGCCTCGGGCGCCACGTCGATGAGGCCGCTGTACACGGAGCGCGCCTGGTCTCGAACCGCGACCTTGAGCAGCAGGTCGCTGCGCGTGTCGCGCGCGCGATGTGCCTGCAGCGTCTGATGGTCTATGTGCTGGTCCGCCTCGGCGAAGCACACGCCGGCGATGTCGGCCTCCGCGCCCGCGCCGTCGAGCAGCGCTTCCCAGTAGGACTTCTGCACGCGCGAGCCGAGCGTCGCGCCGAAGAAGCGCAGATGCGCGTTGGCCTCCAGCGTCGCGCGGTGCGTCGCCATGTGCCAGACGCGCTCACCCCACTGCTGCAGCAGCATGTAATCGAGGTGAGCGTCGCGCCCGAGGCTGAGCACGGTCAGCGCGTCACTGAACAGCTCCTGTGGTCCCGGCGGGGAGGCGTACGCGTCCACCACGGTCAGCGACGCCGCGTCGTCGAGCAGCACCACGGTCGCGGGGATGATGGCGCGCTGATCGCCGCTCGCCGGATGCGCAATCCATACGGGGGCCAGCGCCTCCACGCCGCGCGGCACGTACACGAAGACGCCGCCGCGCCACAGCGCGTTCCACAGCGCGATGAACTTCGACTCGTCGACAGCCGTGCGGGCCAGCGCGCGCTGAACAAGGTCGGGATGCAGCACCGCCGCTTCCTCGAGCGTGGTGATGATCACCCCCTGGGCGAGGAGTGCATCTGCGTCGGTCACCGCGGGCCCGACATTGGGCGCGTCCATGGCGAACGCCGCGTTGGGGTCGGCGTTGTCCCACTGCTCCGCCATCGACGCGGCCATGCCGCCGTCGACGTCGACCAACGGCAGGAAGCGTTCAGCCCGCAGCTTGCTGATGTCCGTGCGCCGCCAGTCCTCGTCGCGCTGCGACGACGGCCAGGGCAGGGACTCGAACGCGTCCCATGCGGCACGACGCCGCTGCGCCAGCCAGTCGGGCGATCCCGCGATGCGCGCAGCGAGCGTCTCCGGGCTCAGCGTCGTCAGCTCGGCCGGCCCCGCAGCCGCCATGGTCATCGTGGTCCCCGCGAAATCGACGATCTCGCTGGGCAGGTCACCCGACGGCGCCCTCCATTGACAGCGCCAGCAGGCGATTGAGCTCGACCGCGTACTCCATCGGCAGCTCCTTCACAAAGGGCTCGAAGAAGCCGTTGACGATGAGCTGCGTCGCCTCCTGCTCGTTCACGCCGCGAGAGGTGAGGTAGAAGATCTGGTCCTCACCGACCTTGCTCACGGTCGCCTCGTGACCGACGGTGACGTCGGGGTTGTCGATGTCCATGTACGGGTAGGTGTCGCTGCGCGCGTCCTCGTCGAGGAGCAGCGCGTCGCAGCGCACGCTCACCTTGGAGTTGTGCGCCTTCGGCAGCACCTTGATGTGACCGCGGTACGAGGTGCGACCGGTTCCCTTGCTGATCGAGCGCGACACGATGTTGCTCGTCGTGTTCGGCGCCACGTGGATCGCCTTGGAGCCGGCGTCCTGGTGCTGGCCCGGGCCCGCGAACGCCGCGCTCATCACCTCGGCGTGCGCGTGCTCACCCATGAGATACACGCTCGGGTACTTCATCGTCACCTTGGAACCAAGATTCCCATCGATCCATTCGATGGTCGCGCCCTCCTTCGCGATGGCGCGCTTGGTCACCAGGTTGTAGACGTTGTCCGACCAGTTCTGGATGGTCGTGTAGCGGATGCGCGCACCCTTCTGCGCGATGAGCTCGACCACCGCGGAGTGCAGCGAGTCGCTCGAGTAGTTCGGCGCCGTGCATCCCTCGATGTAGTGGACCGACGAGCCCTCGTCCGCGATGATCAGCGTCCGCTCGAACTGACCCATGTTGTCGCTGTTGATGCGGAAGTACGCCTGCAGCGGGACCTCGACGTGCACGCCCGGGGGCACGTACACGAACGATCCGCCCGACCACACCGCACTGTTCAGCGCGGCGAACTTGTTGTCGTTGGGCGGGATCACGGTGCCGAAGTACGCCTTGAAGATGTCCGGGTGCTCGCGCAGACCGGAGTCGCAGTCGCCGAAGATGACGCCGAGCTTCTCGAGATCCTCACGGATGTTGTGGTAGACGACCTCGGAGTCGTACTGCGCGGAGACGCCGGCGAGGAACTTGCGCTCGGCCTCGGGGATGCCGAGGCGATCGAACGTCTTCTTGATCGAGTCCGGCACGTCGTCCCACGAGCGGCTCAGCTCCTCGACGGGCTTGACGTAGTAGTAGATGTTGTCGAAGTCGATCCCGGAGAGATCGGCTCCCCACGTCGGCATCGGCCGCTTGTAAAAGTGGTCGAGTGACTTGAGGCGGAACTTGAGCATCCACTCAGGCTCGTTCTTGTGCTGCGAGATCGCCGCGACCACCTCGGGGGACAGTCCTTTCGCCGTACGAAAGACAGAGACGTCCTCGTCGTGGAAGCCCCACTGGTAGTCCTTCGTCAGATCCTTCGCCTCAACCGCCATCACTGCACCTCTAAACGCCTACGGGCTCGGCGGCTGCCGGACCCAGGATTGGTTCATAGCCGTCGCGCTCGATTCGTTGCGCGAGGTCGTAGCCGCCCGACGTGACCACACGACCCTGGTGCAGAACGTGCACTGCATCTGGCCGCAGGTATTCGAGGATTCGCGGGTAGTGGGTGATCACGAGGACACCCATGTCGGGTCCGGCAAGCCGCATCACGCCTTCGGACACGGTGCGCAGCGCATCGACGTCGAGCCCCGAGTCGGTCTCGTCGAGGATGGCCAGGCGCGGCCGAAGCATTGCCAGCTGCAGGATCTCGCTGCGTTTCTTCTCACCGCCGGAGAAGCCGTCGTTGATGTAGCGCTGCCGGAAGCTCTCGTCGATCCGCAGCGCCGTCATCTCCTCGTTGAGCTTGGTGATGAACTCACGGGCGCCGAGCTCCTTGTCCAGTGAGCGCATCGCGGCGCGCAGGAAGTTGACGGTTGACACCCCGGGGATGGCCGTCGGGTACTGGAAGCAGAGGAACAGCCCGAGCCGCGCACGAGCATCCGCGGTGAGCGCGAGCACGTCCTCGCCCGCGAACGTGGCGGACCCGCCGGTCACCACGTACTTCGGGTGGCCCATGAGCGTGTAGGCCAGCGTGCTCTTGCCCGAGCCGTTGGGCCCCATCAGCGCATGGATCTCGCCCTGCGCGACGTCGAGGTCGATGCCCTTGAGGATCTCCTTGCCCTCGACCTCGGCACGCAGGTCGCGGATGACGAGGGTTGCTCGATCCGTCATGCGGAGGTCCCCGGCGCCATCGAATCCATGAGCGACTGGTCGGCGATCAGGTTGGTGAGCGTCGTCTGGCCGAGCACCGAGTCGATCATCTCCTTGAGCCGGTGCCATATCCCGCGCGACGCGCAATCGCCTTCGCGCGCGCAGGTGCCCGAGATGTACTCGGCGGCGACGCACTCGACCGGCGCAACCTCACCCTCGACGACCCGCACGACATCGAGGACGCTGATCTGCTCGGGGGCACGGGCCAGCGAGTAGCCGCCATGCACGCCCCGGGTGCTTTCCACCAGGCCTCCGCGGCGCAGCTGGGCCGCCAGCTGCTCGAGGTACGCGACCGGCAGGTGTTCGGTCCGGGCGACCTCGGCGATGCTGAGGGGCCGGAGCCCGTAGCTGCGGGCGAGTTCGGTCATCATTCGCAGGCCGTAGTGCGCTTTGGAGCTCACCCGCATCGAGAACGAGGCCGCCCCGGGGACGGCCTCCGGCGCCTGGGCGGCATGCTTCGAGGAAATTCCGACTGCCATGGTCAGGATTATACGCGTTCCGCCTCGCTGGGCTCCGGGAGCACTGCTCGCCGTGCTGCTTGCCGCCTGCGGTTCGAGCACGGCGCAGAAGAGCCCGTCGCCGACGCCCCTGCCGCCGCCGGTGTTGCAGCAGCGATACCTCGAGGCGTCCGATGCCTACGCTGCCGCCGTGGCGCCGGTGATCAGCGCCGCGACGCAGTCCTGCGACCCCGGCGCTGCCGGCGCCGGCCTGGCACGCTGTGCCGCAGCGCTGAGCGTCGATCGTCAGGCGGCCGTGGCGTTCGACGACGCCGTGCGGGCCCTTCGCTTCGCGTCACCGGCTCGCCTCTCGGTGGATCAGCTGCTCGGCGACGACGCGCGACTCGAGATGCTGCTGCTGCAGGCGTCCACGGCCCCGAGCCTGGGCGCAGCCTCGGTGCTGACGCCGGCGATCTTCGACCAGCAGACGAAGACGGCGCATGACGCGGCCGCCGTCCGCGCCGCCATCGGGCTCCCGCCCGCGACGCCCGCGCCGGTCGCGAGCTAGGGGAG
>JBOHUE010000080.1:0-3582 GCA_050734185.1 Candidatus Dormibacteria bacterium | reverse complement strand
GCCGGGTTCTTCACCGGCGACGCGGGCCACGTTGTCAACGGGCAGGCGGGTGGCAATTTCGACGGGGTCGCGCTGCACCTCACGTACCTGCGCGACGTCGTCGACCTCGCGCTTGCCGGTGCGTTCGTCTATGCGGGGTGGTTCGCGGGCGAGGCGACCGCAAAGGTCACGGTGCTCAGCGCCGGCGCGGCGCTGCTGCTGCTTGCCGCCGTCGGATTCATCGTCGGCGACACGAACGCCGGCGACCGCGGGATCGCCACGCTGCATTTCCCGATCGCGATCAACATCTTCGATCTGATCGCGGGGGTGCTCGCCGTCATCTGCGCTCTGTCGCTCGTCGACGAGGTCGCGCCCGCGGCGCCGTGACGGTGCCGGCTACGGAGTCCCGGAGACGCCGTTGCCGGGGTTCTCGTCGTCCACGCTGCGGCGCCGCCTGACGAGGTCCACGACGTGGAGCGCGTTCTCGGCCACCGGCGCGACGACCGGCGCGACACGCTGCATCGCGCGGCCCGTCACCTCGAGCCCCGAGCGAACGCCGCGCGCGGCCTCCTTCACCTGCTCGCGTGTGCGATCGCCCGCTTGGGGCGCAATCGCCAGGCCCGCGAGGGTGCCGATTGCCATGCCATGCATCAGTCCGCGGAAGTAACCCACTGCACTTCTCCCAGGGCCGCCCTCACAGCGGCGCCGTCATCTGCGTCCCACGTTACTACTCAGGAGATCAGGTCAACGAGGTGGCGGCCCAGGGGCCGTCTGGCAGGATCCGCAGCCGCTCCACGGGACGGCCGCCGATCAGATGCTCTTCGATGATCTCGTCGATATCGTCGACGCCGATGCGGCCGTACCAAACACCGTCGGGATAGACGATCAGGATCGGTCCCTGATGGTGCTGCTGGTTGCAGCCCATCCGAGTGGTCCGCACCCAGCTGAGTTCGCGCCGCTCCACCTCGTCGCGCAGCCGCTGCAGGATCGGCTCCGAACCCAGTCCGGCACAGTGGTGGCGTCCGACGGTGGTGCACACGAAGACGTGGAGATTGCGGTGCTGGCCATCCATCACCGCTCTATGGTCGCCCACGCCTCAGGGGGACCGTCCGTCGGCTGAGACCTCGCTGTGGCAAGCTAGCCCGCCGTGGAACTGAGCTTCGCGTTCTTCGCCGACAGTGCCGTCGTCCCTCCGGACGGCAAGATCTATGTGCTCGGGGGCGGCTTCAGCACGCTGCAGCTGGCGCAGCTGCCGGGCCGCGCCGGCTTCGCGGTCGTCGCCGGGTTTCGGTTCGGGCCGGGTGACGTCGGACAGACCCAGCAGGTCGAGGTGCGCCTGGTCGACTCCGACAACAAGCTGGTGGTGCCGGCCACCAACCTGCAGTTCCAGACACAGGGCACCAACCTGCAGCCTGGGCAGGAGGTGAGCCTGTCCACGGTGACGGTGCTGCAGCCGATGTTCGGCGAGCCGGGGACCTACACCGTGGAGTTCTGGCACGAGGAGAGCCGGCTCACCGGCGTGAACCTCCACGTCATCGAGCGCGAGGCACCGCAGCCGGTTCCAGAGGGCCGTCCGAACTGAGCACTACCATGGGTGTCATGGGAATCTCTGCCGCGCTCGTGAGTGACGATCTCATGTTCGCCAGCCAGCTCCAGTCGGCGATACGCCGGGCGCGCGGGACTCTCGCGCTCGTCGTGGGCACCGTGGTGCCGCAGGTGACCACCGTCTTTGTCGACCTCAACACGCAGGCCGAGGCCCGCATCGAGCTCATCGAGGCGCTACGGAGCGAGCGGCCCTCGATCGACATCATCGGGTTCTGCCATCACGGTGAGCGCGAGCTGCGCCGCAGTGCGCTGGCCGCCGGCGCGACCCGCATCGTCAACAACGGCGCGCTGCAGGTGGTCGCGTTGCGGCTCGCCGGCGTCAACGTCGCGTCCTGAGCTGCCGCCGGCATGGCTGTACTCGCGGATGAGCTGAGCCGGCGGGTGCGCGCCGAGGTCGAGCGCACGCACGGTCAGGTCATCGAGGTGCGGCGCGAGCTGCACCGGCATCCCGAGCTGTCACACGAGGAACGCCGCACCGCGGAGATCGCGGGCGGCCGCAGCGAGGCGCTCGGGTACCAGGTGCGCGCGCTCGGCGGCGGGATCATCGCAGACCTCGACTCGGGCCGGCCCGGGCCGAAGGTGATGCTCCGCGCAGACATGGACGCGCTGCCCGTGCACGAGCTGGACGACGGGCGGGCGGTGCGCTCCGAGGTCCAGGGCGCCATGCACGCCTGCGGGCACGACGGGCACGTGGCGATCAACATCGGCGCCGCCGCCGCGCTGGCCGCGATGCGCGACGCGTGGTCCGGCAGCATCCGCCTCTGCTTCCAGCCGGCGGAGGAGCGCGCCGAGGGCGCGATGCCCATGATCGAGGCCGGCGCCGCCGACGGCGTCGATCGCGTGCTCGGCATCCACCTCTGGGCACCGTTGCAGGTCGGACGCGTCGCCGTCACGCCCGGGGTTGTGTTCGGCAGCGCGGACAGCTTCGAGCTCGTCGTCCGGGGACGGGGCGGCCACGGGGGCATGCCGCACACGACGGTCGATCCGATCATGGCCGCTGCGCAGATCGTCACGGCGCTGCAGACGCTGGTCAGCCGCGAGACGTCGCCCTTCTCACCGGCGGTGGTGACGCTCGGGAAGATCAGCGGCGGCACCGCGTTCAACGTCATCGCCGACACCGTCGTCATCGAGGGCACGGTGCGCGCGCTCGAGCAGACCGAGCGCGAGCGCCTCATCGCTCGTGTCGCCGAGGTGGCGGGCGGCGTGGCACGCGCGCTGCGCGCCGACGCGCAGTTCATCCGCGGGTCGGGCTGTCCTCCTGTCGTCTCGAACCCCGAGATCGCGACACTGGTTCGCAGCGCCGCGATAGCGACGGTGGGCGAAGCACTGGTCGACGTGGCAAACCCGATCACCGTTGGTGACGACGTCGCGTTCTTCCTCGACCGCGCGCCCGGTTGCTACTTCCTTGTCGGTGCGGGTCATCCGGAGATCGGCCCCGTCGCTCCGCACCACAGCGCCGGCTTCGACATCGACGAGGGGTGTCTCCCGGTCGGCGTCGAGACGCTGACACGCGCGGCGCTCGACCTCCTTACCTGATGGAGCACTGGATTCGCTTCCGCGAGGAGCGCGAGGCGATGTACAAGGAGGTGGACCTGTCGCCGCGGCCGGCGTCGGCGTCCGCGACCGTCATATCCGCCGTGATGGAGCTCGAGCACGCCAACATCGCGGGATACGTCCACGGCGGCACAATCATGCGATTCGTCGACACGGCTGCGGGAATCGCCGCCGCGAAACATGCGGGCCGTCGCGTCGTCACCGCGGCGATGGACGACATGAGCTTCCTGTCGCCGGTGTTCATCGGCGATCTGCTCACGGTGCAGGCGATGGTCAACGACGCACACCGCACGTCGATGGAGATCGGCGTACGTGTCGATGTTGAGACGGTTCCCACCGGCAGCCACCGCCGCGTGGCCTCCGCGCATCTCGTGTTCGTTGGTCTCGACCTCGAGGGGCTCCCGGCGCCGGTGCCGCCGGTGATCGCCGAGAACGACGACGAGC
>JBOHUE010000079.1:0-3284 GCA_050734185.1 Candidatus Dormibacteria bacterium | reverse complement strand
CCGCCCAGGTGACCGCAGCGACCAGCAGCAGCGACGACAGCGCCGGCGGGACGGCGCTCGGCACCCGATAGCGGCGTGCGAGCCGCGGCAGGGCCTGGATCACGAGGCGCTATCCGGCGGCCGAGATCGCCGTGCCGTCGCCGAGGACGTCGCCGCGACGCACCAGCCACCAGTCGAGCGCTAGTCGCCAGGCCGCGGGCACGCGCAGCGCCGAGCCCTGTGCGCCGAAGCTCGTCGGCTCGACGAAGACGCAGAGGTGCCGGTGCCCGGGGCTGGAGACGTCGACCAGCGATTCCACCCACGCCGGGTTGCGGTTCGAGGTGATGACGATGACGGCTCCGCGGCCACGCCAGCCCTCGCCGTGTCGTTGCACGGTCTCGGCAAGCGGGACGAGCCCGTTGTCGGTGGCGACGGCGAGGTACTCGAGGATGCGCAGACGCTGCGTCTCGCCGCGACCCGCGCCGATCGCGGTGCTGAGGCGGTCGTTGGTCACGAGCGCGATCGCCTGCGCGCGGCGCAGCCCCGCGTGGCAGATCGATGCTGCCAGCGACACCGCGTACTCCAACGATGACTCGGCGCCGGCGCCGGCGTGGATGCCGCGCTGCAGGTCGAGCATCACGAGGAGGTCGGCGTTCTGGCCGGTGTCGAAGGTGCGGCTCATCAGCTGCCCGGTCCGCGCGGTGGAGCGCCAGTGGATACGCGACAACCCGTCGGTCGGCTGGTAGTCGCGAATCGTCGAGACGTCGGGGGGCACGTCGACCGGTCGGCCACGGCGCACGTCGGAGAGGCTGCTGCCCGTCCACTGCGGCACCAAAGCGGGCACGGGGAACACGGCCGGATACACCAGCACCTCGGTCTCCGCGCTGAGCACGATGCGCCGCGGGAACAGCCCGAACGGATCGCCGAGGCGCGCGTCGAGCGGGCCGAAGTGGTGCCGGCCGCGGCTGCGGAACACGCCGCGCGCGGTCCACGAGACCGACCCTCCGCCGGCCAGCGAGAACGCCCGGCCCGGCGCGTAGCCGTCGAGCGCGCTGCGGTCGCGGACCTCGCAGTACGGCAGCCGCAACGCGCTGCCGTTGTGCGCCGTGAACGTCTCGGAAAACGGCTCGCCGACCATGTATGTCCCCTGCGGCGAGGTGCGCGTCACCTTGACGCGCTTGGCCAGCGTGCGCGACCAGACGAACGAAGCGACCAGCAGCAGTACGAGGACGTATGCCAGCGTGTACGCGAGGCGGACGCCGGTGATGCCCGCGAAGAACGCGAGCACCGCCACACAGGCGATGACGGGGACGCGCGCAGTCATGCGCTCACCGGCGCGCGCCTGCCGGACATCGGCACGGGCTCGGTGGCCAGCACCTCGTCGATCACCGACATTGCGGTGAGCCCGCGCAGCTCCGCGTTGGGCCGGAGCACCACGCGGTGCGCGAGCACGTGGGGCGCGACGTCCTTGACGTCGTCGGGGAGCACGTAGTCGCGCCCCGAGACAGCCGCCCGCGCCTGCGCCGAATGCAGCAGTCCGAGCGAACCGCGCGGGCTGGCGCCGAGCGCGACGTCCCCGTGCTCGCGGGTGCGCTGGACGAGCCGCACCGCGTACTCCTTGAGGCTGGCGTCGCAATGCACCTCGCGACAGGCGGCCTGCGCGGCGTTCAGCTCGTCGGCGTCGGTCACGGGCTCCAGCGACGTGAGGGGGCTGTTGCTCTGAAAGCGGTCGAGCATCGCCACCTCCTGCTCGCCTGGCAGGTACCCGAGCCGCACCCTCATCAGGAAGCGGTCGACCTGCGCCTCGGGCAGCGGGAAGGTGCCGCCGAGCTCGATCGGGTTCTGCGTGGCCATCACAAGGAAGGGTTCCGGTAGCGGGTGGGTGGTGCCGTCGATCGTCACCTGCCCCTCCTCCATTGCTTCGAGCAGTGCCGACTGCGTCTTGGGCGTGGCCCGGTTGATCTCGTCGACAAGCAGCACCTGAGCGAAGATCGGCCCGCGACGGAACTCGAACGTCCGCGCGTCGGGGTTGTACACGGCGACGCCGGTGACGTCGCCGGGCAGCAGGTCCGGGGTGAACTGCAGCCGTTCGAAGGTGCACCCGGTGGCCCGGGCCAGCGACTTGGCGAGCAGTGTCTTGCCGGTTCCGGGGACGTCCTCGATCAGGAGATGTCCGCGGCAGAGCAGCGTGATGACGCACAGCTCGATCTCGGTCTCCTTCCCGACGATCACCGTGCCCACGCTGTCGAGCAGCCGCCGGCACATGTCCCGCACGTCGAGGCTCATCAGGAACGCGCCAGCATGGTGTCAGACGAGTATATGCGCGGCTCTCGGGCCCTCAGGCAGGCCCGCGCGTTCGGTGCAGGCGCTCCACAAGTTCCGGCTGGCGGTGTATAAACACCCAGACGTGTGCCCGCGACTATGGGTCGGGGAGTTGGAGGACACGGAAGGGCATGGTTGAGCAGGACGAGGAGATCCTGACCACGGGCGAGGCGGCGGCCCTTTGTGGCGTGTCGCGCTCGACGCTTCGTCGCGCCGTGGCCCAGGGCCACCTGCAGGCGTGGCACACACCGGGCAAGCACCTACGTTTTACGCGCGTGGCGTGCATGGAGTTCGCCAAGTCCCTCGGCAGGGTCGATCTGATCGGCCAGCCGCAGCCCTTCCAGCGCGAAGGGGCCCCGAACTCAGAGCCCGCGGCGCTCAGCCGCTAGCGCTTCCCCGACAGCAGTCCGCCGACCGACCCGCCGAACAGGGCGAGCAGGTCGCCGGTGAAGACGTTGCCGAGGTTCATCGGGCCCAGGTCTACCAGCGTGTGACTGCCGGAACTGAGTGACCCCGCGACGGTGGTCGCCTCCGTGAAGAACTGGAACGCGGCGCCCCAGATGATGAAGCCGATGGCGACGATGACCCCCTGGTAGAGCCCCTGCCGTCCCGCCTTGCGGGCCGCAAGGTATGCGCCGAAGATCACCGCGATCAGCGTCGCCACGCCGACGATGCCGCCGTCTGCCGCGCTCGCTCCGCTGGAGCCGAACAGCTTGTTGGCGACGAGGTTGCCCAGGTTGCTGATCAACAGCAGCAGGAACTCGCCGGCGATCAGCCCGACGAAGCACCAGCCCCAGGCGATCGACATCTTGGGGGGCGCCTGCGGCTGCGTCTTCGGGTTCGAGGCCATCGCGCCGAGTATACGAAGCTGTCGCCGGGCGGCCGCGAGCGGGACTAACGGTTCGGTTCGCGCCTACTCTCCCCCGGAGATGGCGATCCTCAGCGCGCCCGCGCTGCCGGCGTCCACCCCCTCGGTGCTGCGG
>JBOHUE010000078.1:0-19450 GCA_050734185.1 Candidatus Dormibacteria bacterium | reverse complement strand
CCGCGAGCATGGTGAACAGCGCCGGCGGGGCCGGCGGGCGGCAGATCACGCTCGACGTGCGCGACGTCTCGTCGCCGGCCGGCGTGCAGCGAGCCGCCGACAGCCTGCGCGGCGACGGAGTTCCCGCCGTCATTGGCGCATACTCGTCGGCGCTGTCCATCCCGCTGGCGGCGGCCGTGGCGCGCGACGGCCTGGTGTACTGGGAGACGGGCGCCGTCGCCGACCAGGTCACCGGTCAGGGCTCGCCGCTGGTGTTCCGCGTGGGCGCGGACGGCGCGGATCTCGGCGGCAACACGGGGACCTTCGTCGCGTCGCAGATCGCGCCCCGGCTCGGCGTCGCGCCGGCTGCGCTCAGCGCATACCTGGTGACGGTCGACGACGCCTACGGTCACTCGGTGGCCGGCGGGGCCCGCGCCGCGCTGACCGCGGGCGGCGTGCGCATCGCCGGCGAGACCGACTACGACCCCCAGGCGCCGCAGTTCGCTCCGGCGCTGAATGCGGTGGCCGCGTCAAAGCCCCAGGTGCTCGTGCTGTCGTCGCACGTGAACGACGGCATCGCCTTCCGTCGCGCGTTCCTCGCCGACCACCTCTCCGTGCAGGCGTTCATGGGCACGACCATGGCCCAGTGCTATGCGGAGTTCGGCGACGAGCTCGGCCCCGACGCGGTCGGTGTCTTCGCGTCGGACCGGCCCGAGGCCAACTTCAACCCCGGCGCGCTCGACAGCGCGGCCCTCGCGGTCTACAACCACTTCTCCGACGCGTGGGCGGCCACCTCAGGGCACGCGCCCACCGAGGAGGGTCTCGCCGGGTTCTCAGCGGCGTGGGTGCTCTTCCACGACGTGCTCACGCACACCCGGCCGAGCGCGACATCGATCGCCGCGACCGCGCGCGCGCTCGACCTGCCGACGGGCAGCGTCCCCAACGGCGGCGGGGTGCGCTTCGGGCAGTCTGCCGCCGGCATGGGCCAGAACCTGCTCGCCGCGTCGGTGATCTGGCAGTGGCAGGCGGTGCGCCACTCCGTGGTGGTCTGGCCGTCGGCCTACGCCACGGGCGGCGTGACCATGGTGCCGCTGCCCGGCTGACCCACGTGGGCCGGGCGCGCCGTCATCGGAAACGGCAAGGGCTGTCAGGCGCTTTGCGACGTACGCGTGCGCGAACGTGACATGCCCGGGCTTGGTCAAACCACGCACGGCCGCGAGCATGGCCGCAGGGCCCAAGCGAGCGATGAGAATGCACGACGGCGCCGTCGTGGTGGAAACCGAGACGCTGAGCCAGCGAGTGCAGCTGGCCCGGCTGCTTGGTCGCGTCCGCTGGGGTGGGGTCGCGCTCGGCGTGCTCCTTGCGTTGACGGTTGGCGATCCGGCACCGATCTTCGGCCACTGGGGCGTGCTCGCCGCGGCGGCGGTGATGGCGCTCTACAACCTGCCGGCAACGTTCGCGGCACGCCTGCCGCGCCGCGCCATCGAACCCGTGATCCTGGCGTCCCTCATCGGCGACTTCCTGGTCGTCGCGACCTGGACGATGCTCACCGCCAACGACGAGTTCGGCACGACGTACGCCGCGTTCGTGCTCGTCGCGATCGAGGCCGGCACGCTCTATCGCTGGCGCGGCGCGATCTGGTTCGGCGGCTCCTACTGCGTCGCCTGCGCCTCGTTCTACTGGCTGCGGCTCGAGGCATTCGGCTTCCAGCCGCTCTTCGCCAGCATCCTCTTCCGCACCGGCATCGTGATGCTGACCGCGGTGTTCGTCGGCGGCATCGCCACCGCGAGCGACCGGCGCCGTGCGCGCTATCAGATGCTGCTGCAAGCGATCAGCGACCTCGGCGAAGGGCTGATCATCACCGAGCGCGGCCGCTTCGTGTACGGCAACGACGCGTACCTGCGGCTCAGCGGCTACACGTTCGAGGAGTTGCGCGCGTTTCCGACGCTCATCGATCTTGCGCCGCCGGAACACCGCATGGCGCTGCACGACGGCCTGAGGCGCCGGCTCGGCGGCGAGTCGTTGCATTCGCAGTACGAGGGTCAGATGGTGCGCAAGGACGGTGCCGTCATCGACATCGAGACGGCGATGCGCCCGCTGAGCGCCGAGGGTCCCGCGAGGCTCATCGCGGTGGTGCGCGACATCTCGCGACGCAAGCAGGTGGACATCGAGCTGCGCGCCAGTGAGCAGCGCGCGTACACGGCGGCGCGGCAGGATGCGCTGACCGGCGTTCCCAACCGGCGGGCGTGGGAGGAGGAGCTGCCGCGCGCGATGGCGCGTGCCCGTCGCGACCCTGCACCCCTGACGGTTGCGATGCTCGACCTTGACAACTTCAAGACGTACAACGACGACTGGGGCCACGGCCGCGGCGACGAGCTGCTGCGCGAGGTGAGCGCGAGCTGGCGCGAGCCACTGCGCGAGGTCGACCTGCTCGCGCGCTACGGCGGCGACGAGTTCGCCGTGATGCTGCCCGGCTCCAACTCCGACGACGCGTTGCTCGTGCTGGATCGGCTGCGCGACGCGTCGTCGGGGCTGATCGTGTTCTCTGCAGGGCTGGCCACGTGGGACGGCGCCGAGAGCGCGGAGTCGCTGATGGCGCGCGCCGACGCGGCGTTGTACAGCAGCAAGCGCAGCGGCCACGCGCGGGTTGCCGCGGTCGCCAGCGCCGAAGAGCGTGTGCAGGGCTGGCCCTACCTCATCCCGCGGCTGCTGGCGACGCGAAGCATCGAGGCTGTGTACCAGCCGATTCGCCGCCTCGACACCATGCGCACCGAGGGCTACGAAGCCCTGGCGCGACCCACCGGATTCGGGGTGCGCTCCAGCGTGGAGGACATGTTCGACGCGGCCAAGCGGCTCGGGTTCGCCCGCGACCTCGACTGGCTCTGCCGCCGCGTCGCGGTGCAGGGCGCAGAGATCCTGCCCCGGCGTGCGCTGCTGTTCGTGAACGTCTCGGTGCACGCGCTGCTCGACCCGCTCCACGACGTCGACCAGATGGTGCTCCTCATGCGGTGGGCGCACCGAGCACCGCAGAGCGTGATCTTCGAGATCAGCGAGCGCGACCCGATCTCCGATCTGGAACGGCTCCGTGGCGTGCTCCGCGCATATCGCGCCGAGGGCTTCCGCTTCGCGCTCGACGACGTCGGCGAGGGCCACTCGACGCTCGAGGTGCTGAGCACCGCCAACCCCGAGTACATCAAGGTCGCGCGCAGCCTGGCAACCAGCGTGCAGCTCGAGGGCCCGCGGGCCACGGTGCAGGCCCTGGTCACGTTCGCGGCGTCAAGCGGAGCCCGGCTCGTGGCCGAGGGGCTCGAGACCGATGAGCAGATCCTGCGGGTGCTGGAGCTCGGCATCGTGCTCGGGCAGGGCTACGGCGTCGCGCCGCCGCAGGCGGCGCAGGAGCTGCGGGTCCAGAGCGTCGCCTGACGCGCGCCTACTTGCTCGACGGGTGCGTGCTGGTCAGGTTGTTGACGTAGGTGTCACCAAGGTTCTTGAGCCCGGTGATCAGCAGCGTCGGCGTGGCGCCGAACACAGCGGTCACGACCAGCGTCACGGGATACATCTGAACGTTGAAGACGCCGTTCAACGTGGTCGGGCCCTTGCCGGACGGTGCCAGCGCGCCGGCCGCGCCGGACAGGTAGACGAGCAGCACGCCGCCGACGCCGGCGAGCCCGCTCAGCACGGCGGTGGCCAGCAGCCGCGCGCTGGCCAAGCCGAAGTCGTCGTCGGCCTTGGTCATGCTTGCGAGGCCGTTCAGTGCGACGACCATCCCGACGATCGCCGCGACCAGGAACAGGGCGACCCCGGAGGCCAGCTGCCCGCGGGCGTCCTCCGCGGCGCCGAAATGGGTGCCGACGATGGTCAGGAGGTACGCCAGCAGGCCCGCCAGCGCGACCGTGTCGAACGTGCGCCGGCGCAGGTTCGCCAGGGTCTCACGGTTGCTGTCGCGGTAGTCGTTGAGCGCGACGCGGGCCTGTTTCACCTTGCTGGCGGCGGCGACCTGATCCGTGCCCGCCGGGGGCTGCGTTGCGTCGACACTCCGCAGGGTGGTGATGGCGTCGTTGAGGTCGGCGAGCAGCGCGTCGCGATTGTCGACGCTGGAGCCGGTCAGCTTCAGCTTGTCGAGCTCGGCGGAGTCGTACAGCTGCCCGGCGTTCGCATGATCCATGGCGCTGACCTCAGCCTGACCCAGAGCGCGGCTGACGCCGATGTAGCCGAGCCCGGTGATCCATTGCGGCCCGCGGTCCTGCTCGAGGCCCTGCAGTTCCGCCTCGAGCTGCGCCGGCAGCGTGCCGCCGAGGTTGGGGATGGAGGATTGGATCAGCTGCCCCCAGTGCACGAGCGTGCGGCGGCGAGTGTCGTTCCACGTTGAGGTGACTGATGTGGCGCGCCAAGCGACGAACAGCAGCAGCAACGCGCCGCCGGCGAGTCCGATCAGCGGCGACACCCCGGCAAGGTTGCCGGCAGTGAGCCACACCGCCGCCGTGATCGCGAGCGCGACCCAGATGCCGAGCGGTGCATAGATTCGCAGTCCCGCCGTGAAGCCCACCGTCACCCTCTCTGCTGGACGCTATGCCTGCGCAGGATACGCGCAGCGCGGCAGGACCGCTCCGAACGGTTGATCCGCGATGCGGCGGGAATACTCTGGTCGTGCAAAAGGCAACGTTCGCTGCTGGCTGTTTCTGGGGGGTCGAGTCGGTGTTCGAGCAGGTGCCGGGAGTTGTGGCCACACGCGTGGGCTACACCGGCGGTCACACCGAGCATCCGACGTACGAGCAGGTGTGCTCGCATCGCACCGGTCACGCCGAGGCGGTGGAGGTCACGTACGACCCGTCGCACGTGACGTACGACGAGCTCGTGCGCGTGTTCTGGATGAACCACAACCCGACGCAGAGGAACCGTCAGGGCTGGGACTTCGGCGACAACTACCGCTCGGCGATCTTCACCCACTCTGACGAGCAGGCCGAGGCCGCGCAGCGGTCCAAGGAGCAGCTCGACGCGGAGAAGCGCTACCGCAAACCGGCGGTCACCCAGATCGAGCCCGCCGGCCGCTTCTGGGAGGCGGAGGACTACCACCAGAAGTACTACTCGCGCCGCGGCGTGGCCGCGGAGTGCACACTCTCAGCGGAGGTTGCGAGCAATGCAGAAGGTTGAACTGAGCGACAGCGAGTGGAAGGAGAAGCTCACGCCGGAGCAGTACACGGTGCTGCGCAAGGCGGGGACCGAGCCTCCCTTCACCGGTCAGTACGTGCACATCAAGGACAACGGTGTCTACGCATGTGCCGGTTGCGGGGCCGAGCTGTTCCGCTCTGACTCCAAGTACGACTCCGGCACCGGGTGGCCGAGCTTCTGGGAGCCGATCACGCCGGACGCGGTCGAGTATCACCGAGACTGGAAGATGCTCATGCCGCGCGTCGAGGTGCTCTGCGGCGCGTGCGGGGGTCATCTGGGCCACGTCTTCGACGACGGCCCGAATCCCACCGGCAAGCGCTTCTGCATGAACTCCTGCGCGCTCGCGCTGAACAAGGACGCGACGTGACTGACCTCACTCCTGTCGACCTTCAGTCGGCGCTCGGCGGCGTCGTGTTTCCCGCGAGCAAGCAGGATCTCATCGCGCACGCGATCACCGAAGGTGCGGACGACGCCGTCCTCGAGAAGCTGGAGCGTCTCGACGAAGGCGCGTACGAGGGGATCGAGTCGGTTCTCACTGCGGCCTTCGGCGACAAGCCTTAGGACGCGTCTTCCGTCTCGAGAATTGCCTTGAGGCGAGCCAGATCTTTGCGATTGGCGCGGCGCATCGCTGCTTCCATGGCACCGCCCATGATCGCGGCAAACCCTGACGGGCGCCCGCGATTGCGCAGGACCATCCTTGTGCCGCCGCCGGCCACGTCGCTCCACTCGTACGTTGTCTCCATGGCGAACGGCCCGTCGGCCGTGCGCATCACCAGGCGCTCGCCGGCGATGTACTCCACGATCTCGTACGTGTAGTCGAGGCTGCGGCCGAGAAATTTCGCCGAGAATGCGACGCGCGACCCCGTAGCGAGCGGCTCGGGCGTGAGCATCCGTGACGACCTGATGTTGGCGTACCACCTGGTCGCGTTCTCGGGTGCGGCGGCGAACAACGCGACCCGTTCGCGCGGGCATGCAATCTCGGTCTCCGTCGTGACGTCAACGTCCATGGTCAGGCTCCGGCCATCGCGAGCATCATGCCCGATCGGGCCGGCGACCGTCGGGTTCGCTACGAATACAGCGCGGCGATACCGCGCGCCGAGTCGGCGACGAAGTTGCGCAGGGAGTCCGGCTCGCACACGGTGACCAGCGGGCCCCAGCCGAGCACCCAGGGTCGCATCTCGACCTCGCTGGCGACGTCGACGCGCATCTCGACGCCGCCGCCGTGGAGCTGGACGATCTCGGCGCTCGGTTGCCAGCGGCTCTGCTGCAGCAACCGCGCGCCGTCGGCGGTGAAGCGCAGGACGACGTGGTCCGGGTTGTCCGACTGCCACACGCCCCACGAGGTGCTGATCACGCGGTCGATGTCGAAGTCAGCCGGCGCCTCGAACGTCAGCGGCAGCAGCCGCGCGCTCTGGATGCGATCCAAACGGAAGGGACGCACCTCGGCGGAGAGCGAATCGTGTGCGAACACGTAGATGTGCCGGCCCTGCGCGCCTGGCTCGATGAAGAATGGCTGCAGCGTGCGCGTGGTGGCGCGCCCGGCGCCGTCGACGTACGACACCTCGAGGGAGCGCGAGTCGACGAAGCCGTCGACGACGGTACGCTCGATCTCGGAGCGCACCGCGTTGCGCGGCCGTTCCTCGACGGTGCGCAATGTCCGCTCGAGGTAGCGGGTCACGAGCGGCACGCGCAGCGCGCGCGACAGCTGCGCCAGCGCGCCCACCATGTCGGGATCGTGTTCGGGTCGCAGCTGCTGCAGCAATCGCAGGGCCACGAGCAGGAGCGTCGCCTGGTATCGGTTGAGCTGCATCGCCGGCAACCGCGTGCCCGGCCCGATGCGCAGGCGCGAGTCGCGCTCCTCGATGTCGATGCCGGCGCTGTCGCGCAGCAGCTGCACGTAGCGCTGCACCGTGCGCTGGTTCACCTCCAGCTCTTCGGCGAGCTGCTTCGTGGTCACGCCCGTCTCTGTCTCGCTCAGCCGCCGGAACAGCTGCATGACGCGGATGAACTTCTCGCCGGACTCGTACGGCATGGCGTACGAATCTAGCAGCGCGCCGGCAGTCGCAGCTCGTAGTTGAGGAGATGCATCCCCTCAAACGCCTCCCGCCCGCGGGCCTCGAACCCCATCGACTCGTACATGCGCTGCGCGGCCAGCATCTGCGGCGTTGTCTCGAGTGTCAGACGCGTGCGATTGTGTGCCCGCGCAAGCTCGATGACCGCCTGCATCAGCGCGCGGGCGACGCCACGGCGGCGGTACGCCGGATCAACGCCCAGCATGCGCAGGTGTGCCTGGTCCGATGCGACCGGATCGCGCCAGGCCGGCTCGACCCGCTGGTCCAGCTCCACGGTCGCGGTGCCCGCGATGGCGCCGTCGACGAGCGCCACCAGCACCGTTGTCTTCCCGGCGCGCCCGGCGACATCAGCGATGAGCTCCAGGTATGCGTGCCACACGGTCACCCCGGGCGGGATGAACTCGCGGTACGCGTTGGCGGTCGCCTGGCCGGCCGCTGTGTACTCCTCGGCGCGGACCGGCCGCACCTCGATCTGGCCTGACATGGAAACCAACCTTACGGAGCGACAGGCTGATGTCGTCGCTCCCGCGCACGATCGTCCCCATGGAGCCGAGCAACCTGCCCCAGACGGACGAGCCTGGAGCGCTGCCGCGCTACGCGGACCTGGCGGCGCGCCTGCTCGAAGAACACGCCGAGCTGTTCCGGGTGACGGCGCCGTTGCGCCGGCCCGAGCCGGTGGCGTGGAGACGGGCCGTGCCAGGGCGGCGGCGCGCCGGGCGCAGCCCCCAGCTCTCGCTGCCTCTGCGCCCTCGTGTGCTCATCGGCGGCACGGAGCCGCGCTGATGCGCAGCATCGACGGCCGCCTGGTCCTCGGCGCCACCGACCTGTCGGACTTCCTCGCCTGCGAGCACCTCACCCAGCTCGAGGTGCTGCGAGCGCACGGTGAGCAATTGCCGCGCGCCACGACGCCATTGTCCGAGCTGCTGGCGCGCCTCGGCGGCGAGCACGAGTCGCGGTGGCTGGAGATGAAGCAGGCGGCCGGAGCGCGAGTGCGTCCGTTCAACCCTGACGACACGCGCAGTGCCGAGCACCTCGCGGATCTCGAGCGCGCCGCCGACGAGACGCTCGCCGCAATGCGCGAGGGATGGGACATCATCTCTCAGCCGTTCTTCTTCGACGGTGTCTGGCAGGGACGAGCAGACTTCCTCGTGCGCGTCGAGCGACCGAGCGCGCTCGGTGATCACTCCTACGAGGTCTACGACGCCAAGCTGGCACGGCACGTGCGCGTCGAAGCGCTGCTGCAGCTTTCGGAGTACTCGCTGCACGCGGCTCGCGCGATGGGTGCACAGCCCGAGCACATGCACGTCGCGCTCGGCGACGGCAGCACAGGCACCTTCCTCGTCTCCGACTTCGCGGCGTACCACCGCATGATTCGTGAGCAGCTGCTGACGGCCGTTCGGGGAGCCGGCAGCTACCCCGAGAAGGTGGCGCACTGCGGCATCTGTGACTACGCCGCGTTTTGCGACGGACGCCGCCGCGCCGACGCGCATCTGTCGTTGGTGGCGCGCATGCGTCGCGATCAGATCCACAAGCTCAACGCCGCGGGCGTGCGCCGTGTCGAGGAGCTCGCGGTGTTGCCGCCGCAGGAGGGGGTCGCGGGCATCGCGCAGCCTGCGCTCGAGGCGCTGCGCGCGCAGGCGCGCCTGCAGGTGGCGGGCGCTGCACATCCTGACGCGCCGCCGCTGTGGGAGCTGCTGCCGCGGGCCGAGCCGGGGTTCGGGCTCGAGGCGCTTCCAGTGCCGTCGCGCTGGGATGTGTTCTTCGACATGGAGGGCGACACGTTCGCGCACGAGGAGCGCATCGAGTACCTCTTCGGCGTTGTGGAGATGGTGGGCGGCGAGCTTGCGTACCGCTCGTGGATGGGGCATACGCCGGCGGACGAGCGGCGCGCGTTCGAGTCGTTCATCGACTGGCTGATGCGGCGCTTGGACGAGCATCCGGAGATGCACGTCTACCACTACGCGGATTACGAGCGCAGCGCGCTGCAGCGGTTGATGGGCCGCCACGCCACACGTGAGCCGGAGGTGGATCGTCTGCTGCGCGGCGCCGTGCTGGTCGATCTGTATCGCGTCGTGCGCCAGAGCCTGCGACTGTCGACCGAGGGCTACGGCCTGAAGAACGTCGAGCGGCTGTATATGCCGATGCGCTCGGGCGACGTTGCCGACGCCGAGTCGAGCCTCGTCACCTATGCGCAGTGGCTCGAGACCGGTGACGACGCGCTGCTGGAGGGCATCGTTCGCTACAACGAGGTCGACTGCGTATCGACCGCCCGGCTGCGCGACTGGCTGGAGCAGCGGCGCGCCGAGGTCGTGCGCGAGCAGGGCGTTGCGCTCGAGCGGCCCTCTGTGCGCGACGGCGCTGCGCCTGAGTCGGTCGCTTCGCAGGACGACGAAACCGAGCGACTCCGCGCGCGGCTGTTCGCAGACATTCCCGACGATGCCGCGCAGCGCACGGACGGCCAGCACGCGGCATGGCTCCTCGCACAGCTGCTCGGCTACCACCGGCGCGAGCAGAAGGTGGAGTGGTGGCGGTGGTTCGGCCATGTCGCCATGACCGAGGACGAACTCCAGAACGACCGTGAGGCGCTCGGTCCGCTGACCCCCGCGGGCACGATCGGCACGCAGAAGAAGTCGGACATCGTCCGCTACACGTTCGAACCGCAGGAGCACGCCGTCCGCGATGGCAGCAACCCCACGATGCCGTGTCTTCGCGACGGCGCTCGCGACGGCTGCCGCGCCGGCACGGTCAATCAGATCGACAATCTCGCCGGCACCGTCGACCTCGTTCGCGGCACCGCCACGGCCGATCGCGGCGAGCCGCGCTTTCTCTTTCCAGGACAACCATTCGGCGCCCGCGCCCAGGCTGAATCGCTCGTCTCCGCCGGTCAGCACGTCGCTGAGCACGGCATCGATGCGCATGGTCCATATCGCGCGGCGCGCGACCTGCTGCAGCGGAAGCCACCACGCGGTGCAGGTGGTGGCCCGCTGCGCAGGCCTGGCGAGAGCGCGGAGGACGCTGCGGTGCGTGTCGCCGCGTCGGTTGATGGAGGCTGCCTTGCCGTGCAGGGACCGCCAGGGTCGGGCAAGACATTCACCGCCGCACGCATCGCGCTCGAGCTCGTCGCTCGAGGCAGGCGAGTCGGCGTCACCGCGACCGCGCACAAGGTGATCGGCCGGCTGCTGGAGGAGATCGCGGATGCGGCGGCGTCGCGTTCGCAGACGCTCCGCATCGTGCAGAAGTGCGCCGAGGGCGAGCAATGCAGCGCCGGTGGTGTTCGTCGCGCGGATCGCAACGAGGAGGTGATCGCGGCGCTCGAGGCGGGCGACGCGGACGTGGCCGGCGGGACAGCATGGCTGTTCGCGGATGCGAACGCGGCCGGCTGCGTCGACACCCTGATCGTCGACGAGGCCGCGCAGATGTCACTCGCCGACGTGGTTGCGTGCAGCCGGGCGGCGCGCAACCTCGTGCTGGTCGGCGATCCGCGCCAGCTGGCGCAGGTTGTGCAGGGGAGTCACCCGCCGGGTGTCGGCGTCTCAGCGCTGGCGCATCTGCTGCGGGACCAGCCCACGATCGCGCCGGATGCCGGCATCTTCCTCGACCGCACGTGGCGCATGGCACCCGAGGTCTGCGCGTTCGTCTCCGAAGCCTTCTATCAGGGCCGTCTCGAGCCGGTGGACTCGACGCGGGTGCAGACGGTCGACGGCGTCAACGGCACACCGCTGCGCGGCCTCTACGAGGTACCGGTGGAGCACGAGGGCGACCGCACATTCTCTGTCGCGGAGGCAGAGCGGGTGCGCGAAGTGTTCACCGACCTGCTCGGGCGCCGCTGGCGCCATCGCGACGGCAGCGAGCGCGTTGTTGGCGTGGCGGACATCCTCGTGGTCGCTCCGTACAACGCGCACGTTGCGACGCTCGCCGCGAAGCTCCCCGCCGGCGCGCGAGTGGGCACCGTCGATCGCTTCCAGGGTCAGGAGGCCGCGGTGAGCATCTTCAGCATGGCGACCTCGAGCACCGAGGATCTGCCGCGCAACCTCGAGTTCCTGTACAGCACACACCGCCTGAACGTCGCCGTGTCGCGCGCGCGCTGCGTGAGCGTGCTGGTGCACTCACCGGCGCTGCTGCATACACGCTGCCGCACGCCCGAGCAGATGCGTCTGGTTAATGCGCTGTGCCGCTACGTCGAGGCCGCGTCGCCATGGCCCTCGCGCCGCGCGCGTGATGCTCCGCGACAGCTGTCACTGCTCGCCTGCTGACGCGCGGTTTATACCGGCTGTGGCGCCTCGAGCAGCTCAGGGCGGAAGACGCGCTCGGCGTCGGGCACCGGAGCCCCATGGACCGCCGCTGCGTACGCGAGGCTGCGCTGCCAACCCTCCTCGGTCATGCTGCCGACCGCGCGCTCGGTGAAGATCAGCGGCGCGATCAGGCGCCATCCCTCGAGCGCGTCGTTGGCATTCGCGTCGGGGTAGCGCTCGACCAGGGCACTCACACCACGCTCCGGAGCGTCTGCGTGCTGGGCCAGTGCCTCGACCACAGCCGCCCGGACGCGTACCACCAGCTCGAGTGGCCGGCGATCGGCGGCCACCAGGCCGCTGGCGTACACGTCAATGCCGAAGGGCAGCGCCCGAATTGGTCCGGCCGTATGGCGCAGCTTCGGCTGCAGGTCGACGAAGTCGCCCATCACGTCGATCGCTTTGTCACGGAGTGCCGCGGGCGCGTCCTCGTACGCGACCTCGACGACCTCGGGCGTCGCGATGCCCAGGTGTGCCAGCGCGCCCAGATACTCGGTGAGCAGGCCACCCTCTCCGCGCCCACCCACGCGCGCGGGTGCCAGATCGTCGAACCCCTGAATCGGTGAGTCTTCCAGCACCACCGCGGCCATGGGGCTCCGCTGCGTGATCACCCCGGCAAACCGTGCCGGGAGGTCGGCTCGCTGCGCCCGCGCCTTGACGAAATACGCGACGCTGGTCAGGCAGAAGTCAGCGCCGCCATCGGCGACACGCATGATGTTGGCCACCTTCGGCGCCGGTTCGAGCAGCTCGACGTCGAGCCCGTGCTGCTCGAACAGGCCGTTCTCCGCTGCGCGCAGATACGGCATGTGGTAGCCGGGTTCGCATCCCGGGCAATAGAAGCTCAGGCGAACGCTGTCCATGGCGGCTCTCCGGTGAACATTGGATGCGCCGTGACAGCCTACGGCTCGCGGGGCCCGTGTCGACCTCACGATCACGAGCGCGGGTCGATGGCGTCGCGCAGCCCTTCACCCACCAGGTTGAACGCGGCGACGGTGACCGCGATCGCGATTCCCGGGAACAGGATCATCCAGGGCGCATCGAAGATGAACAGCCGCGCGTCGGCGACCATGGTGCCCCACTCCGGCGTCGGGGGTTGCACGCCGACTCCCAGGTAGTCAAGCGCCGCGACCAGCAGCACGATCCGGCCCATCTCGAGGCTGAGCAGGACGATGAACGGCCAGACCACGTTGGGCAGGATGTGGCGCGCGATGAGGCGCGTCGCGCCGGCGCCGAGCCCGCGCGACGCCTCGACGTACGACCGCGATCGCTCCGCGAGCACCGCGCCGCGGATCAAGCGCGCGTAGCGCGCCCACATCGTCGAGACCATTGCGATCAGCAGGCTCGTGTATCCCTCGCCGAGCGTTCCCGCGATGGCGAGCGCGAGGATGATCTGGGGAAACGCGAGGAGCAGATCGACGAGGCGCATCAGCGTCGCGTCGACCCACCCGCCCGCGTAGCCGCTGATCGCGCCGATGACGAGTCCGATCGCCATCGACAGGAGTCCGGTGATCACCGCGAGCGACAGCGACACGCGGGCGCCGGCAAGCACGCGCGACAGCTGGTCGCGTCCCAGGTTGTCGGTGCCGAACGGATGCGAGCCGCTCGGGGATCGCAACGCCTCGGGCGGATTGATCACGGTAGGGTCGTGCGGGCTCACGACCGGACCGAGCACGGCGGCGGCCACCACGAGCAGGAGCAGCGCAGCCCCGACACGCCCGGTCGCCGAGCCGAGGATTCGTCGTGCGAGACCTACTCGGCGCGGGCGCAGATGCTCGAGCGCGCTGACGTTGACGCCGAGCGTGCTGACATCGATCGCGCGGTCCGGCTGGATCATGCGGCGACCTGTCCGGTGCGGGTGCGGGGATCGAGCGAAACGTACGCGATGTCGACGGCCAGGTTGACGAGGAGGAAGAGCGTGCCGGCAAACAGCACGAAGCCCTGGATCACCGGAAAATCGCGCTGGTGGATCGCGGTGTTGAGCACGAGCCCGATGCCCGGCCATGCGAAGACCGGCTCGACGACCGCGTTGGCGGCGATGAGTTCGGCGTAGGTGAGGCCGAGGTACGTGAGCACCGCTCCGAACGCGTTGCGCAGCACGTGGCGGTACACGATGGAACGCTCCGAAACACCCTTGGCCCGCGCCGTGCGGATGTAGTCCTCGCCCATGACGTCGAGCATCGACGCGCGCATGAGCCGCATCACGATGCCGGTATAGGGAATCGCGGCGGTCAGCGCGGGCAGGATGATGGACGTGGGTTCGGATGCACCCTGCGCCGGCAGCAGCTGCAGCTCGACAGCGAACAGCACGATGAGCAGGTAGCCGACGGCGAAGTTCGGAACGGACGATGTCAGTGTCGACACTGCGCGGAGTGCGCCGTCGATTGGAGTGTTGCGATGTTGCGCCGCGAGCACGCCGAGCGGTACCGCCACCGCGGAGGCGATCAGCAGGGCGGCCGAAGCCAGAAGGATCGTCGCCCCCACGTGGGAGAAGAGGATGTGCGCAACGCTGTCGTTGGACTGATACGAGACCCCGAGGTTGCCGCGCGCAGCGTTGGCGAGCCAGCTGAAGTACTGCACGACGATGGGACGGTCGATGCCGGCCGCATGATCGAACGCGTGCAGCTCGGCCGGCGTCGGCGGGCGGCCGAGCCGGATTCCGAGCACGGCGTTGCCGGGGTCGCCGGGAGCGAGGTGGCCGATGATGAAGGCGATCGCGCTGATCCCGATCCACAGCGGGATGAGGGCCAGCACCCGCCGCAGGATGTAGGCCCTCGTGCTCATCGCACCCGCATGTGGACGCCGCCCGCCGCGCGGGCGATGCCGGTCACGCCGTCCGGTAGACCGTCGTCCAGTTCTGGTTCACGTTCGAGGCGTGCGGCTTGAATCCGGCGATGTTGGAGCGCAGGCCATAGATGCGGCTGAGGCCGGCCAGCTGCACGTATGCCTTGTCGTTGTCGAGCAGCTCGTGGAACGCCTGCGCGATGTCCTGCGCCGCCTGCGTATCCGAGGTGGCGGCAAGGGCCGCGGTGATGCCGTCGTCCACCGCACCGCCTGGACCGAAGTACTTGGGGTAATTGCCGAACGTCTGACCCCGGTAGAAGATGATCGTCGGCAGGAAGGCCGCGTTGCCGTCGTTCTGGTTGCCGGTCTCCACGAACAGGTCGCCGGCCCCGGCCGCGAGGAAGCTCGTGTAGCTCGCGCTGTCCGGTGCGGTCTTGATCTGCACGTCTATCCCGATCGCCTTGAGCTGCGCCTGCACGAACTCGGGCGCCCCCTGGTTCGACACCGCGTCCGGGAATCCGGTCACCAGCGTCAGGCTGAGCCTCCTGCCGCCCTTGGCGCGAATGCCGTCGCTGCCAGGCGCCCAGCCGGCGTTCTGCAGAGCAGCCTTGGCCGCCGACGGATCGTACTGGAAGCCCTTCACCAGCGACGCGTACTGCCCGAGGATCCCCGGCGGCAGGAACGTTTGCACGTCCTCGCCCAGGCCGGCGAGCACCGTGGCGATGTAGCCCTTGCGGTCGAACCCGTTTTCGATGGCCTGCCGGAGCACGGGATCCTGGCCGAGGTCGTACGGCGCGGTGCCGTGGGTGTTGATGTACATCGCCTGGTACTGGCCGACGGGAGCAGTGCTGACGCGCGTGCTGCTTCCCGACTTCAGGTTGCCCACCGCCGAGCGCGCAACATCCACGACGAGGTCGAGCTGCCCGCCCTGCAACGCCAGCACGCGCGACGTGGCATCCGGGATGAACTTGTGCGTCATGGTCGCCGCGATCGGCTTGGTGCCCCAGTACACGGGGTTGCGGACGACGGTGATGTGGTCACCCTGGACGTATTCGGAGAACATCATCGGCCCGGTGCCCGAGTTCGCCTGCCCGAACACCGTCCCGGTCTTGAGGATGCCGTACTCGGGATGCACCAACTCCTCGACGAGACGGTAGTTGGTCTTCGTCGGTGTGACGTCGACGGTGGCGGGGTCGACGACCACGGTGGAGCTGGCTCCGAGCATCGGGAGGCCGCCGCCGCCCGCCGCCTGCCGGTCGAACGTGTATTTCACGTCGGCCGCCGTCATGGGCGTCCCGTCGCTGAACTTCACGTCGGTGCGAAGGTGGAAGCGGACGGTGTTCGTTCCCGTGTGCTCCCAGCTCGTGGCGAGCCACGGGCTGACCGAGTAGTCCGGATTGAGCAGGGCCAGCCGCTCGTACATGTTGGTGTTGACCGGGTATGCACCGATGTAGGATTTCAGCCCGCTGGCAACGTAGTTGTCGACCGACTGCCCGATGGTGATGGTCTGATTCGCCGCCGGGGCGGCGGTCGCCGAGGGCGAGGTCGTGGCGGCCTGGCCGCACGCCTCGAGCAGCACGCCGATGCCGGAGGCGGACACACCCAGCGCGACGGCCCGCCCGACGAACTGCCGGCGCGTGACGCGCCCGTGAATGAGGTCTGACACAAGCCTGTCGATGGCCGAGTTGTCCATGTCCACCTCCTGAAGCGGCCCGATGCGCCGGCTCGGACCGAGGCGGGCAATTATGCCAACTCGTACTGCGGGTTCAGTACGGCCATGTCCAGTCGCGCACCTCGGGCATGTCTTCGAGGTGCTCACGCACGTACGCGTGGTGCCGCTGCAGCTGCGACTCGCAGAACGCGAGCAGCTCAAGTCCGCGCTGCAGCGGTCGCCGCACCCGCGACAGCGCGTCCCGCACAAGGTGGTACCGGCTCATGCGGTTGAGCACCACCATGTCGAACGGCGTCGTGGTGGTGCCCTGCTCGATGAAGCCGTGCACGTGGAAGCGATCGTCGCCGGGACGGCCGTGCACGATCTGATGCAGCGCACGCGCATACCCGTGGAACGCGAACACCACATCGCGGTCCGCGGTGAAGAGGTCATCGAAGAACGCGTCGCTGAGACCGTGCGGGTGGTCGTCCGGCGGCTCGAGGATCATGAGGTCGACGACGTTGACGAAGCGTACGCGCAGCTCGGGCACGTACTCACGCAGGAGCGCCGTCGCAGCGAGCGACTCCAGTGTCGGCACGTCGCCCGCACACGCCATGACGATCTCCGGCTCGCCGCTGCCGGCGTTCGACGCCCACTGCCACACCGATGCTCCCCGCGCGCAGTGTTCGCGCGCGGCGTCGATGTCGAGGTACTGCAGCTCCGGCTGCTTGTCGATCACGATCAGATTGACGTAGTCGCGCGTTCGGAAACAGTGGTCGGCCACGGACAGCAGGCAGTTCGCGTCCGGCGGCACGTAGACGCGAACCACCGATCCGCTCATCGAGATCATGGTGTCGATCAGCCCAGGGCCCTGATGGCTGAAGCCGTTGTGATCGTTGCGCCAGCAGGTCGACGTCAGCAGGATGTTCAGCGACGGCACCGGCTCGCGCCAGCGCAGGTCGCGCGCCACCTCCAGCCACTTGGTGTGCTGCACAGCCATCGACGCCGACACCATCGCGAAGGCCTCGTAGGTCGCGAACAGTCCGTGGCGGCCGGTGAGCACGTAGCCCTCGAGCCATCCCTGGCAGTTGTGTTCGGAGAGCACCTCCATGACGCGACCGTCGGGCGACAGGTTGACGTCGTCCGGGCCGGCCGGCTCCATGAGGCAGCGGTTCTCCACCTCGAACACCGCACCGAGACGATTCGAATTGGTCTCGTCGGGGCAGAACAGGCGGAAGCTGTTGCGGCTGCGGTCGCGCACGAAGATGTCGCGCATCATCATCCCGAGCCGGCTCGTCGACTCCACATGCGTTGTGCCGGGTCTGTCGACCGCAACGGCGTAGTCGACGTAGTCAGGGATGTCGAGCGGCACCCACAGACGCCCGCCGTTGGCGTGCGGGTTTGAGCCCATGCGCCGTTCGCCGTGCGGGGCGAGGTCGGCGAGCGTCCTGATGAATCGGCCTGACTCGTCAAAAACGCGTTCGGGTCCGTACGAACGCATCCACTGCTCCAGCGCCTGCAGATGCGCGGGGTTCGTCCGAGGATCCGCGATCGGCACCTGATGTGCGCGCCAGGTGCCTTCGATGCGCACACCGTCCAATTCGCGCGGGCAGGTCCATCCCTTCGGCGTGCGCAGCACGATGGCCGGCCAGCGCTCGCGCGCGGTCACGCCATGCATCCGCGCTCGCTCCTGAATCTCGCGGATTCGCTGGTATGCGCTCTCCAGAGCGGCGGCGAGATCGCGATGCACCGCCTCTGGATCGCTGCCCTCGACGACATGCGGTTCGTAGCCCTGCGCGTGCAGCAGCTCCGACACGTCCTCGGGCGCGACGCGACCGAGCACCGTGGGTCCGGAGATCTTGAACTGGTTGAGGTGCAGGATCGGCAGCACCGCGCCGTCGCGTGCCGGGTTGAGGAAGCGCACGCCCTTCCACGACCCCTCGAGCGGACCGGTCTCCGCCTCGCCGTCGCCGACGACGCAGGCCACAACGAGGTCGGGGTTGTCGAAGGCCGCGCCAAACGCATGCACCAACGCGTAGCCGAGCTCACCGCCCTCGTGAATGGAGCCAGGCGTTGGCACGCTGACGTGGCTCGGCACACCGCCGGGAGTCGAGAACTGGCGCACCAGCCGCAGCAGCCCGGTGTGGTCGGGTGAGACGTCGGGATAGATCTCGGAGTACGTGCCCTCGAGGTACACGTTCGCCAGCAGCGCGGGGCCGCCGTGGCCCGGCCCGGTGATGTAGATGACGTTGGCGTCGTGCCGTTTGATCAGCCGGTTGAGCTGCGTGTACACGAGGTTGAGCCCGGGCGAGGTGCCCCAGTGCCCGAGCAGCCGCGGCTTTATGTGCTCGGCGCGCAGCGGCTCGCGCAGGAGCGGATTGGCCTGCAGATAGATCTGCGCGACGGTCAGGTAGTTCGCAGCCCGCCAGTAGTCGACGTCCGCGGCCAGCTCCTCGCCGGCCAGGGCGGTGTCGGCAGCGACCGCGGGGGCGGGTCCGCTCGTCACGGGCGCATCTTCGCGCGATGGACGCTGCACTCGGGTTAAGACACTGCTAGGCTCGACTGGCTGTGGCCATCGAAGAACGACGTATCGCCGCCGGCGGTCTCCGGTTCGATGCGCTCGAGGCGGGGCCACGCACGGGTCAGCTCGTGCTGCTGCTGCACGGGTTTCCGCAGTCGTCGCAGTGCTGGATGCAGGCGCTGGAGTCGCTCGGTGACGCCGGCTTCCATGCCGTCGCCTACGACCAGCGCGGGTACAGCGCCGGCGCCACGCCCGAGGGTGTGGAGTCGTACCGCGTCAGCGCGCTCATGTCCGACGTTGCGCGGGTGGCGACGGCGCTGGATTCACCGCAGTTCCACGTCATCGGTCACGACTGGGGCGGCACGATCGCGTGGGCGCTGGCCGCGCACCTGCCGCAGCGGCTGCTGACGGTGACGGTGCTGTCGACACCGCACACGCTCTCGCTCGCGCTGACGCTCCGCGGCGTGCGTCAGCGGCTGCGCATGGCGTACATCCCGCTGATGCAGACGCCGTTCGCCGGCGAGGCGGCCTTCCACGCCGCGCGCGGATTCGCCGTGAAGCAGGCGCTGATCGCCACCGGACTGCCGGCCGACCTTGCTGCGCGGGACGTCGACCACGTCCTCGAGGTCGGTCCCACCGGCCCGCTCAACTGGTACCGCGCCTTGCGGCTGCCATCAGACCAGCGCCCGGGACGTGACCCGGTGCCCACGATGTACGTCTGGGGCGACCGCGACGCCCCGTTCGGTCGCGAGGCTGCCGAGGACACGGCCAACCATGTCGACGGCCCGTACCACTTCGTCGAGCTGGACGGCGGCACGCACTGGATCCCGGACCTTCACTGGGACGAGGTCGACGACCTTGTGCTGGACCACATCAGCGCGGACGGACATGTGGCGCGTCGCGCCGTGAGGCCAGTGCGCCGGAGACGAGCGCAACCAGCGCCAGCGTGATGGCCGCCGCGCGCGCTCCGGCGGCAGCGGGCCCCGGC
>JBOHUE010000077.1:0-11694 GCA_050734185.1 Candidatus Dormibacteria bacterium | reverse complement strand
GAGTGTCTTCAGCGCCGCGGTTTGCTTGTCGCTGCTCTCACACACACTTGTTAGTGTACACGAACGCTCGTTCGCTTTCAAGGCGGACGGGCGCGCCCCCGACCAAAGCCGACCTCAGCTCAGGTCGCGAGCCACCGTGTGCACGTCACGAACCGACTCGAGCCGCTCCAACAGACGACTCAGCTGCGTCAGGTTCTGGATCTCGACGATCGTGCTGATCACCGCAGTCCGGTCGTCGTACACCTGCACGTCGGCCCCACTCAGGTTGATCTTCGACTCAGCGATGACCGCAGCGATGTCACGCAGCAAGCCGGTTCGGTCCCACGCCTCGATTTTGATCGACACCGGATACACCTGCCGCGCGCCGGTCTCCCACTCCACCTCCACCAAGCGCTCGAGGTCGATCGCGTTGCGCACGTTCACGCAGTCGCTCCGGTGCACGGTGACGCCTTTCCCGCGCGTGATGTAGCCGCGAATCGCCTCGCCCGCAACGGGCTTGCAACAGCTGGCCAGCGTTGTGAGCATGTCCGAATGCCCGTGTACGCGCACGAGCCCGGTTGGCGCCGGCACGCTCGTGAGCGGAATGCTCAGCAAGCGCCCGTCCGTCTGCTGCTCACCGTCATCCCCGAATCGCAACACCGCGCTGCGTGCGCTGACATCTCCATAGCCGACCGCCGCGAGGAAGTCGTCCACCGCCGTGAACTTGTGCTGCGCGGCGAGCTCCTTCAGCTGATCGTCCTTGACGCTCGACAACGCCATCTGTCGCAGCCGGCGGAACTCCTTGTCGAGCGCCTCGCGTCCCTTCTGGATGTTCTCCTCGCGACGCTCCTTCTTGAACCAGGAGCGGATCTTCTCCCGCGCGCTCGACGTCTTCACGAAGCCGAGCCAGTCGCGCGACGGGCCGTGCGGGCCCTTCGACGTGAGGATCTCGACGATGTCGCCGTTCTCGAGACGATGATCCAGCGGCACCATGCGTCCGTTCACCTTCGTGCCGATGCAACGGTGGCCGACGTCAGTGTGGATGCGGTACGCGAAGTCGACCGGCGTCGATCCCAGCGGCAGCGAGCGCACGTCGCCGCGCGGTGTGAACACGAACACCTCGTCCTGGAAGATGTCGAGCTTGACCGTATCGACGAACGCCTCGGCGTCGAGCACCTCCTTCTGCCAGTCCATGAGCAGACGCAACCAGGCAAAGCGTTCGTCGACGCGCGCGCCCTCGGCGCCTCCCTTGTAGCGCCAGTGCGCCGCGACGCCGTACTCCGACGTCTGGTGCATTTCCTGCGTGCGGATCTGGATCTCCATCGGCTCGCCGGTGTGCGACACCAATGTCGTGTGCAACGACTGGTAGCCGTTATCCTTGGGCATCGCTATGTAGTCCTTGAACCGGCCCGGGATCGGCTTCCACAGCGAGTGCACCACACCAAGCGCGCCGTAGCAGTCTTTCACTGAGTCCACCAGAAGACGAATGGCGATCAGGTCATAGATCTCGCCGAAGTCCTTTTGAGCGCGCAGCATCTTCTCGTGGATGCTGTAGACCTGCTTGGTGCGGCCGCTGATCTCCACATGCATGCCGAGGGGCTCGAATTCGCGCTCGAGAATCTCGGTCACGTCGCGCACGAACGCGGCGCGCTGCTCGCGATTCGTCGCGAGCTTGGCCTCGACCAATTGGTAGTTGTCGGGATCGAGCTGCGCGAACGCGAGGTCCTCGAGTTCGCCCTTCACCTGCCAGATGCCGAGGCGGTGTGCGAGCGGCGCGTAGATGTCGAGCGTCTCGCGGCTGATGCGCAGCCGGCGGTCGGCGGTGTGCGCGGCGATGGTGCGCATGTTGTGCAGCCGGTCGCCGAGCTTGATCAGCACGACGCGCACGTCCTCGGCCATCGCGACCAGCATCTTGCGAATGTTCTCCGCCTGGTGCTGCTCCGCTGTCGTGACGTGGATCTTGCCGAGCTTGGTGACGCCGTCGACGAGCTTGGCGACCGAATCGCCGAAGGCTTCGCGGATGTCATCACGGGTGACGTGCGTGTCCTCGACGGTGTCGTGGAGCACCGCCGCCGTCAATGTGTCCGCGTCAAGCCGGAGCTCGGCAAGAATGCCGGCCACGGCCAGAGGGTGCTCGACATAGGGCTCGCCGGTGAGCCGGAACTGCCCGTCGTGCGCGGTCTCGGCGAGATCGAAGGCGCGACGCAGCCGCTCCCGTTCCGCCTCCGGGAGATACTGCGCCCTGTCCAGAAGCTCGGAGAACGGCATCTCCCGAATGAGTGTACGTCCTGATCGGGGCCGTCAAACGCCGTGAGAACCAGCCGGATGTTGTGATATGGCCGACATCAAGCCAGAAATCCGACGCATGCGGCACGACGACTGGGCGGCTGTTCGCACGATCTATGAGGACGGAATCGCCACGGGCGATGCAACGTTCGAGACAGAGGCGCCGCAGTGGGCCGAGTGGGATGCCGGCCACCTGCAGTCGCACCGTCTCGTTGCGGAGCTTGACCGGGTTATCGCCGGCTGGGTCGCACTCTCACCGGTGTCGGACCGCTGCGCGTACAGCGGCGTGGCCGAGGTCAGCGTCTACGTCGCGTCGGCCGCGCGAGGTCGAGGCGTCGGGCGCGCTCTCCTCCAGGCTGTGCTTGCCGCCACTGACGCTGGCGACATCTGGACCGTGCAGGCAGGGATCTTCCCCGAGAACATCGCAAGCATCCGCCTGCACGAAGCGTGCGGGTTCCGTCTCGTGGGGACGCGCGAGCGGATCGGGGAGCTCAACGGCGCCTGGCGTGATGTGCAGTTGTTGGAGCGACGCAGACCGTAACCCTGGGCACGAGGAGCGCCCGACTGCTCAGTACGCGCGAGCCATCAGGGCGACGGCATCCGCCGGATCGCCGCATGCAATGCACGGCGCGCCGTCGGCAGTTCGATCGGCACGAAGATTGCGCACCGTCAGTGCGTGGACCGCCTCCTTGACTTGCACCTCGCACTCGGGCCGGTTGCAGAAGGGCCCGCTCGCAAAAACGGGCTGTTCGCGAAACGCCTCGATCAGGTCGTCAAGCGACCGCACGTCGACACTGCGCTCCTCCATCTCGACCTGCGCTCGCGCGAACATCGCGCGCTGCGCGTCATCGAGCAACGCCGGCAACCGCGCAGCCAATCCCTCGAGCGGAAGCTTCTGCTCGACACCGTCGAGCCGCCGCACCACGGTGACGCTGCCGGTTGCGAGATCCTTCGCGCCGACGACTACTCGCAGCGGCACGCCGCGCAGCTCCCAGTGCGCGTACTTCTCGCCAGGACGAATGCCCTCGCGACGGTCCACGCGGAGTCGTACCGTGCCCTCGGCCTCACGCTCGATTCGCGTGGTCGCTTCTTCCACGGCACGCGATCCCTCCTCGTCGTTGCTGCGCATGATCGGGACAACCACAACCTGCGTCGGCGCCACCTTGGGCGGCATGATCAGTCCGGCGTCGTCGCCGTGCGCCATGATCAGCCCGCCGATCACGCGCGTCGACAGTCCCCACGACGTCTGATACGGGTGCTGCAGCTCGTTCCCGCGGTCAGAGAACTGGATGTCATACGCACGCGTGAAGTTCTGCCCGAGGTGATGCGATGTGCCGGCCTGCAGCGCCCAGCCGTCCTTCATCATCGCCTCGACGCTCAGCGTGTAGGACGCGCCGGCGAACTTCTCGGACTCCGTCTTGCGCCCGGGGATGACCGGCATCGCCAGCCAGTCCTCGTGCAGCGCGCGGTAGCAACCGAGCATCGTGTCGACCTCTTCGGCCGCCTCCGCCGACGTCTCGTGAAACGTGTGCCCCTCCTGCCAGAGGAACTCTGCGGTGCGCATGAAGAGCCGCGTGCGCTTCTCCCACCGGTACACGTTGACCCACTGGTTGACCTTCACCGGCAGATCGCGCCACGAATGGATCCAACCCGCGTACAGCGAGCAGATGATCGTCTCGCTGGTCGGGCGGATGGCGAGCGGTTCCTCGAGCTCCTTGGTGCCGCCGCGCGTCACCCACGCGACCTCGGGGGCGAAGCCTGCGACGTGCTCCGCCTCCTTCTTCAGATAGGACTCGGGGATGAGCAGCGGGAAGTACATGTTCTCGTGCCCGGTGCGCTTGAACATGTCATCGAGCGCGCGCTGGATGTTCTCCCACAGCGCGAAACCGTACGGGCGGATGACCATGCAGCCGCGGACAGGCGTGTAGTCGGCGAGCTCGGCGCGCAGCACCGTATCGACGTACCAGCGGTCGAAGTCCTCGGACTGCGGCGTGATCCGCTTGGGATCCGCGCGGCGTTGTTCAGCCATCGCGCCGGGAGTGTACGGAAGCGAGCGCGTGCTGACGTCGCGGCGTCAGCGCGCGGTCACCGGTAAACGGACTAATCCGTCCCTGCCGGCGAGCCCCTGCGGCAGCGGCTTGCCCTCCGCGAGCAGCCGCGAGTCCTCGTCCGCGATCGCGCGCAGCTCCTCGACCAGCATGTCGATGAGCTCGGCCTCGGGCAGCGTGGCAACCACCGCCCCGTTGCGATACAGGATGCCCTTCTGTTTGCCACCTGCGATGCCGATGTCGGCGTGCATTCCCTCGCCGGGGCCGTTGACCACGCACCCCATCACCGACACGGTGATGCTGCGGCGCACGTCGGCGAGAGCCGCTTCGACGCGCTTCACCATGGGAAACATGTCGATCTCGAGCCGGCCACACGTGGGGCAGGCGATCAGGTTGGGGCCGTCGCCCTTCTCCTGCAGGTTGCTCAGGATCTGACGCCCGACGCGCACCTCATCCTCGGGCTCGCCCACGAGCGACACGCGAATGGTGTCGCCGAGGCCCTCCGCGAGCAGGATGCCGATGCCCATCGCCGATTTCACGCTGCCCGAGTCGACGGGCCCCGCCTCGGTGAGCCCGAGGTGCAGCGGATAGCGATTGCCGAGCGCAGCGAACTTGCGATTCGCGGTGATGTTGGTGAGCACGTCGCTCGCCTTCAACGACACCTTGATGTTGCGAAAGCCGAGCTCCTCGAGGATCCGGATGTGACCCATCGCGGCGTCCACCATGTTCTGCGCCGCATCGTCGATGTTCGCGCCGCGTCCGCGCGCGAGATCCTTGCGCTGCGGGATGCTGCCGGCGTTGACGCCGATGCGGATCGGCACGTCGCGATCCTTGGCCTCGCGCGCGATGTCGGCGACCTTGTTCCGGTCGGTGATGTTGCCGGGGTTGAGTCGCAGGCATTGCACGCCCGCCTCCAGCGCCATCAACGCGAGCGGCGCGTTGTAGTGGATGTCGGCGACGATCGGGATCGGCGACCCGCGCACGATGTCGCGCAGTGCGACACCGGCTTCCGGCGTGTCACAGGTGACGCGAATGATGTCCGCACCTGCTTTCGCCGCGCGCGCGATCTGCGCCAGCGTGCCCGACACATCCTCGGTCTGCGTCTTGGTCATCGTCTGCACCGAGATGGGCGCAGCTCCACCGATGACCACACCACCGACATTCACGGGCACCGTCGGCCGCCGGTTGGCGACGTTGATGTCGACGCTCATAGGTGGCTCACGTTGCCGATGGTGACATAGATAAGCAGCAGCAGGACGAGCGCGAGACCGATCGCAGACGCGCCCGCTTCGATGCGCGGATCAACTCGTTTGCGACGCACCGCCTCGATCAGGATGAAGAACAGCTTGCCTCCGTCGAGGAACGGAATCGGCAGCACATTGATGAGGCCGAGGCTCATGCTGACGAAGCCGATCCACCAGATCAGGCCCTGCTGTCCGAACACACCGCCCTGTGCCGCCGAGACCGTCTGCTGCGCGATGCCCACAGGACCGGACAGACCGTTGGGCCCGTTCAGACCGCCGAGCGACGGCACCGTGGCCAGCTGATAGACGCCGACAGCCTGCTCGCGAATGAAATCGGGAATCGAGCGGAAGCCGTTGACCACCGCGGTCGGAAACGGCTGGCCGTCGAACCCGGCCTGCAGGCCGATGAGCCACGCCGCCTGGATCTGATTCGCGGCCCCGAAGCCCGTCGTCACCTGCGAGACCGGCACATCGGTGAACGTCGTCGTCGAATCGCCCTGGACGTGGCCGCTGATGTTCACGGAGCCGCCGCCGCCGAGCACCTGCGCCGGGTCGCCCGTGCCCACGGGATGGTCATCGACGCTCGTCACGACGTACACGCCCGGCTGGAGACGTCCACCGCCCGTCGCGAGGATCACCACCAGCTGGGGCTGGATCGCCGTGGTGCCGTGCTGACCGTCAGACGTCGTGTACCCGACGTGCATCGGTCGTCCCTGGTCGGCCTCGGTGGCCGCGTGCAGATCCGTGGTTACATGCGCCGCGGTGTCGTGGCGGATGGCAGTGCCGTTGATGGAGTCGATGACGATGCCCCCGGGAGCATTGGCGGCCGCGAGCGCGCCGCCCGGGAGGTTGCGCGACGGTGTCGGCGCCATGTTCACCGCGGTGAAACAGATGCCGGCGAACACCAGGTTGAAGACGATGCCGGCCGCAACCGTGGCGAAGCGCTTCGTCTTGCTGGCGCGATAGAAGTTGCGCTCGCCTGCGTCGGCCTCGCCCTCGATGCCGAGCATGCCGGCCATCCTCACGTAGCCGCCGGCGGGCAGCGCCCGCACCGAGTACAGCGTCTCGCCCTTCTTCCTGCCGAAGAGCTTGGGCCCGAAGCCGACAGCGAACTCGTCGACGCGAATGCCGGAGATCTTGGCCACCACGTAGTGCCCGAACTCGTGCACCAGCACGACGACGAGGAAGGTGAGGATCACCGCCCCGACATTGATGATCACCTGCCCCCAGTTCACTGGACCGCCGCGCCTCCGGCAAGCCTGCTGCGCACGATGGTGCGCGCCCACGCGTCGGCCTCGAGCACGTCGTCCAGGCTCGGCGCGGTGACCGATGGCGCCGCGTCCACCGTTTCGGACACAAGCGACACGATCTCGTCGTAGCGGCAGCCGCCCTCGAGGAATGCCGCGACCGCCACCTCGTTGGCCGCGTTCAGCACGCAGGGCGTCACTCCGCCGGCCTCACCGGCGCGTCGTGCGAGGGGCACCGCGGGGAACCGCTCGGCGTCCACCTCGAAGAACTCAAGCGGCGCGCCGCCGCGCAGCTCGAGCGGCGGACCCACGCCGGGCAGGCGCTCGCCATCCGCGAGCGCGAGCGCGATCGGCACGCGCATGTCCGGCACGCCCAGCTGGCTGACGATGGCGCCGTCGACGAACTCGACGTAGCTGTGCGATGTACTCGTGGGGTGGATGGCGACGTCGATGCGCGAGTACGGGACGTCGAAGAGGAAGTGCGCCTCGATGATCTCAAGCCCTTTGTTCATCATCGTCGCGGAGTCGAGCGTCACCTTCGGGCCCATGACCCATGTCGGGTGCGCCAGCGCCTCCTCGGGCGTGATCGTCGAGAACGTCGACAGCGGTCGCGTGCGAAACGGGCCGCCACTTGCGGTGAGCACCAGGCGCCGGACGCTGGCCATGTCCTCGCCGCGAAGGCACTGCCAGAGTGCGGAATGCTCGCTGTCGATCGGGGTGATCGTGGCGCCGGCGAGGGCCGCGCGGGCCCGGACCAGCTCGCCGGCCATCACCAGGACCTCCTTGGTTGCGGTGGCCACGCGGCGGCCGGCGTCGAGCGCGGCCAGGGTCGGCTGCAGCGCGGCGGCGCCGGTGATGGCGACACAGACGACGTCGGCGTCCATCGCCGCGATCTCGCACGCGGCCTGGAGACCGACCTCGCAGCCCTCTGGCAGCTCAGTCCCGGGCGCCGGTTCGACCAGCGCGGTGCGGGTCACTCCGAAGCGCTCGGCCACGGCGGCAAGTGCGTGAGCGCCGTTGCGTGCCACGGCGCCGACGAGCTCAAAGCGGTCAGGGAAGCGTCCGATCACGTCACACGCCTGGCGCCCGATCGAACCGGTGGCGCCGAGCAGCACGACCCGGCGTCGCTGCACCTCAGCCATCACGCCTCTGATGAAACCACGGGCCGCCGGTCATCAGAACGCGATCAGCCTCAGATAGCAGTAGGCGACCGGCGCTACGAGGACCAGGCTGTCGACCCGATCGAGGAGCCCGCCATGGCCGGGGATGAGGTGGCTGGAGTCCTTCTCCCCCGCCTGGCGCTTCACCGCCGATTCAGCAAGGTCGCCGCCTTGGGCGGCGATCGTGATCAGGGCGCCGAGCCCGGCGCCGGCCGCGGTGCCGATACCCACCAGAGCGGGGCCGGCAAGGGCGACCACCAGGATCGTGGCGACGGCGCCGCCGATGGCTCCCTCCACCGTCTTGTGCGGCGAGATCGACGCGAAGAACCGGTGGCGGCCGACGGCCCGGCCGGTGAAGTACGCGGCCGTGTCGCCGGCGATGGACGCCAGGATCACAAGGAGCACGAGGCGGAGCCCGAAGTGCTCGCCGGTCGACGGCCAGAGGTAGAGCGCGAGAAAGAAGCCGAGCCCGAAGCCGAGGTACACGCTGGCGCCGACGGCCGCGGCCCAGCGGTCGAAGCCCGTCTTGAGCGCGACTGCGGCGAGCAGGCCGGCGGTGAGCGCGGCGAGCAGCGGCCACTGCGCGTCCTGGTATGCAGCGGGCAGGGCGAGGCGAATGGCCAGCCAGAGGCTGAGTGGGTACAGGATCCACACGGGCGGCGGCAGCCCCATCTTGGCCAGGAGACCGCGAAGCTCGTACGAGCCCACCACGACGGTCAACCCGACGAGCGCGGCCACCGCGGCCGTGCCCAGCCAGAGCGCTGCGACGATGACCGCCAGGAGGACCGCCCCGGAGACGATCCGGAGCAGGAGGTTCATCCCACCGGAAAGCGGAGCGCGTCGAGCACCGGCGCCGGGGCAAGCTCGCTCACGGCCCCGAACTTCCGCTCGCGCCGCGAGAAGGAGAGCAGCGCCTCCTGCAGCGAAGCGGCCCCGAAGTCGGGCCAGAGCGTCTCGGTCACATAGAGCTCGGCGTATGCCGCCTGCCAGAGCATGAAGTTGCTGATCCGCATCTCGCCGGCGGTTCGCACGATGAGATCGGGGTCGGGCAGGCCCGACGTGTACAGCGCGGAGCTCAGCATGGGCTCGTCGAGCTCGCTGAGGTCGACGCCCCGCGCAGCCAGCTCTCGGATCGCCGCGATAATCTCGCGCCGGCCGCCATAGTTGATCGCCACGTTGAGGATCGCCTGCCTGTTGTGTGCTGTGCGCTGCTCGGCGCCGGCAACCTTGCGCTGCAGCGGCTCGCTCAATTGTCTGCGATCGCCGAGCACGCGGATCTGCACGCCGTTGGCGTGGAGCTCATCGACCTCGCTCTCGATGGTCTCGCCGAACAGCTGCATCAGCGCAGCCACCTCATGACGCGGCCGCGACCAGTTCTCGGTGCTGAACGCGTACAGCGTCAGGATGTGGACACCGGCGCGGTCGCACGCTTCCATGACAGGCCGGATGGCGCGAACCCCGGCACGGTGACCGGCGACCCGCGGAAGGTGACGGCGCCGGGCCCATCGCCCGTTGCCGTCCATGATGATGCCGATGTGTCGCGGAAGATCTGGGCTCGACGGAGCAGGGATTGCTGCTGGAACGGGGGGTCGCAACACGGGCTCTCAGGGTAAACGAGGCGGGTTACGAGGGCGTTACGCGTGGCGGGAGATTTGAATGCATCGCCATACGGCACGCCGTAGGGAGCTCAGACCTCGAGTACCTCGGCCTCCTTCTTGTGCTGGGCGTCGTCGACGCGGCCTATGAACTGGTCCGTGACCTTCTGGAGCTCCGCGAGCTTGCCCTCGACCTCGTCCTTGCTGACGTGGCCCTCCTTCTCGACCTTGCGCAGGTGGTCGGCCTCGTCGCGGCGCACGTTGCGCACGGCGACGCGCGCTTCCTCGGCCTTGCGATGCACGACCTTGACGAGCTCCTTGCGGCGCTCCTCGTTGAGCTGCGGGATGGCGATGCGGATGACCTCGCCGTCGTTGCTGGGGTTGAGCCCCAGGTCGCTCTTCTGGATCGCCTTCTCGATCGCACTCAGGGCGCTCCGGTCGTAGGGTCGGATGCTGAGCTGCGACGGCTCAGGAACCGATATGCCGGCCAGCGTCTGCAGCGGTGTGGGCGCGCCGTAGTAATCGACGACGAGTCGCTCGACGAGCGCCGGCGACGCACGCCCCGTGCGGATGCCACCGAGCTCGCGCCCGAGTGCCTCCAGGCTCTTCTCCATGCGATCGCGCGCGACGTGCAGCCGCTCGTTGAGCGTTGCCAGCGCCTCCTCGGACCTGGATCGCTCAGGCGCCATCGGGCTGTCCCTCTGCGTCGACGCGAGTGCCGATCTCATCCCCGAGGACGACGCGCTCGATGTTCCCCGCGGTGAACAGGTCAAACACGATGATCGGCAGGCGGTTGTCCATGCACAGCGTCAGCGCGGTGTTGTCCATGATGGTGAGCCCGCGGTTGAGCACGTCGAGGTACGTGAGGTGGGGCAGCCGCGTCGCGGTCCGGTCCTTCATCGGATCGGCGGTGTAGATGCCGTCGACCTTGGTTGCCTTGAGGAGTACCTCGGCGCCGATCTCCGCCGCGCGCAATGCCGCGGTGGTGTCCGTGGTGAAGAACGGGTTGCCGGTTCCGGCCGCGAGGATCACGACGCGCCTCTTCTCGAGGTGGCGGATCGCACGCCGCGGGATGAACGGCTCAGCGACCTGCTGCATGGCGATGGCGCTCTGCACGCGGGCCTGCATGCCCAGCTGCTCGATCGCGCTCTGCAGGGCGAGCGCGTTGATGACGGTGGCGAGCATGCCCATGTAGTCACCGGTGACGCGGTCGAGGCCCTCCTCGGTGGCCTCCTGGCCGCGCACGATGTTGCCGCCACCGACGACGATGGCGACCTCCACACCGAGCGCATGCACGCGCTGGATCTGCTGTGCGACGGTGACCGTCGCCGCGGGATCGATGCCGTGGCTGCTGTCGCCGAGCAGCGCCTCGCCGCCGAGCTTGAGAATGATGCGGCGGTAGACGGGGGTGCGTCCGTCATCCAGGCGGGGCTGGGCCACGCCCATTGCGACAACCTCCGTGCTCACCCCGGTTCCGGGATCGCCGCCCCGTCCCCGGCGGTGTTCGCCGGTTCGCCCACCGCGAAGCGCGTGAAGTGCGCCACTGTAATGTTCTCGCCAAGTTTGGCCACAGCATCGGTGACGAGGTCGCCCACCCGCTTCTTGTCGTCCTTGATCCAGGGCATCTCGAGCAGGCAGATCTTCGAGTAGAAGTCGTTCATCTTGCCGTCGATGATCTTGTCCTGGATGTTCGCCGGCTTCTCCTGCACGGAGTCGCGGTACACGCCACGTTCACGCTCGACGACGTCGGTGGGGACGTCGTCACGACGGATGTAGCGCGGGTCCTGCGCCACCACCTGCATCGCCAGCTCGCGGGCCAGCTGCTTGAAGTCGGGTGTCTTGGCGACGAAGTCGGACTCACATTGCAGTTCGACTAGTGCTCCCTGCTTCGCGATGCCGCCTGCGTTGTGGATGTACGCCTCGACGGCGCCTTCGTTGGTGACGCGTCCGGCCTTCGCCGCGGCGCGCGAGAGACCTTTGGCGCGCAGCCAGTTCTTCGCCTTCTCGACGTCGCCACCGTTCTCCGTCAGCGCGCGCTTGGAGTCCATCATGCCCGCGCCGGTCTCGTCGCGCAGCGCCTTGACCTGTGCGGCGGTGACGTCCGCCATCAGCTCGCCTCCGCGCCTGCGCCGGCG
>JBOHUE010000076.1:0-6585 GCA_050734185.1 Candidatus Dormibacteria bacterium | reverse complement strand
CGGCCGGGCTGGGGACGCCGCCTGCCTCCGACTCCTCGAGCAGGCGGCGCGCCTGCTCCTCCTGCATGAGCGGCTCGATGAGCATGTCGAGGTCGCCGTCGAGCACGCGATGCAGCTGATGCAGCGTGAGGTCGATGCGGTGATCGGTGATGCGCGACTGCGGGAAGTTGTAGGTGCGTATCTTCTCGCTGCGATCGCCGCTGCCCACCATGGAGCGGCGAGTCTCCGTCAACTCCGCGTGTCGCTTCGCCTCGGCGAGGTCGTAGAGGCGCGCGCGCAGCACGCGCATCGCCTTGGCGCGATTCTTGATCTGCGATTTCTCGTCTTGACACGTGACCACGAGCCCGGTCGGCAGGTGCGTGATGCGCACCGCGGAGTCCGTCGTGTTGACGCTCTGACCACCGGGGCCGGTGCTGCGGTACACGTCGATCTTCAGGTCGTTCTCGTCGACGGCGACCTCGATGTCGTCGGCCTCGGGCAGCACCACCACCGACGCTGCCGACGTGTGGATGCGCCCCTGCGCCTCGGTCTGCGGCACGCGCTGCACGCGATGCACGCCCGATTCGAACTTCAGACGCGAGTACGCGCCGCGACCGTGGACCTCGAAGACGATCTCCTTGAATCCGTGCCCGGCGGTCTCGTTCTGGTCGAGCACCTCGATGCGCCAGCGCTGTCGCTCCGCGTATCGGAGATACATGCGGAACAGATCCCCGGCGAACAGCGCGGCCTCGTCCCCACCGGTGCCGGCACGAATCTCGACGACGACATCGCGCTCGTCGTTGGGATCGGTGGGCAGGAGCAGCGTGCGCAGCTGTTCGTGCGCGGCATCGGCACGCTGCTGCTGCTCGATCGCCTCCTCCCCGGCAAGCGTGATCATCTCCTCGTCGGTCGAGGTGCGCGACAGCTCCACCGCATCGGCGGCGCGCTGGCGTGCCTGTCGCCAGCGGCGACCAGTCTCCACGACCTCGCGCAGGCGCGCCTGTTCCTGCGAGAGGCGCTGCAGGCGATCGAGGTCGTTGAATGCGTCGGGCTGGCTCAGCTCCTGCTCGATCTCGGTGTACCGGGTCTCGAGCGCCGCCAGCCGGCCGTCAATTCCTGCCATATCTGACGTGAACTCGCCGAGCTCCACGCATCATGGCATCTGGACCAGCTCACCCACCGACGGGTCCGACTCGCGGGCGGCATCGAGCGCCGCGATCGCGACCTCGATCTGCGACGCGTCGGGCTCGCGCGTGCTCAGGTACTGAGCGCTCAGCACCGGCGCCAGCAGCACGCGACCGACGGCCGTGTGCCGGATCCTGGTCAGCGCGCGAATGATCTCGTACGCCACCGCGGCGACAACCGGCACGAGCGCGATCTGGCAGGCGATCCGCACAAGCGGCTGCAGCACACCGAGCGGCGCGAACACGATGATGCTGACGAGTGCCACGACGACGATGAAGCCCGTGCCACATCGCGGGTGGAGCCGGCTGTTCTGCTGCACGTGCACGACATCGACGGGGTCGCCGTGCTCCAGCGCGTTGATCGACTTGTGCTCGGCGCCGTGATACTGGAAGAGCCGGCGGATGTTCGGCATCAGGCCGATGAGGAGCAGGTACGCGACAAGGATCGCGGCGCGAATGCCACCCTCGATGAGCACACCGGTCACCGACTGCACCGGCGCCCGGTGAAGCAACGCGCTCAAACCCAGCGGCGCGAGGATGAAGAGCCCGATGGCGAACACGAACGAGCCCGCCATGGCAACGCGCATCGTGCCTGCGCTCAGCTGTGCCTCCTCGCCCAGCTGGACGCGTACCGACCACTGCAGCGCGCGCATGCCGAGGTGGAGCATCTCCACCAGTCCTGCGACTCCGCGGAAGAACGGCAGCGCCCAGAAGCGCGAGTTGTACATCCGCATCCGCAGCAGGTCGCTGTAGATGATGATGCTGCCGTCGGGCCGGCGCGCTGCCACCGCGTAGTGGCGCCGCCCGCGCATCAACACACCTTCGACGACCGCCTGGCCTCCATAGAAGAAGGGCGCCGGGGTCGCGTTGACAGCGTTGAGCGCGACTGTCAGCAGCAGGTCACGGACGCGCCGGCGACGGCTCATGCCGGCGCTGCGCTCAGGCCGAAGCGGCGCCGGCTTTGGCCCGCTCTGCACGGCGCCGGAAGCGTTCCACCTGGCCGCCCGTGTCCACGATGCGCTGCGTTCCGGTGAAGAACGGATGGCAGACGGAGCAGACCTCGGTCTTCAGCTCGGGGAGCGTCGAACCCGTGGTGAACGTGTTGCCGCACAGGCAGTGCACGACGGCGTCGGTGTGGTACTCGGGGTGGATTCCAGACTTCACAGCGTCATCGAGGATACCACGGGTCCGGCGGGGCCAATCCCGTGTCGCCACGGCCTTGTGAAGTTGCCGTGCGCCACTCCGGGCAGCTGTTCGCGCACCCATTCGTATGCCTGACGCAGACCGATCCCGGCGTCGAGAGCGACGCCGCGATGGCGCAGCACGTCGCAGAGCCAGTCGTGGTCGACGTTCAGCGAGCGCCACTGCACCTGGTGCACGCCCATGGTGCGGCAGGCATCGGTCGTGCGCTCGAGCTCGCCCGGTGTGTCGGTGAGCCCGGGAAACGTCAGCAGGTTGAGACAGACCTGACCACCCGCCGCGCTCATGACCCTGCCGCACTCCACGACTTCGTCGAGCGAGTAACCGACCGGGCGGTAGTACGCGCGAAACACGCTGTCGGTGAAGGAGATGGCGCTGATGCGGACGCTCGTGCATCCGGCATCGATGAGCCGTCGCAGCGTGTCGGGCCGGCTGCCGTTGGTGTTGACGTGGATCGTCGCGTTGGGATGACGCCGGTGGATGTCGCGCGTCGCGCGCACGATGGCGTCGTCGCGCGTCAGCGGTTCGCCCTCGCACCCCTGGCCGAAGGAGACGATCGCCGCGTTGCCACCGTCGAGGTGATATGCGGCCAGCTCGCTGAGCTCGTCCGCCGTCGGGGCGAACCCCATGCGTGGCTGGGGCGCCGGCGCCTGGCCGTCGCTCTGCAGCGAGATGCACCCCAGACAGTCGGCGTTGCACGCGGGTGACGCGGGAAGCGCTCCCTCATAGCGACGGAGAAACGTGTTCTGCGCCGTGTAGCAGCGGTGGTCGAGCGCGCACACCGCGAGGTGGTCCACGAGGCGGTTCTGCGGGAGCGCCACACGCGCCGCGTCGACGGCGGCGGCCACGTCGTCGCCGCCGAACAATGACGGCGCCCACCACTTGAAGGTGTCCGTCGCGAGCGCAGTCGTGACCAGACGACCGCTGTGTTCGGCAACGGCCGCATACCCGAAGAGCGGCAGCCGGTCGGCGCCCGGCAGCGGCCGCGACGCCGGCACCAGCGTGCGCAGGTGTCCCACGGGCAGCACCGCCGCGAGCGGCAGCAGGTCGCCGCCGAGCTCCAGCGGCTCACCATCGCGCTGCAGAACCGTGAGCTCACGCCCGGGCAGGTGCATGAGGGTCGCGTCGTCGGGGAGCGGCACGACGTCGTCCGCTTGCAGCGCGACGACGCGCGCACCGGAGCGCGCGGCGGCGCGCACCCCGTCGAGGATCTCAATGGACCCGTCGGCGCGACCGGCGCATGGGCGCATGCGCCGATTGTCTCAGCCTGGCGGAGCCGCGACCTCGCTGACCTGCAGCGACCCGCCGCGCTTGATGAACGGATGTGGCTCGGCGAGCCTCACCGCCGTATCCATGTCGTCCGCCTCGAGCAGGGTGTAGCCGCCCACGTGACCCGGTGCCGGGCCATCGCTCACCCCGGACGACGACAGCGTCTTGATGTTGGTGAGTGGTGCGCCGGGGTCGACCATTGCGGACCCGACCGATTGAGCCCAGCCCATAAACGCGGCGACGACCTGCTGTAGGGCCGCCGGGTCCGACGGCATCCCATCGCCACCGTGGTACGTGACAAGGAACTTCGGCATGCTCGATCTCCACATCGCTGATGGCGCGTCAGAAACGCGCCCCCGATGTTAGGCGGCTCTGAGCTCGTTCGGGATCGCGGTCAGCGTGTGCAGGGTGCCGTCGCGCAGGACGCGCAGCACCATGAAACGGTCGATGGCGCGGTCGACCATGAGCCGCTGCAGGTCTCCGGGGCGCTGCACCGGGCGGCCCTCGACCTCGATGACGACGTCGCCGCGACGCAGACCCGCGTTCTCCGCAGGGCTTCCAGCGACAACCTCGGCAACGGTCAACCCGTTGCGCCGCTCCAGTTGCTCCGACCAGCGCGGCGGCAGCGGTCGCGTCGAGCCGGCGACGCCGAGGTAGGCGCGGCGGACACGGCCGTCGCGCATCAGCGAGGAGATGATGCGCTGCGTCGTCTCATTGATCGGCACTGCGAGGCCGAGACCGACCCCGGCGACGGCTGTGTTGATGCCGATGACACGCGCGCGGCTGTCGACCAGCGCGCCGCCGGAGTTGCCCGGGTTCAGCGCGGCATCGGTCTGGATGACATCGTCGATGACCCGCACCTGGTTGCCGCTGCGCGTCGGCAGCGAGCGGCCGAGCGCGCTGACGACGCCCGCCGTGACGCTGCCGCTGAAGCCGAGCGGATTGCCCACGGCCACGACGAGCTGACCGGGCCGGAGTTCATCGGCGTCGCCAAGCGTTGCAGCCTGCAACCCGCCGCGCTCGCCGCGGAGCACGGCGAGGTCGGAGAGCACATCGCGCCCCCGCACCTCGAAGCCCATCTCGCGCCCGTCGGCGCTCTGAACCCTGCCGCCGTCGCCGCTGGCGACCACGTGCGCGGAGGTGACGAGGTAGCCGTCGTCGCTGATCGCCACGGCAGAACCGCTGCCCGCCGGGCGGCGGCCGCCATCGCGGCCGCGCCCGAGCACGGTGACCGCGGCCACCGATGCGGAGACCCGCTCGGCGACATCGATCAGGGTCCGGGAGTACGCGTCGAGGAGCTCGGCGTCAGGAGACGCCTGGTCCAGTGCCACGGACCTTCTCCACGTTGGTGAGCGCCTTGCGGAGGTCGGCAATCCAGTCGGACTGGTGCTGCGCGACCAGCCGGACGCACCAGGCCAGAGCTTCGCTGCGGCTGCGAGCGACTCCGGCGTCGATCAGGGTGTCGAGGGTCCCGCGGTCCTCGAGGCGAAGCCGCGTCATGACCGGCACGCCGAGCGTGGTGAAGAGCTCCTCGACGCCGCCGCAGCGCGCGCCCCACGAGACCTTGCGACCGAACAGGCGCTCGGCGTCGCGGGCGACCTGAATGCGCGCGTCCCGCGTCTCGCTGCGGAAGCGGCCGATGCGGGCCGACCTGGCCGCCGCGCGAGTGGCGTCGGTGGCGTCGGCGGGCATCTCAGGCTCAGCGATCTCGCCGATCACGAGGATCTCGTCGCGATCGGCGCTGATGGCCGGAGGGTTGGAGAACAGCTTGTCGGGGAGGCGGCCGGCGAACCAGCCGGAGAGCTCGGCGTCGGTGAGGGCGGGTGGCGGTGCAGTTTTCATTGATTACATGATTACACAGCAAGCCTAGCCGGAGATCGCGCCGTGCACCGTGACCAGCCGCCACCCGGGCGTCCCCGCCCCCTGGAGCTGCATCAGCGCGTTCTCGTACGGACCGATGTGGTTGGTGGCCGAGTAGTTCTCCACGGGGCCCAGACCCGAGTCCCAGCCGCGGATGCCGTTGAGCGTGCTGATGAGGTTCGCCTGGGTCACGTTGGATCCCATGAGCTCGAGCGCGTGCTCGAAGATGAGGCAGGAGATCCACGCCGTCTGCGCGTACAGGTCGATCTTGTCGTCGGGGAAGTACGTCGCCATCGCCGAGCGCAGCCGCTGCATCCCGGCGGTGTCCTGATCCAGCGGGGTCCACGGCGTCCCGATGTACATCCCGTCGGCGTTGCTGTACCCGCCGGACCCCGCGGTGCCGGTGTCGATGACCAGGTTGTTGAACATCTGCGGCTTGTACCCGGCGTTGCTCGCCGCCTGCAGGAACCGGTCGAGGCTGCTCGGGTCGAGCGCGAGATGCACGTGGCTGATCCCGGCCGACTGCCACTCCGCGATGAGCTGCCCGTAGTTGTTGTCGAAGATCTGCTCCATCTGCGGTCCGCCGTTCCACAGAGCGCTGCCGCCGTACTGCTGTGCGGCACCCTGGCAGTCCTGGATCGTGGTCGGATCGTTGAGGCAGAGCAGGGCGATCTGACCACCGGATGCCGGCCAGTTCTGCACGCGCTCCATCAGCAACGCGCCGAGCTGTCCGTTCTGCGTCGGCGTCGGTCCGCCGACCCACACGCAGAAGCACTGATTGGGGGTGCCCGGCGGCTGGTACGCCGATGGCGATGACTGACATTCGCCGACCAGCGGCACGCTGTTCTGCTGCACGTACGGGACCATCTGCTCGTCGGTGAGCGGCGCGCACTCGCCGACAAACGCGAACACCTTGTTGTCCTCCCAGAGCTGGCGGTACTGGGAGGCGCCCAGGTCGGGGTTGCCCTGGTCGTCGAGGATGGTGCCGCCGTCGATGTCGATGCGACAGCCGTTGATGCCGCCCGCCGCGTTCACCGACCTCTCCCACGCGACGAGCGCGTGCGCCATCGTGATGGAGCGACCAGGACCGGTC
>JBOHUE010000075.1:0-15901 GCA_050734185.1 Candidatus Dormibacteria bacterium | reverse complement strand
CGCCACTGCTCGGCGGCGCCCGAGGGGGCCGTCGAAACACGAGGCGATCGGGGCAGTGGTCAGCTCACGCCGCGCGCTCGCGGCGACCGCGCCCACCTGCGCAAGGCCCTCGCGCCAGTGGCGCACGCCGGTCAGGTCGCGGGCGAGCGATCGAGCCTCACGCACCGCGGCTGCCCCGCGGTCGAGCGCTGCTGCGGTGAGGAGCGCGCCCCGTGTAGCGCCGGTCGCTGTGCGGTCTGCGATGGTCGCGGCGGCGCCTTCGGCATCGTCCCAGATGCACTCACCTCCGATCCGCATCGCGGTGAAGCCGTCTGCCATGCAGTGGTGGCCGCGCCAGAGCAGCGCCGTCCCGCCGTCCTGCAGTGGGGCCACCTCGAGCCGCCAGAGCGGCCGGGAGCGGTCCAGCCGCTCCTGCATGCGCGACGCGATCACGTCGCGCAGCTGCGCGCTGTCGAGTGGAGCGACGGTGCCGACGGATGCGACGTGCCAGGTCAGATCGAAGTCCGCGTCGTCGACCCAGACCGGGCGGCCGAACCCTCGCGGCAGGAACTCGAGCCGCTGCCGCAGCCGTCGGGTGGCACCGATGCGCTCGCCCACCGCACGGCGGACGCGCGCGGTGTCGAGCCGGCCGTCGACCATCACCACCTTGCACCAATGCCCGGCGACAGAGCCGTGCTCCAGCTCGAGGATGTGCTCGTCAGCCTCGGTGAGCCGCTCCAGCCTCGCCTGTCCCATCTCCGCAGCGAACGATACTGGAGCCGGACGGGCGACGCGTTACCCTGCGACCTGATGACATTCGACGCCTTCCTCCACCAGCTGCCGGACAACGACCCGGCCGAGACCGGCGAGTGGCTCGAGTCGCTCGACGCCCTCGTCGCGACCGAGGGTCCGGTGCGCGCGCGGTTCGTCGTCGGCAAGCTGCTCGAGCGCGCGCGTCGGTTGCAGGTGCCGGTGCCGTCGCTTGTGTCCACGCCATACATCAACACGATCCCGCCGGAGCAGGAGCCGTGGTTTCCCGGCGACGAGGAGATGGAGCGCCGCATCCGTCGCATCGTCCGGTGGAACGCGGCGGTCATGGTGACGCGCGCCAACCACCGCAGCGAGGGCATCGGAGGTCACCTCTCGACGTACGCGTCGGCGGCGTCGCTGTACGAGGTGGGCTTCAACCACTTTTTCCGGGGCAAGGACGACGGCAGGTCCGGTGACCAGGTGTACTACCAGGGGCACGCGGCGCCGGGCATGTACTCGCACGCGTTCCTCGAGGGCCGCATCACCGAGGCGCAGATGGACAACTTCCGGCGCGAGACGGGCGGCAACGGGCTGAGCTCGTACCCGCATCCGCGCCTCATGCCGGACTTCTGGGAGTTCCCGACGGTGTCAATGGGGATCGCGCCACTCAACTCGATCTATCAAGCGCGCTTCAACCGCTACCTCTACAACCGCAAGATCGCCAACACCGAGGAGTCGCGCGTGTGGTGCTTCCTCGGCGATGGTGAGTGCGACGAACCTGAGTCGCTGGGTGCACTCTCGCTGGCGGCGCGCGAACAGTTGGACAACCTCATCTTCGTCGTCAACTGCAACCTCCAGCGCCTCGATGGTCCGGTGCGCGGCAACGGCAAGATCATTCAGGAGCTCGAGGGCATCTTCCGCGGCGCGGGCTGGAACGTGATCAAGGTGATCTGGGGCCGGGAGTGGGACGAGCTGCTCATGCGTGATGTCGACGGCGTGCTCGTCGACAAGATGAACAACGTCACCGACGGCGAGTTTCAGAAATACGCGACCGAAACGGGCGCGTACATCCGCGAGCACTTCTTCGGACCGGATCCGCGCCTGCGCCGCATGGTCGCGCACATGACCGACGATCAGTTGCGCCACCTGCGGCGCGGCGGCCATGACTACCGCAAGCTCTACTCCGCGTACAAGCTGGCGCTGGAGCAGCGGGGCGCGCCGACGGCGATCTTGGCGCACACGATCAAGGGTTGGACGCTGGGCTCACTGTTCGAGGCGCGCAACGCCACGCACCAGATCAAGAAGATCAGCGAGACCGAGCTCCGGTCGTTCCGCGACACGCTCGAGCTGCCGATCACGGACAAGCAGCTGAACGCGCCGGACCCGCCCTACTACCACCCGGGTGAGAGGTCGGAGGAGGTCGAGTACCTGAAGACACGCCGGCGCGCCCTGGGCGGCGAGCTGCCCAAACGCGTTGTGCGGTCCAAGCCGCTCGACGTGCCGGCGGACGGGCCGTATGCGGAGTACCTCAGTGGCAGTGGCGACCGGGCCGCGTCGACGACGATGGCCTTCGCCGGCATCCTGCGCAACCTCATGCGCGACCCGACGATCGGCCGCCGCATCGTGCCGATCATTCCCGACGAGGCGCGCACGTTCGGCATGGACGCGCTGTTCACCGAGAAGGGAATCTACGCGCCGTTCGGTCAGCTGTACGAGCCTGTGGACGCGAGCATGCTCCTCTCCTATCGCGAGGCCAGCGACGGGCAGATCCTCGAAGAGGGCATCACCGAGGCCGGCGCGATGGGCAGCTTCGCAGCGGCAGGCACCGCATACGCAACGCACGGCGAGGCGGTGATCCCGTTCTACATCTTCTACTCGATGTTCGGGTACCAGCGGATCGGCGACTTCGTGTGGGCATTCGGTGACGCTCGTGGTCGCGGCTTCATGCTTGGTGGCACGGCCGGACGCACGACGCTCAACGGCGAAGGGCTGCAGCACGGGGACGGGCACTCGCCGCTGCTGTTCAGCGCGGTGCCCAACGTGCGCGTGTACGATCCCGCGTTCGCCTACGAGCTCGCGGTGATCATCCGCGACGGCATCCGCCGGATGTACGTCGAGGGCGAGGACACCTTCTATTACCTGACGCTCTACAACGAGAACTACGCGATGCCGACGATGCCCGAGGGCATCGACGACGGGATCGTGCGTGGCCTCTACCGTTTCCGTGCGGCGGAGAACGGACGCAAGCACCACGCACGCATACTCGCCAGCGGATCCGCGATGGGTGCCGCGTTGCGCGCGCAGGACATGCTCGCTGAGCACCACGACGTCGCAGCTGACGTGTGGAGCGCCACGAGCTATCAGGCGCTGCGCAATGACGCGATCGAGGTGGAGCGCTGGAACCGCCTGCATCCCGACGACGCGCCGCGCGTTTCGTACGTGGTGGAGCAGCTCGGCGGCGACGACGGCCCTGTGGTCGCGGTGAGCGATTACGTCAAGACCGTGCCCGACCAGATCGGCCGGTTCGCACCGCGGCCGTTCATCCCGCTGGGGACCGACGGCTACGGCCGCAGCGACACGCGGCAGGCGCTGCGCCGTCACTTCGAGACGGACGCCGAGTCGGTCACCGTGGCGGTGCTCGAGGGACTCGCCATGCAGGACCGGCTGCCGCGCCACGCCGTGTCTGCGGCGATCGAGCAGTACGCGCTCGACACCGAGAGCCCCGACCCGCGAACGCGCTGAGTCACGGCACGCGGGGAGACCTGCGCATCGACGTCGACGATCCGCGTCTGCCCGACGTGCGCGAGCTGCTCGACCGCCACCGCGCTTTCGCATTCGCGAGCTCTCCGCGCGAGCACGTGCACGCGCTGGACGTCGCCGGTCTCGTGCAACCGGGCGTCACGTTCTTCAGCGCGCGCGACGGAGAGGGGCGCGTGCTCGGGATTGGCGCGTTGAAGGCCCTTGCAACTGACGGCGGCGAGATCAAATCGATGCACACCGCCGAGGCCGCGCGGCGCGCCGGTGTCGGCGGGGCGATGCTGGCGCACATCGTCGGCGCGGCGTGCGGCCGCGGCTATTCGCGGCTGAGCCTGGAGACAGGGACGGGCGAGCTGTTCGCGGCCGCGCAGGCGCTCTACGCGCGGGCCGGCTTCACCGTCTGCGAGCCGTTCGGCGAGTACACGAGCAACCCGTTCAGCGTCTGCATGACGATGGTTCTGACGTAGCGAGGCGGCAGGCGTACCATCTCCTTCCGCGGCATTTCGGTGGGCGGACGCGCGAAGGCCACACCGGCTTCGCGGATGGAGGGATGGCGTGGGGAAGGGATCCGGTATTCAACGTCGCGGTGCAGCGGGCCTCGTCACCCTGCTGATCGTCGTGCTCGCGGCAGCGTGCGGCGAGTCGAGCACCCACTCGTTGGGCCCGGACGCGCACACCACGGGGACGATGACCGTGGACGGCATCCCGCGCAATTACATTCTCTACACGCCGCCGGGTCTGCCCTCGAAACCGGTGCCTCTGCTGCTCGCGCTGCACGGCGGTCAGGAGTACGGCGACACCATGGAGCAGCGGTCCGGGTTCGACAGCCTCGCCCAGGCGGACGGCTTCATCGTCGTCTACCCCAACGGCCACGGCCAGACGTGGAACGCTGGAAACTGTTGCGGCCGGCCCAACGTCACCACCGACAACGAGGTCGACTTCCTCAGCGCGCTCATCACGCGAATCTCGGCAGCGGGCAGAATCGACGCGTCACGCGTCTACGCCACCGGTTTCTCGGCCGGGGCCGCGATGGCATACACGCTCGGGTGCCGGCTGTCCGACCGGATCGCGGCGATCGCGCCGGTGGCCGGCACGATGAATCTGGACACGTGCCACCCGCAGAACCCGGTCTCGGTGATGGAGATCCATGGCACGCTCGACCTCGAGCTCCTGTACGACGGTGGCGTTTCGCAGGGAAGCGCCAAACCTACGGCGTCGACGCCAAGCATCCTGCAGCGGTGGGCGACGCTCGACGGCTGCAACAACGCGCCGCCGCCGCACAAGCAGGGCGACGTCGACGTCATGGAGTGGACCGGGTGCAGCGGGGTCACCGCCGTGCAGCTGGAGACGGTGAACGGTGGCACGCACAACTGGTACGCACCACAGCTCGACGGGGCCGACGGATCCATCGACGCGACCCAGGCGGTCTGGACGTTTCTGAGCGCGCATCACCGCTGAGGAGCCCGCACAGGGCGCCTGACCTTCCGCCGCGCTAGCTGGCGCCGCCGAGCGGCAGTACCGCGCGCTCCACATACTGAGCAGGACCGGGTCCGGTCACAGACTCATAGAGCACGGCGCGATCGGCTAAGAACTCCGACCGCTTGACACCCTGTGTCTGAACGGCGTCCCACGCAACGCGCGCCTCTGGTGGCCACGGGTCGCGCGGACGGCCCAGCGTTGCGTGTGTGCGGAAGGGGCGCTCTTCCACGGCGAAGCCGGCGCCCCGAAGGCGCGAGCGAATGTCTGCGGCGAGTGCGAGCAGCAGGGTGTTGTCCGCGCTGCTGCCGAGCCAGAGCACCCGAGGCGTGCCGCGTTCTGGAAACGCCCCGAGCTCGTCGACGCTGATGTCGAACGCCCGTGCAGACTCGAGCGCCGGCCTGGTGGCGGTGAGCGCCCGCGCGAGCGCAGAGTCGTCGATCACGCCGAAGAAATGGAGCGTGATGTGCAGCGTTTCCGGCCGCGCCCAGCGAACCGCGTCAACCTCCGCGCGCAGACGTTCGAGAGCGCGTTGCGCCACCGCCAGCGCCGGCGGGCGCAGTGGCAGCGCGAGGAAGCACCTCACCCGCCCGGCGACGGAGACGGTGAGGCCGACAGATCCGGCGCGCCCGAGCACGGATCCTGCCCCGCGTTCTTCATGTAGACGTGCACCTCGCCCGCCCGGCAGTCCTGGGCCACAGCCGTGAACAGCGACGCAGCGAACCACGAGGGTCGGTCCTGAACGGTGTACGGCACCGGCGCAGAGACGAGGATGTGACGCACGCTCCAGCTGTCCGGCGTCACGGCGTACAGCTCGACGATGTCGTAGCCACCGGCATCGTGCACCGGCGTGGTCGTGTACGCGCCCACGGCGAGTGCGCGCACGGCGGCAGCGAACGCTGCGTCGTCGCCGCTCAGGTCTGCAGTCGACATCGCCCCCAGGTCCCCGCCGTTGGATGCCGTGCCGGTGTCATCGGACTCCTGCGTCGCCGTCTGCGCGAAGTCCGCTCCGCCGGCCAGCGTCTGCTCCACCATCGCCGCGCGCTGCGCGGCGAACACATCCTCGAGGCGCTGCTCGTTCAGCTGCGAGCGTATCTCGTCCTCGAGCTGGGCGAGCGATCCGCCCGCTGATGCCAACTGTGTCTGCAACTGACTCATGCCGCCGACCTGCCGCGCGTCCTTGTTGACCTCGTCCTGCACTTCCTTGTCGCTCGCGGCGACTCCGTGCGCGGCGGCCTCCTGCGCCATGACCGCGTCGAGGATGAGGCTGCGCAGCACCGTGGATCGAATGCCCGAGTCCATCGTGGGATCGCCGCTCGGGCCGCCGGCCTGCTGGATCGCCACGGTCGTGCTCTTCAGCCGGACGTCGAACGCCCCCTGGGTGATGACCGTGGCGCCCACGCGGGCGACCGCGGTGTTCGGGTTCGGGGTTGCGCTGGAGCCGCCGCCGCATGCCGCCAGAAGGGCGGCGCAGACGGGAATGGGCCACCACCGCCAGTTCCAAGAGGGCACCGGCGCGAGTGTATCGGGCAGCGCTTTCTACACGGCTCCGGCCGGCTCCGGTGATTCCGCGACGGCTGCAGACGATCCCGCGCGGACGCGCCGCCGGAACCCCGGGGACGCGGCCACGAGCAGCGTTGTCGCCCCGACGATGAGCGCGCCGACTCCGATCGCGTTGAACAGCCCGACCGACGGACCGATGAATCCGTAGGTCATCGTGCCGAGCGGTTGCAGCCCCGCGAAGATCGTCGCGTAGATACCGAGCAGCCGGCCGCGCATGCGTGGGTCGGTGTCCGTTTGCAGCAGCGTGGTCATCGACGTGTTGATGGCAACGAAGGCGAAGCTGATGCCCACGAGTGCCACGAGGGTGAGCGCAAGCAGCTGCGAGTGAGCCACGATGAAGAGGCTCGCCGCATACACCACGGCGCCGACGACGAGGAGCTGCAGGCGGCCCGCGCCGCGGCCGAGGGTGGCGATGATCACGCCGCCGGCGAGCCCGCCGATGCCGCCGATGCTGTACATGAGCCCGAGCACCTGCGGACCGCCGTGCAGCTGACTTTTGGCCAGCACCGGCAGGAACGGCATGTATGCGACGCCGAAGAACGCGAGCGCCGCGCATCCGACGGCCACGCCGCGCACCAGAGCGTCGACCTTCACCTGACGCATCCCCTCGAGGAGATCGTGCCAGGCGCGGCTGGTCGTCTCGCGCTCCGGAGGATGCACCTCCGGGATCACGGTGAGCAGCACCGCGATCGGCGCCAGATACGCAAGCGAGAGCGTCCCGAAGCACGCCGCCGGTCCGGCGATGCCGATGAGGAGCCCGGCGACCGACGGACCGACGATGCGCGTGGCGCTCATCGCCGCCGAGCCCAGCGCCACCGCGTTGACGACGAGATCGCGCTCCACCAGGTCGGCGACGAGCGCCTGACGCGTCGGGAGGTCGACGGCATCGGTGGCGCCGAACACGACGGCCACCACGATGATCGAGGTGAACGTCGCGTTGCCCGTCGCAGCCAGCAGGGCGAGTGCGCCCGCGCTCAGACCCAGGACCGACTGCGTGATCAGCAGAATGCGCCGGCGTGGGAAGCGGTCGGCGAGCACCCCTCCCGCCAGCGAGAGCACCACGGCCGGCAGGCCGTCTGCGGCTGCGACGACGGCGACCGCGGTCGTGCTGCCGGTGCGCGCGTAGACGAGGTAACCCAGCGCCACAACCTGCATCCAGGTTCCCAGCAGGGTCGGCCACTGCGCCGCCCAGTACCAGCGAAACGGACGAACCCGGAGAGCCGGCGGCAGCCGGTCTCGGGACATCCACGGCCTGGCCACGATCTCAGCCTAGCGTGCGCCGGGAGGTCCAGCGTCGCGTACGGTGAGGTGGATGGGCGGTCTGGATCCCGCATCGGCGCTCCGGCACGTGATCCTGTGGGCGTCACGCAGGGCGGGGATCAAGACTGCCATCACACGCGCCCCGCTGACCCGCGACCTGGTTCGGCGCTTCGTCCCCGGCGAGGACGTGCAGAGCTGCCTCACCGCGGCGGGGGCGCTGCGAGCGCGCGGGTTGTGCAGCACGCTCGTGCACCTCGGCGAGGACACCCATGACGCGGAGTCGGCCCGCGCAGCCGTGAGCGCCTACCTCGTGCTAATCGAGGGCATCGCCCGCGCCGGCCTCGGCGACGTGGCCGAGGTGTCGTTCAAGCTCTCGGCGCTGGGACAGGCGCTCGACGAGTCGGTGGCGTTCGACCACGCGGCCGCCGTATGCGAGAGCGCTCGGGCGCACGGAACCATGGTCACGATCGACATGGAGGACCACGCCACGACCGACTCGACGCTGCGCATCGTGCAGCGTCTGCGAGCCGACTTCCCGTCAACCGGCGCGGTGATGCAGGCGTCGCTGCACCGCTCGCTCGACGACTGCCGCGCGCTGGCCCATCCGGGATCGCGCGTGCGCCTGTGCAAGGGTGCGTACCAGGAGCCGGCGTCTGTCGCGTGGCAAGAACGTAATGAGGTGCGGTCCGCGTACCTCCGTTGCCTCGAGGTGCTGGTCCGTGGTGGCGCGTACCCGATGGTCGCTACGCACGACCCGCTGCTCGTCGCGGCTGCGCAGAGTGTGCTGACACCGCCCTCCAACGGGAACGGGCACGAGTTCCAGATGCTCTACGGCATCCGGCCGGATGAGCAGCGGCGGCTGGCCGCAGGCGGCGAGCGCGTCCGTGTCTACGTGCCATTCGGCACGCAGTGGTACGGCTACCTGATGCGGCGCATGGCTGAGCGCCCAGCCAACCTCACGCTGGTGCTCCGCGCCGTCTTCAACCGAAACTGACGCCGCGGTCACGTGCGGCGACCCCGGAGGTGGTGCATCTGCGTCACGTGCCCACGGCCGGGGTGATGGGATACTTGGGCGCGAATCAGACCGGGGCGGGCCTGTTCGGGGAGTTCATCAGCGTGCATCGTCGCAGTCTCATCAGGGGGCTCACCATTCTCGCCGCATCCGCGGGCGTCGTTTTCGCCTCCGCGCCGGCGAGCAGCTCGTTCATCGGTGTCTCATCGCATCCGCGCATCGGGTCGCGGGTTCCCGACGGGTCGTCGTCCAACCTCGGCTGGGCGGCGAGCAACTGGTCCGGCTACGCCGTCACCAGTTCCAGCAACGGCGCCTACACCGCGGTCACCGGGTCGTGGACCATCACTCCGGTTGCGCGTTCCAACAGGCAGACCTTCTCGTCGAGCTGGATCGGCATCGACGGCTTCAACAACAGCAACCTCATCCAGACGGGAACCGAGGCCGACTACTACAACGGCGCGGCGCACTACTACTCGTGGTGGGAGATCCTGCCCGCGGCCGAGACGGTGATCCCGTCGCTCGTGGTGCATCCCGGTGACAAGATGTCGGCCGACATCCACCGGCTCTCGAGCGGTCAGTGGTCGATCACCCTCACCGACGTGAGCACCAAGGCGTCCTACACCACGACCCAGAACTACGGTGGACAGCTCACCTCGGCGGAGTGGATCCAGGAGGCACCGTCGGTCGGCGGTCGCATCGCGACGCTCGCGAACTACGGCAGCCCGCTGACCATCGACCCCGGCACCGTGAACGGTGGCAGCCCCGGGCTCGTGCCGGCTGACGGCGGCGTGATGGTGCAGCACGGCGCGCAGGTGTCGACGCCATCGAACCCCGATGCAGACGCTGATGGCTTCAACGTCTCGTACGGGTCGCACGCACCGTCGCCGCCCGGCAGCTGATTTCCTAGCAGCAACGACGAGGCCGGCCGGGTGCCGGCCTCTTTGTTTTTAAGCGGCCGCCGTGGCGGCCGACCGCAACGGCTGGTCGTCCAGGAACGCGGCGATGTCGGCGCGCTGGCTCATCCGCATCGACTCGGTCCATGCGTGACCGCCGTCGTCGACCACCGCCAGCTCGATGTGCGGCTCGCGCCCGAGCGTTCGCACGATGCGCGGCACGTCGATGACGCGGTCTTCGCGCGCCATGAGGATGAGCGTGCGCCGCTCGTCCGTGCGAACCAGGTCGATCTCGTCGCATCGGAGGCCGTCGCGCAACCACTCGCGCGCGGCGCGCGGGTCGGCGCGGACCTGATTCTCGAAATTCACCTGAGCCGCACGAGGATCGACAACCGAGCCCTCGACGATGAAGCGCTTGTACGTGTCGCTGACGATGCGCTGATGCCCCAACCACACGATCGCAGGCCAGACGACGGGCGCGGTCATGAAACCCACCTGCACGTGGAAGTGGCGGCGCACCAGTCCAGGGTTGAGGAGCGGCGTGTGCAGGATCACTCGCTGCACCGCGTCGTGCCGCTGCCGCTGCACTGCCATAGCCACGCTGGATCCGAGGCAGAGCCCCGCGACGTCGTAGCGCGCCGCCCCGGCATGGGCCGCGGCGGCGACCGCTGCTCGAGCCAGCGCCGCGGCGGAATGCCGGCCGCGCAGCGGCGTCGAGCTGCCGAAGCCCGGAAGGTCGGGAGCGATCACCGTCCGCCGCGGGAGCAGCGCCGGCAGCCAGCCGTCGAAGTTCTCGGCCGAGCCGATGAATCCGTGGCAGAGCAGTATCGCCGGGCCACTGCCGCCGATCAGATAGCGGAGCCGGCCGCCCTCGTGGGAAATGACGCGCTCTTCCAATGCCATTGCATCCATCGTCGCAGCCCGCGTCACTCGTGTGTGTCGATCTGGGCGCGCTGCAGCCGGCCGCTGTGGTCGATGTAGATCGACTTCCACTCGCTGAACTCGTCGAGCGCGTGGCCGCCGGCCTCGCGATGACCGTTGCCCGTGTCCTTTGTCCCGCCGAAGGGAAGCTGGATCTCGGCCCCGCTGGTCGGCGCGTTGACATACACGATTCCGGAGTGCAGCTCTTCAATGGCGCGAAATGCGCGCCGCAGGTCGTTTGTGTACACGCTGAGGCTGAGACCGTAGCGCGTCGAGTTGGCGACGTCCAGCGCCACATCGAGCGAGTTGACCCCGATCACGGCGGTGGTGGGCCCGAAGATCTCCTCCTGCGCGATGCGCATCTGGGGCTCCACGCCGGTGAACACGGTGGGCGTGTAGAACCAGCCGTCGGCGAGCGCGCCGTCTCGCGCCACCGTCCCGCCGGTGGCGCAGCGCGCACCTTCGGCAAGTCCGATCTCGGTGTAGCCGTGGATTCGCCGCAGCTGCGTCTCGTTGATGACAGGCCCGACGTCAACATCGGCGGCGAGGCTGTCACCGAGGCGGAGCCTGGCCGTGCGGTCCAGCAGACGTTCGGTGAAATCACTGAGCACCGGCTGCTCGACGATCAGCCGCGAGGTCGCCGTGCAGCGCTGCCCCGCGGTGCCGAACGCGCCCCAGAGAGCGCCCTCGACCGCGAGCTCGAGGTCGGCGTCATCAAGCACCACCATCGCGTTCTTGCCACCGAGCTCGAGAGAGCACTTCTTCAGCAGACGGCCGCAGGCCTCGGCGACGATGCGCCCCGTGTCGACGCCGCCGGTGAAGTAGATCGCGCTGACGTCCGGGTGACGCACGAGCGCATCGCCTGCCTCCTCCCCGATGCCGAACACGACGTTGACGACGCCGGGCGGGAGGCCGGCTTCCTCGAGCACCTCGACGAAGCGCAGCGCACACATCGGCGAGTCCTCCGCCGGTTTGAGCACCACCGTGTTGCCCGCCATCACCGCCGGGAAGATCTTCCAAGACGGAATCGCGATGGGAAAGTTCCACGGAGTGATGCAGCCGACGACGCCGAAGGGCTGACGCATCGTCATCGCCCACTTCTGGCGCAGCTCACTCGGCACGGTCTCCCCAAACGCTCGGCGTCCTTCGCCGGCGATGAAGGTGCCCATGTCGATTGCCTCCTGGACGTCGCCGCGCGCTTCGACGAGCACCTTGCCGACCTCGCGCGTCATGAGCCGCGCGAGCTCTTCCTTCCGCTGCGCCAGCAGCTGCGCGGCGCGCAGGACGATCTCGCCCCGCGCCGGCCATGGTGTGCCGCGCCACGCCGGGAGCGCCGCCTGCGCAGCACGCACGGCGTCGTTGACGTCGGTGGCATCGCTGCGCGGAAAGACGCCGATGACGTCGCCCGTGTGCGCCGGGTTGCGCGATTCGAAGGTGCTCGCGCTGCGCGCGCGGGTGCTCTCGCCGGCGATGTGATTGCCGGTCTCGGCCGCGGCGCTCGTCGCGCTCACCGCGCCGCCTGCTCGCGCACCGAGGCCTCGACGATGTCGAGCCCGGAGGCGAGGTCCTCCTCGCTCACGGTCAGCGGCGGGATGACACGGATCACGTTGTCATCGGTCCCGCAGGTGAGGAGCAGCAGGCCGCGTTCAAGCGCGGCCGAGGTGACGCGCGCAACGAGGTCCGCGGCGGGACGGCCGCCGCGCACGAACTCGAGGCCGATCATCAGGCCCTGCCCGCGCACATCGGCGAGATCAGGCACATCGCGCTGCACCGCGCGCATGCGCTTCATCACCGTCGCGCCGAGCCGGGCAGCACGCGCGACCAGATCGTCGCGCGTGAGTGTCTGGATGACCGCGATGGCGGCGGCGCACGCGACGGCGTTGCCGCCGTAGGTCGTCCCGTGCTCCCCCGGCTGCCACGCGCGCATCACCGCGTCGCGCGCGACGGTGGCGCCGATGGGTAGCCCGTTGCCCAAGCCCTTGGCGAGGGTCACGATGTCGGGCAGCACCCCGCTGTGCTCGAACGCGAACATGCGACCGGTGCGGCCCATGCCGCTCTGTACCTCGTCGGCGATGAGCAGGATGCCGTGCTCGTCGCACAGCCGGCGCAGCATCGGCATGAACTCAGCCGGCGGCACGATGTATCCGCCCTCCCCCTGCAGCGGCTCCACGACGATCGCCGCGATCGTGCTTGGTGATGCCACCGTCGCAAACAGATGCTGCAGCTCGTCGCCCGATGCGATGCTGCAGCGCTCGCCCTCGGCGTGCGTGCAGTAGCGAAAGCAGTACGGGTAGCGCACGTGGTGGACGCCCGCGAGCAGCGGTCCCGCTGAGCTGCGGTAGCGCGCCCGGCTCGCGGTGAGCGACAGCGCGCCGTAGGTGCGGCCGTGGAACCCGCCGGTGAACGCGATCAGATCGGTGCGGCCGGTCGCCCGTCGCGCCAGCTTGATCGCGCCCTCGACCGCTTCCGCGCCACTGTTGTTGAAGAAGATGCGGTTGAGGCCCTCGGGCATCACCGCAACAAGCGCCTCCGCCGCCTCGATCATCAGCGTGTTGTACGTCGTCACCGACGTGTGCCAGAGCCGGTCCACCTGCTCGTGGACCGCACGGGTGACCGCAGGGTGGAGGTGACCGAGGTTGGTGACGGCGATGCCGCAGCCGAAGTCGAGGACGTCGCGGCCGTCAACCGTGTACAGGTGCGCCCCCTCGGCGCGATCCACCACCAGGTCCGAGTACCGGTGGTAGGCGGGCGAGAGCAGTTCGGCGTCGCGGTCGCGCCAGACCGCGGCGCTGACAGGAGTGGTCGGCGTCACGTCTTCTGCGAGCCCGCGGCGGCGACGACGGGAGAGGGCTTCGGCGACGGGCGACCGACGCGGCCCAGGCTGAGGAAGCCCGCGAACATGAGCGCGATACCGGCCACCTCGTAGGCGCCGAGCACGTCGAGCGTCCCCACCCCGATCGTCTTGGCGGCAGTGAAGCCGTACGCGATGATCAGCGCGCCGCCGGTGAGCAACACGTTGCACACGACACGGTCGATGCCCGCGTGATCCCGGACGTAGCGATACGCGGACCACGCCGAGCCGCCGATGAGCACGATCGATCCGACGATGTTGAGCAAGACGACACCGATATAAAGGGGGCTGCCCTGCGGGAAGGTCGGGTGCAGCGCGCTGCCGCCGAGCACGCCGGCCGGGGTGGCCAGCGCCGCCGCGTCCACCGGGATGACGGCGGCGTCGACCGCAAGCACCGCTGTGATCACGACGAGGACGGCGGTGCTGATCCACGCCAGGCGCCGCGGAGCAAGAAGGAACACCGTCCCGAGGGCGAGGTATGCGACGCCGAGCACGCCCCCGAGGAGATAGAAGCCGCGGAAGGTGACCTGGCCGAAGCCCTGCGCCTCGCCGACCGCCTGGAACCCGGCGGCGGCGCTGAAGACAAGCAGGCCAACGGCCCAGGCCGCGAAGGCCGGACGCCGGCTGCGCAGGAACCGCCCGGCCACCACCACGGCGAACACGAGCGCGAGACCGCTCGCGATTGCGGCGAAAAGCATCCCCAACGTCTATCACATTCACGATGCGAGAAGCCCGGGCCCAAGGCGAAATCACCCGATGGTTGATTGACAACCCTGTGGAGCGACGTGTACACCCGATGCGGCCTGGTGTTTTTCCCATTCAAAAAGGGGTTGGCATGCACAAACGAACTGTGGGCTTCCTGTCTGTTTCAGGGGCCATCCTCGTCGCCGCGGTTTCGGCATGTGGTACGAGCAGCTCATCGCCCTCTTCGTCGTCGGGCGGCGGTGGGCTCGGCTCCTGCAAAGGCACCATCTCGGTCGCTACCGACCTGCCGCTGACCGGCGGTGACGCAACAGACGGACCGTTCCCGCAGCGCGGTGCGCAGCTGGCGGTCGAACAAGCCAACTCGAACAAGACCCTTGGCGGGTGCACGCTGAACTACATCAGCAAAGACGACGCGTCGGTCGCGCAGAACGGCCATGACCCGGCGGCCGGCGCCCAGAACATGACGGCGCTCGCCCAGGATCAGTCGGTCGTGGGCGTGGTCGGACCGTTCAACTCGTCGGTCGCGCTGACCGAGATCCCTGTGGCGTCGCAGAACCACCTCGCGATGATCAGCCCGGCGAACACCAGCCCGTGTCTGACCGTGTTGCTGCCGGTCTGCAGCGACCCCTCGGTCAACATCCCCACGGATTCGCTGTACAAAGGGCCGCACACGTACTTCCGCGTCATCGCGACGGACAACGACCAGAGCCAGATCCTCGCCTACATCGCGACCAAGGTCCTGAACGTCACCAAGGTCTACACCATCGATGACCAGCAGGCATACGGCCGCGGCCTTGCCGTCCTGTTCGACAAGTACTTCCAGGCCGGCGGCGGCACGGTGGTGGGCACATCGAGCCTGCCCAGCAACACCAAGACGTACGCCACGCAGATGAGCGATGCCCAGAGCAAGGGCGCGCAGCTCATCTTCTTCGGCGGGACGTCGGGTGACGGATGCGGCCTCGTCCGGCGAGACATGGGCGCCGCAGGCCTCAACATCCCGATGCTCGGCGGCGACGGCTGCCAGGACAAGAAGTTCATCACCGACGCCAACTCGGGCGCGAAGGCCAATCAGGCAGATGACGCGCAGGCGACCAGTGCGCCTGACGTGACCAAGCTCTCGAGCTCGACCTCGTTCTACGCCGCATACGCGCAGCGCTTCGCCAGCGACGCGGCACCCTACAACGACGCCAAGAACGAGCCCTACAGCCCGTACGGCTACGACGCGATGAACATCCTGGTCCAGGCGATCAAGGCGGCGCTCACCGCCAACGGTGGTCAGCCGATGTCTGACTCCACGAAGTTCCGCGACAGCGTTGTCTCGAACCTTCGCAACACCGCCTGGGACGGAGCTCTCGGTCATACGACGTTCGACAAGAACGGCGACACGACCAACACAGGATTCACGCTGTACAAGGTCACGTCCGCCGCCTGGGCGACGGTGCACACATACGCCGTCGACTCGAGCGGCACCGTGTCCGTGAAGAGCTAGTCGAGACTCACATCGACGTGTAGCATGCAGGGGAGAGCGCCGCGCGCTCTCCCTTGTTGGCTTCACAGAGTGGGGACGTGAACAACGAGACAGGTACGGCTGCTGCCGAGCCGCCACCGCGCGCAGTCGGAGCCCAGGTCGCCGCCCCGTACCGGCTCGTGTCCGAGGCCGGCCTGGCTCCCCGCACGCCGGGCGGGGGCGCTGTAGCGCGAACGCTGCTCCCGGCCTTTCGGGCGGCGTATGGC
>JBOHUE010000074.1:0-5173 GCA_050734185.1 Candidatus Dormibacteria bacterium | reverse complement strand
GGCGCCTCGTGGGGCGGCGCGTCCTGGGCGGGCGCCCTGTTCAACGGCGCCTCGTGGGGCGGCGCGTCCTGGGGTGGCGCCTCGTGGGGTGGCGCTTCCTGGGCAGGCACGGGATGGGCGTCGAGCTCCTGGACCTAACCGACCGCCGCACGCCGACGGCGCGGGTGCCGTCGCCGCTGTGGCGCTGGATCCGCCTGCGGTTTCAGACCGCAGGCGGGTCGCGGCCCATGATCGCCCGGGTCTGGGCGTACAACGCGCTCCTCACGCTGGGGGCGGTGCTGCTCTTCGTGTTCGGCGTCAGCCGGCAGGCGGCGACGTGGCACTCGTTCCACCTGCCCTGGGCCGTGCTGGCCGCGGCCTTCGTGGCCGTGTCGGCATCGCGGGTCTACATCCACTTCCGGCGCAACGCGCAGGCGTACGCGCTGAGTGAGATCCCGCTGGTGGTCGGCTTGTTCTTCTGCACACCCGACGAGCTCCTGCTCGCGCGTGTGCTCGGCAGCGCGATCGGGCTGGGTGTCATCTGCCGCCAGCCCCCGATCAAGCTGGCCTTCAACCTGGCCAGCTTCGCCATCGAGACCGAGGTGGCGTTGCTGCTGGCGGCGCGGTTGCTTCCCAACGGCGCACCGCTCGGCGCCGGGTCATGGCTGGCCGTGCTGCTGATCGCGCTGATCGTCTCGGCGATCGGTTTCCTGCTCAGTGCCATCGTCATCACGCTGGCCGAGGAGCGGCTGGAGCGGCGGCGATGGCAGCTGCCCGCGGCACTTGCCATCGGTGGGGGGCTCGCCAACGCGAGCCTCGGCGCGTTGATCGTCACCACGGTGCTGCGCAGCCCGCTCGAGGTGCTGTTCCTGGCGCTGCCGCTGTTCATCGTCGGGGCGGCGTACGCGCTGTACACGCGCGAGTATCAGAAGCGGCAGCAGCTGCAGTACCTGTACCAGTCGAGTGACCTGCTGCAGCGCTCCACGGAGCAGGGTGCAGCCATCCCCGAGTTGCTCCGTCAGCTGTGCTCCGTGTTCAGGACGGAAGTGGCACAAATCGTGCTGCTGCCGGTGGGCGGCTCGCTGGAGCACGCGTCGCAGGTCGTCGTGCAGAACGGGGCGGTGAGCGAGAAACGCGGCAGCCCCGAGCTCGAGTTCCTCGAGCGATTCGCGCCGCTGCTCGAGAGCGAGCGGCGCACCTTTCTGGCCGTGCCGCCGCGGGTGAGCCCCGCGGTCGCCGGCTGGTTGCACGAGTCGGGGCTCCGCAACGCGATCGGCACGGCGCTGCAGAGCGAGAGCACGTTGCTCGGGCTGCTCGTCGTGGGCAACCGGCTGAGCGACGTCAGCGTCTTCGACGGCGACGACCTCCCGCTCCTCGAGACGTTCGCCGCGCAGGCGAGCGCCGCCGTGCAGAACACGCGGCTGGGCAACCGTCTGGAACACCAGGCGTTCCACGATCCGCTCACCGGCCTCGCCAACCGCGCGCTGTTCACCGACAGGCTGGAGCACGCGCTGCAGCGCCGCGACGGCAAGAGTGAGCAGGTGGCCGTGGTGTTCCTCGACCTCGACGACTTCAAGATCGTGAACGACACCCTGGGACACGCCGCCGGTGATGAGCTGCTCTGCGCGGTCGGCCGCCGGCTGCAGAGCGTGCTGCGCCCGGCGGACACGGCCGCGCGCTTCGGCGGCGACGAGTTCGCGGTGCTCATCGAGGAGACGGGCGAGCAGTACAGCGTCGTCGGGGTGGCGCAGCGCATCCTCGGCGTGCTCGCGCCCACGTTCGCGGTGAGTGAGCGCGAGGTCACGCTGCGGGCAAGCCTCGGCGTCGCGCTCGCGGCCAACGCGGACTCCACGGCGGCCGAGCTGCTGCGCCGAGCCGACGTCGCCATGTACCGAGCCAAGACGCGCGGCAAGGGCACGTTCGAGGTCTTCGAGCCCGGCATGCAGGCGGCGATCACGCAGCGGCTCGAGACCCGCACCGAGCTCGAGCGCGCGTTGCGCGAAGAGCAGCTGACGGTCTACTACCAGCCGGTGATCGACCTCAAGACCAACGAGCCGCTCGGTGTGGAGGCGCTCGTTCGGTGGGAGCATCCCGAGCGCGGGCTGGTCAACCCGGCGGAGTTCGTCGGCGTCGCGGAGGAGTCCGGTCTCATTCACGAGATGGGGCTGCAGGTGCTGCGCGAGGCGTGCCGTCAGTGCCAGGCGTGGCAGGCGGCGTTCCCCGACCTCGCCGCGTTCTCGGTGAGCGTCAACGTCTCACCGCGCCAGCTGAGCAACCAGAACTTCGTCGCCGACGTGTGGGACGCGCTCACGCGCAGCGGGCTGCATCCGTCGCGACTCGTGCTCGAGATCACAGAGAGTTTCATGGCGGACGACCCGGAGAACGCGCGGCAGCTGCTGCAGCGGTTGAAGGCCACAGGCGTGCGCATCTCGCTGGACGACTTCGGCACGGGGTACTCGTCGCTCTCGGCACTGCAGGACCTTCCCATCGACATCCTCAAGATCGACCGCGCGTTCATCGACCACATGGTCGACGACCCCCGCCGCGGCGCCTTCGTGCAGGCGATCGTGCGTTTGGGGAAGACGCTCGGCCTCGGGCTCGTCGCCGAGGGCGTCGAGACGCACGCGCAGGCGGAGCGGCTGCTGGCGCTCGGGTGCTTCGAGGCGCAGGGTTTCTACTTCTCGCGACCGGAGCCCGCGCATGTGATCACGCGGCTGCTGCGCCGCACCGCCGCGTCAGGGGTCGAGTGGCGGGAGCAGAGCGATGGTGGCGCCCACGGGACCGGCGGCCGCATCATCGGGATCGCGCGACCAGAACCGCGAGAAACGCCCGTCATAGCTGACGACGCGGCCGCCATGTGACGCCAGCGGGCGGTCGGTGTTGTGCGGGGTGTGCCCGTGGACCAACCTGCGCGCACCGAAGTGGTCGAGGTAGCGGTCGAGGCGCGCGCGCTCGTCGAAGGCGTGACGGCCGATCGTGTAGCGCAGGACCTGGAACACACCCCCGGGCTCGGTCAGCAGCTCGCGCGCCACGTTATTGACAGCCTCGACGCTCTCTCCGATCTCCGCGTAGCGGTCGTCGTCGGTGTGCTGCGCCAGCGTGCCGTCACCGAGACGCAGCATCAGGGGCACGCTGCGCAGCCACGCCTCGAGCTGCGGGTCGTCGCCCACCGCGTCGAGGTCGGCCCAGTCGCCGCGACGGCTGAGCCAGAGCTCCTCCACGCCGATGCCCGTGCGCGTGCGCCACGCGTCGGCCGAGGGCTCGCCGCGCGAACGCTCGAGCACCACGAGGAGCAGGAGATCGTGGTTGCCGAGCACCGCGGCGCTGTTGCGCCGCGACCGGGCGAGGCGCGCCGCCGCGGCTCCACCCGCGGCACCCGGCTTGCCGCCCTGAAAGAAATCGCCGAGAAAGATGGTGTCGACCTCGTCCTCGGGGTACACACGGAGCGCGTCGGTGAGCCGCTCGACGTCGCCCTGCACGTCTCCGACGACGAGCACCGGGCGCTCACCCACCGGCGAGACGCGCCCGCGCCGCCTCGATCTGTCGCGCCACCGACGCGGCGGCCGGGCCGCCGGGGGTCGTCCGCCGCTGCGGGGCCGCGTCGACGTCGAAGAGCTCGAGGACGCCGGCATCGAAGTGCGGCGACACGGTCTGCCATTCGGTGAGCGTGAGGTCAGCCAGCGTGCGCCCGTCCTGCTCGGTGCGCCGCACCACCGCGCCGACGATCTCGTGCGCCTCGCGGAAGGCGATGCCCTTGCGCACCAGATACTCGGCGACGTCGGTGGCAAGCAGCGCCGGATCGGATGCGGCGGCGCGCATGCGCGCAGCGTCGAAGCGCAGCACCGCGACGACCTCGGCCAGCACCGTCAGCGTCGCGTGGGTCGTGTCCACGGCGTCGAACAGCGGCTGCTTGTCCTCCTGCAGGTCGCGGTTGTACGACAGCGGGAGTCCCTTGAGCAGCGTGAGCAGCGTGACGGCGTCGCCGGTCACCCGCGCGCTGCGGCCGCGGGCCAGCTCGGCAACATCGGGATTTTTCTTCTGCGGCATCAGCGACGAGCCGGTGGCGTGGGTGTCCGGCAGCGTGGTGAAGCCGAACTCGCGCGACATCCAGAGCACGATCTCCTCACCCAGACGCGAACAGTGCACCATGGCGATGGCGCACGCCGCCGTCAGCTCGATGGCGAAGTCACGGTCGGACACCGAGTCGATGCTGTTCGCCGACACCGCGGCGAAGCCGAGCTCTGCAGCGACGAAGTCACGGTCGAGCGGCAGCGTCGATCCCGCGACGGCGCCGCTCCCGAGGGGCAGCACGTCGGCACGCGTGCGCGCGTCGAGGAATCGTTCGGCGTCGCGGGCGAACATCTCGACGTAGGCGAGCAGATGGTGGGCGAGCGTCACCGGCTGTGCACGCTGCAGGTGTGTGTACGCGGGCAGCAGCGTGCGCTGATGCTCGGCCGCGCGGCTGACGAGCGAGTTCTGCAGGGTCACTGCCGCCGCGACGAGCGCCGTGCATGCGCGCTTGGCATACATGCGCAGGTCGGTGGCGACCTGGTCGTTGCGGCTGCGTCCCGTCTGCAGCACTCCGGCGACCGGGCCGGCAAGCTCGTGCAGCCGCCGCTCGACCGCGCTGTGAAGGTCCTCGTCGGCTGCGGTGAAGACGAAGGTGCCCTCACGCAGCTCCTGGCCGGCCCGCTGCAGGCCGCTCTCGACCGCGGCGAGCTGCGCGTCGGCGATCAGACCGATGTGGCGCAGCATGCGCACGTGCGCCAGCGACTGGGCGATGTCCTCGGCGTGCAGCGCCTGATCCACGGCGATCGACGACGTGTACCGCTCCACCGCGGGCGCTGTCGATGCGCCGAGCCTCCCCTGCCAGAGCTTGGCCGGCGTCGTGTCAGACACGCGGAGCGCGATGCACGCGGCGTTCGACGCGCAGTGGCTCGCTGTCCTCGAGCGCGCCCTGCGTCCGCGTCTGTGTCCGCAGTGGCAGGCCGAAGAGCTCGATGAAGCCGCGCGCGGCGCTGTGGTCGAACGTGTCGTACTCGCGGTCGTACGTCGCCAGCGCCGGCTGGTAGAGCGAGCCCGGAGCACGCCGCCCCGTGACCGATGCGGCACCGCGCTCCAGGTGTACGCGAACCTCGCCGGTCACGTGCTCCTGCGTGCTCGCCACGAACGAGCCGAGCGCGCTGCGCAGCGC
>JBOHUE010000073.1:0-23583 GCA_050734185.1 Candidatus Dormibacteria bacterium | reverse complement strand
GATCGCGCCCTGGTGCGGGGTCAGCGCCGTGTCGACCGTGTACGCCACCGAGCCGGCGACCGACGCTGCGAGTGCGAGTGAGATGACGGCGACGGTGCCGGCGCGGCGCAGATGCCCGGCCGCGATGATTCCCGCGGCCGCGACGATGCCGCCGGCGATGACCGCGTAGCGCAGCCAGGGAAGCCAATCGGGAGCTCGGCCCAGGAGCACCGCAGACCACGCCGCAGCGACGAAGACGCCGGCCGCGAGCACGATGCGGGCCGGCATGCGGTGCCGGTTGCGCCATAGCGTGACCGCACCCATGCCGACGAGCGCGCCGATCGCTGGCGCCAGCGCCACCGTGTAGTACGGGTGAATGATTCCCTGCGCGAAGCTGAACAGCAGAGCGGTGACGATCAGCCACCCGCCCCACATCAGCGCAGACGCGCGCTGCGCGTCGGTGCGGGGTGCACGCCAGCGCAGCCAGACCACTGCCGCGAGCGCGACCAGTGCCGCCAGCATCAGCCAGCTTGCGTCACTTCCGAACGAGTCGTTGAACATGCGGGCGATCCCTGTGGGACCCCACATGCTGCCGGCAGCACCGCCGCCGCCCACGCTGCCGGTCTCGTTGCCGGTGATGCGTCCGAAACCGTTGTAGCCGAAGATCAGGTTGAGGATGCTGTTGTCCTGTGAGCCGCCGATGTAGGGACGGCTCCCCGCCGGCCAGAGCACGACGAGCGCGACCCACCAGCCGGCCGATACGACCATCGACAGCCCGCCGGCGAGCAGCTGCATCGCGCGCTTGCGCAGCGACACCGGAGCCGCGAGCGCGTACACCGCGGCGAACGCCGGCACCACCGCGAACGCCTGCAGCATCTTGGTGAGGAAGCCAAAGCCGATCAGCGCGCCGCAGATCACAATCCAGCGCGTCCTGCCCTGGTCGAGCGCGCGGTCGAGTGCAAATGCACTTGCCACGAGCAGCAGAACGAGCAACGCGTCCGGATTGTTGTAGCGGAAGATCAGCGCCGAGACCGGAGTCAGCGCGAGCGCGAGGCCAGCGATAAGCCCGGCCGAGTGGCCGAAACGGCGCCGTATCGTCGCGTAGAGAAGACCGACGGTGGCAACGCCCTCGAGCGCCTGGGGTACGAGGATGCTCCAGCTGTTGACGCCGAAGATGCGCGCCGAGATGTCCATCACCCACAGCGACGCGGGGGGCTTGTCGACGGTGATGAAGTTGGACGAGTCGAACGAGCCGAAAAGAAATGCCTTCCAGCTGTGGGATCCGGCTTGCACGGCCGCGGAGTAGAAGCTGTTGGCCCAGCCCGACGCACCCAGGTCCCAGACGTAGAGCGCTGCCGTCAGCGCCAGCAGCGCGACGATCGAGATGCGGCGCCAGTTGAACGTCCGCAGGTCGACGCGGGTCAGGTTGCGCAGCGAGCCGCCGCTGATGATCCAGCCGGAGCGCAGTCGCGGCGGCGCGCTGACGGTGCTCATGACGCACCGCTCACGATCGACGTGCGACCGCGTCCGATTGCCGGAGCCGTCGACGTTGAGCCGCTGCTCGACGAGTTGCTGGTCGAGGAGTTGGCGCTCGAGGAGTTGGCGCTCGAGGAGTTGCTGCTCGCGGTGTCCGTCGTCGAGGAACCAATCGCCGCGACGGCGGTCGTCGTGCCCGCGACGGTGTGCTCCGCCAGCACGCCGAGCCCGGCGACGGTCAGGAGGGCGCCGGTCGCGGCGCCCAGCACGATGCGCTTGCGCAGCCGCAACGCCTGGTCGCGTCGCTCGCGCGCCGTCGAACCGGGAACGGGCGAGCTGTTCTCGTTCATGTCGTTCACTCTGGGGCCGCGGCTTGTGACCGCTCTCCGAGAAACCTGGGAGGTTCCTGTGGAATCACGAGCGGCCGGGGCGTTCGGACAGTTCGCGCAGACGCAGCGCCATGGCGGGACACGCGGCGACAGCGCGCCGCGCGTGGCCCTGGAGCGCGGGGGGCACCGGAGCGTCGCTGGCGATGGGATAGCCCCAGTCGTCGAGAACGATCATCTCGGGGAGCAGCTCTGCGCAGGCGCCGTTGCCGTCGCACGCGATGCGGTCGACAACGAGACGCTGCGCAGCGGCCATGTCAGCTCGCCACCGCGAGCGGCTTCGCGAGGCAGCGTTGACCGTGCGCGTGGGCGTCGAAGTCGCCGGCGAACACGTTGAGCGCGCTGCGCACGAACTGCGACGCGCCGTCCGGGTGGCGGCAGGCGCCGCGACCGCGGACGACGCCCGCCCAGCGGTGCAGGCGTTCCAGGTCGTGCGGGCCGCCACGCGATGCGGCGACACGCGCGAGCGCATCTGCGATCGCGCGCAACCCGAAGACACACGGTCCGCACTGCTGTGCGCTCTCGCCAGCAAGGTATGCGAGCACGCGGCTGGTGCTCTCGACGCCGCACACGTGGGCGGGCTTCGCGTACACGACGCCGCAGCCGAGCGTATGGCCGGCGTCCCGGAGGCTAGCGGCGTCGAGCCGCGTGGCCCAAGCATCGTCCCCGGCGTGCCAGGTGCCGAAGTAGCCGCCGACCAGCACCGCGTCGCAGTCGCTGTGCAGCCCACCCGCCGCGCGAACGGCGTCCGCCACGGTCGCGCCGTTAGGCACCTCGACGACGCCCGGTTGCTGCACCGCGCCGCCGAGGGTGAGCAGCAGCGTGCCCGGCGCGTCACCAGTGCCACCGCCGCGAAACCACGCGTCGCCGAACCGAGCGATGAGCGCGACGTGCGCCAGCGTCTCGACATTGTTGACGAGCGTCGGCCGGCCGTTCACGCCGCGCTGGTGGGGCCGTGGTGGAGTGGACAGTGGCAGCGCGACGCCGTCGTTGATGAAGTGCACCGCGGCGGTCTCCTCGCCGGCAACGTAGCCAGGCGGAGCGGCGACGAGAGTCATCAGCGAGCGCTCCGGTTCGGGCCGCTCGGCGATGGCCGCGGTCATCGCCGACAGCGCGTCGCTGTGCGCGCCGCCAACGTAGAAGACGATGTCGCGCGCGCCGACGGTGCGTGCCGCAATCAACGTCCCGTCGATGAGGAGGTGCGGACGCGTGCGCATGAGCAGCCGGTCCTTCGCGCTGGCCGGCTCGCCCTCGGCGCCGTTGGCGAGGACGACCGGGTTGCGCGCACGCGCCGCGGCGACCGCGGCCCACTTGGTGGCGGTGGGGAACGCGCCGCCACCGCGGCCGCGGAGGCCGCTGCGATCGAGCACGTCAATGAAGTCAGCGCCCACGCCGGGCACCGGGCCGAAGGCGCGCGCATGTTCGAGGTATCCGGCGCACACGTCGCCACCGGTGCTGCCCAGCAGGCCGAACCCCTTCACGACTCGCCGCCCCATGAGGCTCGCCGTGTCGCACCGCGACGCGCATCCACCAGCGGATCGGGGTGCGGCGCAAACACTCGCCAGGCGGCGGCCACCAGCACCGCCACGATGCACGCGGCATAGATGGGGATCAGCCACACCGAACCCGAGTCAGTGCCCGTGCCGATGGAGTGCAGCACCGCCACCGGCCACGACGCGTACGCCAGCCAGTGCACGCCGCGCCACACGCGCTGGCCGATCCAGCGCCGCATGAGGCTCGTCACCAGCACCGCCAGCAGCAGCTCGAAGGACACCGTCCCGAGCCCGAGCCAGAACGTGCGATAGCCAGAACCGAACGGCACCGTGGCGGCGACCAGTCCCAGGTGGGTGAACGGGTCGACCACAGCCGTCACGACGTGGAGCAGCACAAACACGACGGAGATCAACGAGAGGTCGCGATGCACCGCAGCCGTGAGAAACCGCGGCCAGCCGCGGCCTTCCACGCGCATGCGGGTGAGCACACCGAGCACGACGACGGCGCTGAGCAGAATCAGAGCCACCGCGCCCGATGCCCGGGTTGTGTACCAGAGGAGGCGGTCATCCATGCCGCCGAGCTTGAGCGGCGGCCCTGAGCGCGCCCTGGTGGGTGGCTGTGAGTCGTCTGGGAGGCGGGCGTCACGCCTCGATCCCAGCCGGCGCTCGGTAGACTCTCAGGAATCTCCCAGCCTGCAGGTGGAGCATTGCCCCCATGACAGCGGAGACCCGGGTGCTCGTCGTCGACGACGAACGAGCCATAACCGACCTCGTCGGCATGGCGCTCAAATACGAGGGGTTCGATGTGCAGACCGCGGCGACGGCGAAGGCCGCGCGCCACGCCGTCATGGACTTCCGACCCGCGCTCATCGTCCTCGACATCGGGCTTCCCGACGACGACGGCTTCGCCTTCACGCAGAAGCTGATCGCGGATGGGTTGAAGGTGCCGGTCATCTTTCTCACCGCTCGCGATGCAACCGAGGACAAGGTGCACGGGCTCACCGTGGGCGGCGACGACTACGTCACCAAGCCATTCAGCATCGAGGAGCTCGTGGCGCGCATCCGTGTTGTGTTGCGCCGCCATCAGAACGGTGCCGCGCCGTCAGCCACTCTGACGCTCTCCGACCTCGAGCTCAACGAGGAGACGCATGAGGTGTTCCGCGGCGGGGAAACGGTTGAGCTGACCCGCACCGAGTTCCGCCTGCTCCGCTACCTGCTGATCAACGCGGGGCGTGTGCTCTCGCGCACGCAGATCCTCGACCACGTCTGGAACTACGACTACGGCGGAGACGCCAGCGTGCTGGAGACGTACATCAGCTACCTGCGGCGAAAGATCGACCGCGCCGACCCGCCGCTCATCCACACGGTGCGAGGCGTCGGCTACGTGCTGCGGGTGCCGCGCAAGCCCTGATGTCGCTCCGCGCCCGGCTGCTGCTGACGCTGCTCCCGCTGTTCGTCATCGGGCTGGCGGTGGCCGACATCGCCACGTATGTGGCCCTGCGCTCGTCGCTGGTGTCGGGCGTGGACACCCAGATCCATACGAATCGCGGCACGATCGAGTTTCTGCTCGAGGGCAGTCAGCAGCGCCGCGGCCCCGGCGGTCCGCCGGACGGCGGCCAGGGCCAGCAGCTTCCGCAGTACACGTATGGCGCGCTCTACGACTCCAACGGGTCGCTGATCAACGCGCAGAGCTTCGTCTTCAACGGCGATACCGGCAGCTCACATCCGGTGCTGCCTGCACACCCGGTGACCGGCGACTACGTGGACGTCGCGGGCAGCGGCGTCGTGAGTGACTACCGGATGTACGCGGGGCCCGCGGTCGACGGCACCGGCAACCTGCTCCTCGTCGCGATCCCGCTCGACAGCGTCAACGCGACGTTGAACAACCTGCTGATCCTCGAGCTCGGCATCTCCGGCGGCATCGTGGTCATCATGCTTGCGGCGGTCTGGCTGCTGGTGCGACGCGGGCTGCGCCCGCTGGAACGCATGGCCAACACCGCGGGCTCGATCGTCGCGTCCGACCTGGGCAAGCGCGTGGAGCCGTCGAACAACACCACCGAGGTGGGGCGTCTCGGGCTGGCGCTCAACACCATGCTGGCGCAGCTCCAGGACGCTTTCGCGGAACGGCAGCGCAACGAGGACCGGCTGCGTCACTTCATCTCCGATGCGTCCCACGAGCTGCGCACGCCGCTGACCTCGATGCAGGGATATGCGGAACTGCTCCAGCGCGCAGAGGGCATCTCACGTCAGGACATGCTGCTGGCGCTCCGGCGCATGGAGGAGGAGACAAAGCGGATGGGCTCGCTGGTCGACGACCTGCTGCTGCTGGCGCGGCTCGACCAGGGCCGGTCGCTCGAGCACAAGGCGGTTGACCTCGAGGCACTGGTGCGCGACGCGTCGGCCGACGCGCGCGCCGCCGATCCGTCGCGCCTCATCGGCGTGCGCATCGCGGCACCGCTCGTGGTCGAGGGCGACGCGATGCGGCTTCATCAGGTTCTGGCCAATCTGCTCCGAAACGCGCTGGTGCATACGCCGCCGGGAACACCGGTGGAGGTGGCGCTGCACGACGACGGCACGCACGCGCTCATCGACGTCGTCGACCACGGACGCGGCATCCCCGAGGAGCAGCGTGAGGCGGTGTTCCAGCGTTTCCATCGTGCCGACCCGTCGCGCAGTGGCGACCAGGGTGGCAGCGGCCTCGGACTCAGCATCGCGTCGGCAGTGGTCAGCGCTCACCACGGGACGATCACGGTGCACACGACGCCGGGCGGCGGGGCGACGTTTCGTGTACAGCTCCCGCTGCAGGACGTGGCTCCGACGGCTGAGCAACCGCGAGAGCTCGATCACGCGGGCGCCCCGTCAGAGGGCTGAGACCGCGGCCTCCCGCTCGTCGAGAAACGCCCACCACGCGTCCGCAGCACCACGCGCCGCGACCACCGCTGACTCCGCGTCCGGCAGCTGTGCCAGCGCGTCGATGGCCCATGTTGCGTGGTCGCGGTCCATCTCCGCGTGCACGTCCCAGAACTCGGTGGCGGCCGCGTCGAGCCCGTAGTGCTCGCGCAGACCGGCCGACTTCGACGCGGCGATCTCGGGCGCCTGCACCTCGTATGCGGTCAGCGCGGCGAGACCTGCGGCCGGCCCGGCCGCGACGAGGCGACCGTACGTTTCGAGCAGGTGCTGCGTCGCGTTCGTCGGCGCGGTGCTGCCGGCGCCGACGGCGTCCGCGAACCGTGAGAACAGCGCGATATGCGGCTCGGGATGCGACTCCTCGTCGGCGAGGTTCTGACGGACCAGCTCGGCCGCCGATGATTCGGGGTCGATCCCGCTGAGCATGTCCCGCAGCAGCTGCGGCACGGCGGCCTCGAAGTGGCGGTACTGGGCGGCGTAGGCGCCGAGCTCGCCGGGCTGGAGCAGGCCGGCCTCCCACCGCTGGTAAAACGGATGAGCGAGCAGGCGGCGATCCGCCAGCACGTCCTCGATGGCTGCGCGTAGGTCGTCTGCGTTCATCCCTGTTCTCCTGCGTGCCGGGTTGCAGGCCCCACTGTAGCGGCGGCGTGGCTCGCCCCAAGGCGTATGCACTGCCAGCCATCACCGCCGCCAATGTCGACTACGTCAGCACTGGCTCGACCGTTGGCTGACTTGGTCTGATGTTCTGGTTGAGCCGGAAAAGATTGGCGGGGTCGTATCGGTCCTTGAGGGCCACCAGTCGGGAGTACTTCTCGTCGCCGTAGGCGTCGCGCACGCGGTCGGCCTCAGGCGTGAAATTCAGGTATGAAGCGCCGGTGGTGTGCGGCCTCATCGCGGCGGCGAACGCTCGGCCGGCTGCGATCAATCTCTCGTCGTCGGCTGGGTCGGTCCACACCACTATGGGGTGGAAAAGGTAGCCGGCGTCGCGGTGTGAGAAGGCCATGGCCTCGTCGGGGATCGCGGTGACGCCCTGGCCGATCCTGAAAAGGATCATCTGGCTGAGCGGGCTGCGGCGGGTCAGCTCGGTGCCTTCCCGCAGAAATGTGTCGATTGCAGCGTCTGTGAGCTCGCTCATGTACTCGCCGCGCCAGTAGCTGCGGACACCCCACGGGGCCATTGGATCGAGCGCCGCCTGGAACGCTGTGTAGGGCATCGTGGCGATGTGGTCGACGGCCGGACCAAGATCCTTGAATGGCTGCATGACGGCGGCGCCGGCCAGGGCATCGCCGACATAGAGCGCCGCAACGCCCACGACGGTCTTGCCGCGCAGCTCCGCCGGGACCGACGGCTCGGGTGGCGCGGTGAGCAGCACGCATCCGGTCGCGAGTTCGTCGGGGGCGGCGTCCGCCGCATCACGCCAGCTCCGAACAACCGCAGATGCCCGCTCGAGAGGGAACATCAATAGACCGGCCAGCACCATGGGGCCGAGCGGGTGGAGGCGAAACTCGAACTCGGTCACGACTCCAAAGTTCCCGCCGCCGCCGCGGATGGCCCAGAACAGGTCCGAGTGCTCCGTCTCGCTTGCCCGCACGACGCTGCCGTCGGCGAGCACAACCTCTGCTGATATCAGGTTGTCGCACGCCAGGCCGTGCTTGGAGGAGGCCCATCCGTAGCCGCCTCCGGTCGTGAAACCGCCGACGCCGGTCGTGGTCACGCGCCCCCCGGGGCAGTGCAACCCGTGCGCCTGGGTGGCTGCGTCGAACTCGCCCCACAGAACCCCGCCGCCGGCTGTCGCTGTGCGCGCCTCCGGGTGGACTGTGATCTTCTTCAGACCCCCGAGATCGATCACCATCCCGTCGTCGCAGGTGCTCAGGCCCGTGACGCTGTGGCCCCCGCAACGGACCGCGACCACCATTGCGTGTTCGCGGGCGACCTCCAGTGCCCTGACGACATCGGCCGTGTTCGCGCATCGGGCGATGAGCGTCGGGAATCGATCGATCATCCCGTTGAAGACACGCCGAGCCTCGTCGTAGCCGGCGTCGCCTGCAACCAGTACCTGTCCGGAGAACCCATTGCGCAGCACATCTGCGGAATCTGGGCCGGTCATCGCAGCTCCTCCTGGAGTCGTGGTCCTACTAGGGGCCGCGATCGTCGATGCGGGAGCGTTCCGTGAGCGTTCCTCGGGCGCGTTCCTCGAACGAGCGGGCGCCCTGGCGCCGCGCGGCCGCCACTGCCCGGCGCAACTCGTCGTCGACGTCCCTGAAGGGTGCGCCGAGGTCCGCGAGGAAGCCCGCCCTCAGGCGGCGAAACTCCGCCTCCCAGAGTTCTGCGCCGCGGCCCATGTGGAGCGCTTCATCGGCGAGCGTCAGCGCCGCGTTGGGCTCATCGGCGATCGCGTAGCCTGCCAGCAGGATGCGGGTGACGACGCCGGGTTGGCCCGGAGCATAGGCGCCCGCCATGACCTGTCGGCGTACGGCATGCACTCTCGCCAAACCCTCCTCGACGCGACCGTCGAGCACGTCGAGGTGGCCGCTGAAGCATTCGTTCGCCAGCAGGATCTGGCCCGCGGCAGCGCCCCCGCTGTCATCGCTCAGTGACCGGGCGTGGATGCGGAGGTCGTCGACGTCCCCGCGGTCGAGCGCGAGCAGCGCGGCCCACACCGCGACGGCCGTGCGACTATACGGATGGGTGGACTCGCCTGTCGCCCGCAGCGCGATGTCGCGCTGGCGGTCCGATTCGCGCGACTCGCCGAGGATCCACAGCGTGTGCGCCAAGCGCAGGCGGACGAGCAGCTCAGGATCCTGCCCGTAGCGCAAGACGTGCGCCCGGCGCCGGATGGGTTGGAAGCGCTCCATCGCTGCCTCAAAGTGGATGCGCGCGTCGACCAGCGCGCCGCGCCAGAAGGCCGCGATCCCGCGGATATATGCGCTCTCGACCCAGAGGAGCTGGTCGTCGTCGCGTTCGGCGCGGACACGCAGTTGCTCGCCGAACTTGCGTCCGACCTCCCACTCTCCGCGGGCGAGCGCGGCGAGCGCCAGCGACCAGACCATCGGCGGCTCTGGCTCCACGCCCAGCTCGGCAGCCAGCAGCAGAGCGCGTGCATGCGTCTGTCGCATCCGCTCGGATCCATAACCTTCGCGCGCGAGCAGCGGCGCGGGCAAAGCGGTCACCATCCGCAGTTGCAGCACTGCGACGTCGAGCCCAGGCGCCAGATGCTCCGACAGCGCCAGCGCGCGTTCCAGAGCGGCGATCGCGTCAGAGTGGGCATGCAGCCACTGGGCCGCCTCCGCGGCCCGCTCGTACCAGCGAATCGCTTCGGGGATTGAGCCAGCCCGCTCGTAGTGCAGCGCCAGGACTGCGGGCGCTGCGCCCTCGCCGCGCTCGAGCGCATGCGCAATTGCCAGGTGCGCTTCGCGTTTACGCGGTGGGCTGAGCGCATCGTACGCGGCGGCGCGGATCTTGCCGTGGCTGAAGTCATAGCCATTGGTGCTGTGCGCACGGACGATCCCGCGGCGCCAGAGCTCGTCGAGCGCAGCGACGAAGACCGGCTCTTCCAGCCCCGCAGTTGACGCCAACACGTCGGCCGTGAAGTCCCGTCCCACTGCAGCCGCCAGCCCCGCCAGCTTTGCGGCCGGCCGTGAGAGATGGGACAGGCGACCCGCGATCACCGCCTGCACCCTGGGGGCGACCGACGGCGCGTCAGACCTCAGCGCCTCAGTGACGAACAGCGGGTTCCCCTCGCTGTCGCCGTAGAGGCGCTCGAACGTTCCCGGGTCGAGTGGCGCTCCTGTGAGGCCTTCGGCGAGCAGCGCCGTTTCCTGGCGGTCCAGCCTGCCCAGTGGGATCTCCGTGAAACGCTCAACGGTCTGCAGGGCAGTGATCACGTCGACGAGCGGGTGGTCAGCGTCGAGCTCCTCGCGTCTGGCGGTGGCAGCAACGAGCAACCGCGCGGAGGGCGCCGCTCGCAAGAGGTAGTGCATGAGGCGCACGGACTGGGCATCGGCCCACTGCGCGTCGTCCATGATCAGCAGAAGCGGTGTCCCGGCGGACAGCAGCGCACGGGTGATCGCCCCGAACAGTCGCTCCCGTAACTCAGCCTCAGGCACCGGCTCCGGGGGTGCCGCGCGCCCGGCGAACTCCGGCACCAGTCGCCCAAGGTCGCTGAGCTGCTGAGGGTTCAGCCTCGGCAGGCGCCCCGCGACCAGCTGAGAGCGAAGCCACATCGCGGCCACCCCGTAGGGCAGGGTGCCCTCGGCCGGATAGGCGCGAGCCTCCACTGCGAGTGCACTGGTCTGCGTCCGCAGTTCGTCGACGAGCCGCGTCTTGCCGACACCAGCCTCGCCGCTGACCAGCACCAGCTGTGCGCAACCGCTCGTCGACTGCCGCCACATTGCGGCCAGCTGATCCCGCTCCATGCCGCGCCCGACAAATGGCGCGAGCCCCGATGCGTCGCGATCCCACGCCGCGGTGGTTGGATCCGCCGTGCCCTCTCGAGAGGAGCCGGCGGATTGTGGGCTTGTGATGAGCGACTCGTAGATCGCCTGAGTCTCAGATGAGGGATCGATCCCCAGTTCGCTTGCAAGTGCTGCCGCGCAGACGTGGTAGGCGCGCACGGCACCCGTACGATCCCCAGCGGCTTGGTGAAGCTGCATCAGCAGCCGGTGACTCTCTTCGCGCAGCGAGTCCTGCGCCATCAGCCGCTCCGCGTAACGGATCGCCTGCGACCATTGCCGTCGTTCCTGATGCCGGCGGGTCAGTCGTTCGAGCGCCTGGAGATAAAGGTCGGCGAGGCGACGACGATGCTCCAGCAACCACTCGTCGTCGTTGCCCTCGAGTAGCTCGCCTCGATACGTCTCTACCGCCTCAAGCAGGTGACCCTCGGCCAGTGCCAGCTCGAACTGCTCAACATCCAGCCGCAGCGACGCGTCCGCGCGCCACGCGATGGTGCGCGACCCAATATCGATAAGACGGTCAGCTTCGGGAACAAGACGGCGCAGGTTGTGCAGCACCTTGCGCAGGTTCGTCTGCGCCTGCCGTTCCGTCGAGTCCGGCCACAACAGAAACGCGAATCGCTGACGCGACTGAGGAGCATTCCGGTGCAGCATCAGATACGCGAAGACCGACTCCACGCGGCCTGACTCGAGCGGTGCAAGCGGCTTCCCGCCGATGTGTAGCTCGATTCCTCCGAGTAACCGCGCGTGAACATCGAGGTTCGTGAAGTGATCAGCGTGCCCGAGGGAGTTCGTGGTCGTCGAGTGGCCCGTCATGGGCACCTCACGCGTCTCCTGGCGGCTTCCATCGTCGGACGTGATTGTGCGACGCCGGTGTGTTGCACAACCGCATCCACGGACCGGACTCGCGACGCTCGCGACATCCGACGGTCAAGTCAAATGGGCGACACCGTTGACAGTGGCGCACCTCGGTCAAGACGTCGACGGAGCCCAAGGACGGGATTGAACCGTCGACCTACGCCTTACCAAGGCGTTGCTCTACCACTGAGCTACTTGGGCGCGCCTGAGATCGTAGCCGACGCTCAGTCTGCTTTCGGCGTCCCTGTTGTGTCGTCGTGCTCGTCCGCGTCACGCGCTGTGTCGCCGTGTCGCTGCGGCCCCAGCTCGTGCTCGGGGTTCACCGCCGCCTCGACGGCCTCGACGGCCTCGGTCACGAAGCCCTGGCCGGCGGATTCCTCGGCCGCCACCTCGGCGGCACGCAGGCGCGCACGGATGCGCTCGCCGAGGCCCGGCTTGTGCTTCTTCTCGGGCTGGTCGCTCACGCGCCTATGATGCCGCGCTCCGCAGCGGTCGCGGGCGTCAACTGGGGACGAAGGCCAGCGAGATCCCGTTGGTCGTGACTGTCAGCGACCTGTGGGCGGAGCACGCGTACGTGCTCACCTCTTCGCCCGGCGGATTCACCGTCTGCAGCACGGCGCCGTCCTTGCTGATGGTCTGCGTGGCGTCCTGCGGATCGGTGATGTCGAGCGTGACCTGGTCGCCATCGGTTTTGACGGTGCCGGCAATCTGGCCCGTGACGTTGATCGTGTAGGTCGACCCATCTGTCCCCGTGCCGACCTGGGGTGCGGATCCGTCATAAACCACGGTGACCGTGCCGTCCCCGCGAAGGACTGTCTTCTGGCCGGCGCCTCCAGTCAGCGGGATGTGGAGTGTGCCGTCGGACGAGGTGACCGTTCCATGGACGCCGGTGGTCCTCCAGGACCCGACGATGCACGGATCGAGCCCCGCCTTCACCGCGGGGCTGCCGCAGCCGGCGACGGCGGACGCGATCGCGCAGAACATCGCGAGGGATCCTGCCCGGAGTGTGATCGCTTCCACTTCCTTGAGCGCGCACCGTACTGCACGCACGTGAGATCGCGCCGCCGGCACAAAAGAAGCCGGCCGGGGTGCGCGACGCGGTCGCGCCCCTGGCCGGCTCTGAACTGGACGGCTAGTTGGTCTTGCGGTTGCGCCGGGCGCGCGCGCTCACCGCTGCGGTGATACCAGCGCCCACGAGCAGGAATCCGAGGATGCCGAGCGCCGCACCGGTGGACGGCGTGGTCAGGGCACCGAGGACGCTGGTGGTGCTCGAGGTCGTCACGCTGCTCGAGCTGCTCGACGAGCCGTTGTTGTTGTTGTCTCCACCGGGGTTGCCCCCCGGGTTCCCGCCGGGATTACCGCCCGGATTGCCCCCTGGGTTCCCACCGGGATTACCGCCGGGGTTGCCGGACGCGGCGCATCCCGTCGCGTTCACCTCGAACAGCCCGAGCTGCTCGCCGCTCATCCCCAGCAGGTGTGTGACCTGCGCGATGCCGGCGCCGGCCGAGCAGCTGTCCGAGCTGGTGATCAGCAGGCTGATGGTGATGATGCCCGGGATCGCGATCACGAGCTTCTGAGGAATCTGCGTGTTACTCAGGATCTGAGTGTTGTTGATCGACGCCACGTAGGTTCCCGCCGTCTGGCCGGCGGCACTGCTGTGCGATTCGCTGTGCAGCAGGATCACGACCAGCGCACCGTTGCCCAGGTTGAGGTTGACGCCGTTGGTGTAGCCGTTGCCCGACGACCCGGAGGATGACCAGGCCGCGTTGCTGCCGGCCTCGAGGACCGCAAGCGTGGCGATCGACGAGCCGTCAGAGGGGTTGGTCAGGTCGAGGTCGACAAGCGATGCGCGCGAGTGCGAGGTCGACGAACCGTCGCTGCTGCGGCTTGTGCCCACCATCCAATCGGCGATGGCGAGCCCGAGCAGCGGGTTCGCCGGCAGGGCGATGAGGTTCCCCGCGCCGTTCTGGTTGTCGCCAGTCACGTGTCCGGCCTCGACGTCATGACCGAGCACGCGCAGTGCCGTGGCGTTGGAGTTGGTCGTCCCCGAATCCGGACCGGCGCTGTTGCTCGTGCAGCTCACGCAGGTGTCGAGCAGCGGGATCGAGACGGCGTTCGCGCTCGCCGTGCCCGGCGGCGGCTGCTGCGACGGGTCGCTTGCGGGGATGCTCGCGTTACTCGCCGGCGATGACGACCCGAGGACCGGCAGCGACGGAAGCGACGGCACCGGGAGCGACGGCAGTGCGGTGCTCACCGGCGCAGTGACGGCCGGCGGCGACGACACGACGGGCGCGGACGTCGGGAGCGGAACCGGCGCGAGTGGCGTCACCACCTGCTGGACGGTGTTGGTGACCGTGTTCACGGCGTTGGACACCGTGTTGGTCACTGCGCTCGTCACGCCTCCCGTGCCACCTCCGAGAATCGGGAGGCCGCCGGCGCGAGCGCTCAGCGTGATCGGGGCAGCGGTCGCCGCGACGAGGCTCGTCGCGATCGCAGTCTTCGTGAAGACCGACCCATGGTGGGGCCCTCCGCCAAACGCATACCTTCCTGCCGACGATGCGGCCCGCCACCGCACCGAAGGAGAGAACGGCGGCGCCCTTGAGTTTCTTGCGCCGGTCGCTGCGTTCCCGGCGTCTCGTTGGTTCAACCCGCCCGCTGCGTTCGCTTCGGATGAGGCGGCGTGTCGAATCGTCAGAGGGTGTATCGCGAACCGGTCGCGGACCTGCTGCCGACCGCGATATGTCCAGAGGTACACAGGACAGGCACTCATAGCCTCGGCATATGCCACCGCGACGCGAACAGCGGCAGCGATCGCTCGCGCTTCGACTCCGAGTCCACGCGCTCATGCTGTTGCTGCCGCTCGTGGTGGTTGCGGTGGCGGCGGGAGTCGGACAGCTGGTCACCAGCGGCATCGTCAACCAGGTCGCACAGGCCACCGCGCAGGCTCAGGAGCTCGACGAGCTGCACGACAACCTGCAGGGGGTTGCCGATGCCGGGCTGCGCTATCTCGTCGACAGAAGCGATGCCAGCCTCACCGCCTTCAGGGCCGCCGAGGGCCGCGTGGCGGTCGATCTGAACGGCTGGACGGCGGTCCCCGAGCGCACGGCCGAGGAGAATCGGATCTTCGCGGACCTCCAATACACGTGGACGATCGCCGCGCCGGATCGCGCTGCCGTGGGCACTGCCGGTGCAGCGCCCGGCGAGAGTGCGTTGGCCGATGCCGCGGCGTTCTGGATCAGCAGCGACTTCGGGTCCACGGTGGGTGACGTCGCGGAGATTCAGCAGATCAACACAGCGCATCTCACGGCGCTGCAGACGCAGCGGACCGACGCGGAGCACACGGCGCTCGTGACCACGGTGGCAGCACTCGTCCTCGGAGTCGCGGCCGCACTGATCCTGTCGCACCGGCTGACGCGCTCGATCCTCCCCCCGCTTCGCGCGCTCGAGCGCGGAACAGAAGCGGTCAGCACAGGCAGCTACGACCGCTCGGTTCCCGAGGACGGCTACGCGGAGCTCGGCCGGGTCGGTGCTGCCTTCAACGCGATGAGTGCACAGGTCAAGGCCCGCGGCGAGGAGGTCCACAGCCGCGAGCGCCGCCTTGCAGCGCTGCTCGTCAATGCGAGCGACGGGATCCTCGTGGTCGCCCACGATGGCACCCTCGTCCTGGCGACGCCGTCCTTTGAGGAGGCCTTCCACCCCAGCGCCCGCGGGACAGCGGACATCAGCTCCATGGTCCACCCCGATGACCGCGAGCGCGCCGGCCGCGCCTGGGCTCGCGTTCTCGCCGGCGGCCTTGGAGCGGGCGAGGAGGTGGAGGCGCGGCTGCGCCATCGCGACGGCACCTGGCACCACGTGTGGTGCCGGTTCACCAACCGCCTCGACGATCCCGATGTCGAGGGCATGGTGCTCAATCTCAGCGACGTCACCGAGCGGCACGAGTACGAGGAGCGTCTCAGCCACCAGGCGCTCCACGATCCACTGACCGGCCTGGCAAACCGGGAGCTCTTCCGCCAGAGCTTGCAGCGCGCCGCCGTCGCACACACCGCGAGCGACGCGCCGATCACCGTGCTCTTCCTGGACGTCGACGACTTCAAGCAGATCAATGACAGCGTCGGCCACAACGGTGGCGATGAGGCGCTCAGCGAGGTCGCGCGCCGGCTGGTTGACGCGGTGCGGCCCGGCGACACCGTTGCCCGCCTCGGCGGCGACGAGTTCGGCATCGTTCTCGCGCCAGCGTCCGAGACGGACGCGTTGGTCGCTGCGCAGCGTGTCATCGCGGCTGTGAGTCACCCGTTCATCACCGGCGGCAAGGAGCTGACGCCGACAGTGAGCGTCGGCATCGCAACGGCGCGGCCGGCGAGGATGCAACCCGACGCGCTGCTGGCGGACGCAGATCTGGCGATGTATTTCGCGAAGCGCGCCGGCCGCGGCCGCCACGCCGTCTTCACACCGGCGATGCGCACCGCGCTCGTCGAGCAGCTGCAACTCGGCGAGGAACTGCGCGCTGCGATCGCCGCCGCGGCGATCGACGTGCACTACCAACCGATCGTCGACCTCACGACGGGCGCGGTCGTCGCCGCGGAAGCGCTGGCGCGGTGGCCGCACCCGCAGCGCGGCTTGATCCCGCCTGCCACGTTCATCCCGCTTGCCGAAGAGCTCGGCATCGTCCAGGACATCGACGCGATGGTCCTGCGGCGCGCGTGCGAGCAGGGCCAGCGCTGGCGTGCAATGGGGCTCACTGAGTTGCGTCTGTCGGTCAATCTCTCGGGCCGCAACCTCGAGGACGTCGGCTTGGTGGAGCGCGTGGCGCGCACGCTCGAGGAGACCGGGTTCCCGGCGGCGCAGCTCGAGCTGGAGCTGACCGAGGGCGTGTCGATCTCCGAGTCCGCGCGCGCATCGTCGCTGCTGGACGCGTTGCATCAGCTCGGCGTCAAGCTGGCGATCGACGACTTCGGAACCGGCTACTCGGCGCTCGGTCGGCTGCGCAGCCTCCCGTTCGATCGCGTGAAGGTGGACAAGACCTTCGTCGACGAGCTGAACAACGCCGAGGGGCGATCGTCCTTGTTGGAGACGATGGTGGACATGGCCCACGTGCTCGGGCTCGAGGTGGTCGCCGAGGGCGTCGAGACGGCGGCGCAGGAGGAGTTCCTGCGCCTGCACGGGTGCGATTTCGGGCAGGGGTACCTGTTCAGCAAGCCGGTGACGGCCGACGAGCTGTCAGCGGTGCTGGCGAAGGAGGCGGTGCCCGCAGCCCAGGCCGGCTAGCGCCGGTGCACCGCGTACTTGACGTGCGTCACTCCCGGCGCCTCCAGCGTCCGCACCTGCTCGAGCTGGATCGCTGCGACGGGGAGGTTTTCCAGCAGGCGCTCGCCGCCACCGAGCAACACCGGAGCGATGTGGAGCTCGAGCTCGTCCAGGAGTCCCGCCGCCAGATACTCACGGACAACCTGGGCGCCGCCCCAGAGCCGGACGTCCTGACCGCCGGCGGCCGTTTTCGCGCGTTCGAGCGCCGCTTCGATCCCGTCGGTGACGAAGCGGAATGTCGTGCCCCCCTCCATCTCGACCGCCTCGCGCGGGTGATGCGTCAGCACGAACACGTCGTTGTGGTACGGCGGATCGCCGCCCCACCAGCCGTTCCACGGCTCGTCTCCCCAGTCCCCGCCGGCAGGGGGCCCGAACATGTTGCGGCCCATCACGCCGGCCCCGATGTTGGCGAGCGTCTCCTCCACCACGGCAGTGCTCGCGTTCACGCCTCCGCCCTCCATGCCCTGCAGTTCGCGCCAGACGGCCAGCGGGAAGACCCATTCGTGCAGCTGCATCCCGCCCTCGCCGAGCGGGTTCTCCATGCTCTGGTTGGGGCCGGCGGCGTACCCGTCCACCGAGACCGCGATGTGACATCTGAGCCTGCTCATAACTTCGCTGCGTCGGCGAGCGTCGTGCCCACGTTCGACTCCGTGCTCACGCTGCTGCACACCGCGAAGTTGTAGGGCAGACCCTGGCTGTTGACGCTCTGTGTCGTGGTCACCGTCGACCAGATTGACTGATGCGCCACCGGCGGTGCCCAGGCCCTGCCATGAGCCCCGCGTTCTTGGCCGAAAGGCTGCCACTGCCAACGCCGTACCCGATCGGGCTTGCGACTGCAAATGCGGGAGTGGACGCGTGCGCCGTCTGCTCAGGGCTACACGCGCGCTTATCCGACGACGACGGGACTTGCTCTCAATACTGTCGTCTCAGAGTGCAACGGGACGCTGCCGCTGACCTCAGTACCCTGACTTGGCACCGACGCGACGGCCAGCGCGCCCCCCAGAGCATCGAGTCGATCCTCCATGTTCTGCAGACCCGAGCCGCGCTTTGCGTGGGCCGGGTCGAAACCCGCGCCGTCGTCGCGCACAGTGAACACGAGGTGCCCGTCGTCGACGGCCAAGCGGATGGACACGGCGGTTGCGCGCGCGTATTTCTGCACGTTCTGCAGTGCTTCGAGAACACAGAAGTACACCGCTGCCTCAGTCTCTAGCGGATACCGGCCGACACCGTCGGCATCCACTTCGGTCGGCACGGTAGCCTTGCGAGCTCGAGCCTCCAGTGCAGCGACAAGCCCCCGATCGGCCAGCAGCGGCGGGTAGATTCCGCGAGCGAGGTCTCGCAAAGTCTCCAACGCCTCGTCGGCGTCGGACTTCAGCTGGGTCAGCAGATGCCGCGCTCGCTCCGGATCCTTCCCGGCAAGGGTCTCGACGAGCCCAAGCTTGATCTTGAGCGCGACGAGGTTCTGCTGCGCGCCATCGTGGAGGTTGCGCTCCAGCCGCCGCCGCTCGTCGTCCTGCGCCGCCACCAACCGCTTGCGCGACTCGCGGAGGTCATCGAGCCGTGCCGTCAGCTGAGTGGTGAGACCGACGTTCTTCAGGACCAGACCCGCTTGATGGCTCAGGTCATCCATCAGCTTCTGCTCGATCGGCGTGAGCATTTCGCCACGACGCTTGGTCACGGACAGCGCCCCCAGGGTCTCACCCTGATGCGACACCGCGACGATGTGGTCTCCGGCGATGTCCGGAATGGAGCCGCCGGTGACGCGCCGCGCGCCGAGACGGGTGACATCCTCGTCCCCGAGAGGCCAGGTGGCAGCGCGCTTGAGCTCCACTCCGTCATGCATCAACCACACATCGGCACGGTCGGAGGCGGTCCCCTCGGCGAGCACGCGCGCCATTTGCGGCAACAAGTCGGCGGCCGCATAGCTGCCGGCCACTCTGACGCTGAACTGGGATAGCACCTCGTACGGCGCGGCTCGCTTTCCGTAGACGAGGCGATTGGCGATGTGTTGCAGACGCTCGCGCGCCGGTTGGAATCCGAGGGCGACGACGGCGGTGGCCGCGATGTCGAGCAGGAGATTGGGCCGCCCGCCGCCGGCGAGCGCTCTGCCGATGCCAACCACGATCGCTACATACAGGCCTGTGATCAGGGCCGCCAGCGAGCCGTAGACGAAGGCCCGGCTGATGATGACGTCGATGTCGTAGAGCCTGTACTTCAAAACGGCGATCGCCATTGCGAAGGGCACCAACGCCAGCGCCACCACGCTGATCGTCGCGAGCAACGTGAGGTCCACGTTGAACGCCAGGTTCAGGATTGTGTACGTGGCGTACGGAACGACATAGAGCAGAGCGGCGAAGAGGAGCCACCGGATCTGGTGGCGCACCTCGCTGGATGAGCGCCGATAACGAAGTACCAGCGATGCGAGCCCGAGCAGGCCGCAGGCAGCGAACGCGGGCAGGGCGAACTGGGCAGCACCGAGAAGGGCGCCGAGCACGCCGGACGTTGCGTGCGGGAAGTTGATCGTGCCGGCTGCCCCCGGCTGCCCGTGCTGCCCGCCGGCCGAGATGTCCTGTCCGGGACCGAAGGTATTGCCGAGATAGCCGACGGCAATGACGGCCACCGTCGTCCACAACAGCCAGCGCCACCGCGGCGACGCCAGGCGACCGTCCGGGAACACCTGGATCGGTAGCACCACGAGCAGGCCCACGAAGACCAGCCAACCGTAGTTGCCCAACCCGAGGAGCGCGTCGCCCGCCGGCACCGCGTGATGCCGGACGGCGACCGCATATGCTCCGTAGTCACTCGCCAGACCGCTGATGGCACTCCACGCGGCCGCCCCCAATAGCAGCCAGCCGACCCGGTTGCCACCGCGACGGATCACGATCAGCGTGGCGAGTCCGGCGAGAAGCAGCATGGGGACCTCGAACGCGAAGTTGCCGTAGCCGCTGCTGCCCCCGTAGGCGGCCCCGCTCAGCTCGGGTGCATTTGAGATCGTCAGGGTGAGCGGGAGGTCGGCGACAGTGCAGACTGCCGTAACGCCGAAGCCGCCCAAAGCCAGCGCACGCCCGCCCCTAGTCCACGCCATGGCGCGCATTCTCGACCGAAACGGCGCCCCATACCAGGGTGCGAGCCGGATGCGCCCGGGGTGTTGGCACCACCATTCGCACGGACCGCCGATCACGTCCGCCGCAGGCCCGTTCACCTGCCACTGACTGGCCACCTCGGAAACCGTTCGTCCCTCTGCCAGCACAGCGGTCACCGCCTGTTATGTGAGGTGAGCCACCTCATTTCCTTCATGCGATCGACTGTGACCAATCAACCGGAGCCGATGGGACAGATCAACCGAAGGTGTGTGACACATCAGCCCTGAATCCAAGGCCGAAGGCCCTTTGGGGCACTTCAGCCGCACTCTTTACACGAGTGGTGAGCCGCCCTCCGGATTCGAACCGGAAACCCTTGGTTTACAAAACCAATGCTCTACCGTTGAGCTAGGGCGGCAGTGTGCCTGCCGGTTGTTTACAAAACAGCTGCTCTACCGCTGAGCTACGCCGGCCAGGCTGTGAGGAGTCTATTCACTCGGCGCCGGGGTCGGCCGGCGTGCGCCCCCAGATGGCGTCGAGCTTGCGGCGCGCGTCTGGGCTGAGGTGCTCCTCGACGCGACGGTGCCGAACGCTCTGGTCCTGCTGCCGTCGCACGTGGGTGACGTCGCCGGCGGCGCGCTGCACCTCAGCCGCTAGCGACGCGGCGCTGATCGTCGCCACACCCATGGCGCCGACAAGGGCGCGTTGCAGGTTGTCGCCTGTGGCCACCGTTACATCGCTCGCGGCGCCGCGCCGCGCGCTGCGCTGCGCAAGACGCTCGATGACGTGGTCCGCCGACGCGGTCTTGGTCCCGTACAGCACGGTCACGCCGTCGATCACCTCCGCCGGTTCGTTGCTGGGGAGGCGGTCGTGGGAGTCGAACACGACGGTCACCGTGGTATCCGTGTGGGCTGCGTACTCGCTGAGCGCGTGCACGAGCTCCCGGCGTGCGTCCGCGAGGCCGCGAGTCTGGAGCGTGCGCTTGAGCGCGGGCCATGCGTGGACCACGTTGTAGCCGTCGACGATGAGGACGCCCATGTGGTCAGTGTGATGCAGACCCGGACGGCGCGGCCGCGTTGAACCCGCGCTGGCGCTGCACCTCGTACAGAAGCACGGCGGCCGCCGCGCCGGCGTTGAGAGACGACACCCGCCCCAACATCGGCAGCGACACCAACGCGTCGCAATGGCGCCGCGTCAGCTCATGCAGCCCGCGGCCCTCCGCGCCGACCACGAGCGCGACCGGCTGCGTGTAATCGAAACCGTCGTATCGCGTGGTGCCGGCGGAGTCGAGGCCGACGCGTGTGATCCCCGAGGCGCCGATCGTTTCCAACGCCATGTTGAGGTTCGCCACGGTGGCGATGCGCAGATGCTCCACGGCGCCGGCGGAGGCCTTCGCCGCAGCGCCGGTGAGCGACGCTGCCTGCCGCCGCGGCAGCACGATCCCGTCGACAGCGCACGCCTCCGCGGACCGTGCGATGGCGCCGAGATTCTGCGGGTCCTGGATGCCGTCGAGCGCCAGCAGCAGCGCAGGTGAGCGCGCACCGCCAAGCAACTCCTCCAGCCGCAGCGGCTCCCGGGCGTGGAAATACCCCGCGACTCCCTGGTGGTGCTCGGTGTGCGCGATGTCATCGAGGCGGCGGCGCGGGGACGTCTCGACAGGGATGCCGGACTCCAGCGCACGCTCGCGAATCTCGCGGACTCGCGAATCTTCCCGAATCCCGTCCGCGAGAACGAGCTTGCGCGCCGGGCGCTGTGCCCGGAGCGCCTCGAGCACCGGGTTGCGTCCGTAGATGACATCCACGAGTCCGCCGCCGGCTCAGGCGACGCGCTTCCAGCGCTGCCCGGCCGGGGTGTCCTCGACCGCGATGCGGCGCTGTGCCAGCTCATCGCGCAGACGGTCCGAAAGCGCGAAGTCGCGCGCCTGACGCGCCTGCGATCGTTGCTCGAGCAACGATTCCTCCTCCACCGTCAGCCCAGCGCTCTGACGAGCGCGGTCCACGAGCGGGAAGACGCCGAGGACGTCGTCGACCTCGTCGAGCAGGGCACAGAGCGCGTCGCGCGACTCGCTGCTCACTGCCGCGCTGTCGAGCACGCGGTTGACGTCGCGGAGTGTCGCGAACACGGCTCCCATCGCCTCCGGCAGGTTGAGGTCGTCGTCCATCGCGTCATCGAACCCCGTGCGCGCCTGGCGTACACCGGTGAGCACCTCAGCGTCGGCGGATTCGGTCTCCTCGGGGTCGGCGACCGCCAGCTCGGCCACACGGTCGCGGAATGCCACCAGCCGCTCCACCGCCTCGCGAGCAGCGACCAGCGGCTCATCGGAGTAGTTGAGTGGCTTGCGGTAGTGAGTCGACGCCGCGAGCAGGTAGCGTAACGCCGCCGCCGATGCGCCCTGTTCCAGCACCTCGGGGACGCGCAGAAAACGCCCGGTGCGACGCGCCATCTTCTCGCCGGCGACGCGCAGGTGCTCGCTGTGACACCAGAGGCGTACGAACGGCGCGTGCGTCGCCGCCTCCGACTGCGCGATCTCGTTCTCGTGGTGCGGGAAGATGTTGTCGACGCCGCCGCAGTGAATGTCGAAGCTCTCGCCGAGCAGCGCCATGCTCATCGCCGAGCACTCGATGTGCCAGCCCGGATGGCCGCGACCCAGCCGCGTGTTCCAGCCGATCGCGTCGGGCGCGACCGCCTTCCACAGCGCGAAGTCGCGTACGTCCTCCTTGGTGTAGTCGTCCGCGTCGATGCGTCCGCTGGCGCCCGCCACGAGCGAGTCGGCGCTGAGACCGCTCAACCGGCCGTACTGCGGGAACGCACCAATGGAGAAGTACACGCTGCCCTCGCTGCGATAGGCGGCCCCCTCGCGCTCCAACCTCTCGATGAGGTCGACCATCTGCTCGATGTACTCGGTGGCGCGCGGGTAGTGGTGCGCGGGGCGTATCCCCATCGTATCGCGGTCCTCGAAGAACGCCGCGATCCATTGCGCCGTCTCCTCGTCGAGCGTGTGGCCCGAGTCGCGGGCGTTGTTGATGATTCTGTCATCAACGTCGGTGAGGTTCATCACGTGGACGACGCGCTCGTAGCGCCGCTCGAGCCAGCGCCGCAGGACGTCCTCGAAGATGAACGTGCGGAAGTTGCCGATGTGCACGCGGTTGTACACGGTGGGACCGCACGTGTACATGCGGATCTCCTGATCCCGCAGCGGCTCCACCGGCTGCAGGCGTCGCGTCAGCGTGTCGTGCAGGTACAGCGTCATTCGGGTGCGAGCAGCACCGTAGCGGACGCCCAGACCCCTTCGCCGCGGCCCTGGAAGCCCATGCCGTCGGTGGTTGTGGCGCCGACGTGCACCGCGGAGTCCGCGACCCTCAGGGCGTGAGCCATAGCGTGGGCCATGGCATCGAGGTGCGGCGCCAGTCGCGGTTCCTCGGCAACGGCGATCACATGTGCCGACACCATCGTCCAACCCGCCTCGCCGATCGTTAGTCCCACCATCTGCAGGAACTCGGTCCCCGGCGTGTCCCGCCATCGCGGGTCGCTCGACGGAAAGAAGCGCCCCATGTCGCCGAGACCGGCCGCGCCGAGCAGCGCATCGGCGAGCGCGTGCGCGACCGCGTCGCCATCCGAGTGGCCGAGGAGGCCGCGGTCATAGGGGACG